>JBAXRV010000011.1:0-39466 GCA_037131045.1 Actinomycetes bacterium
CTGCCGGTTCTGTGTTACCGACGGGTGAGTTGGTCGACTCTGATGTCATTTTCGGTTTAGGAAGTTGCGACATGAAGGGCGGAGTTGCTGTTGCACTGCGCGCAGCGGTTCATATCACAGATCCAATTTTTGATGTGACGTATATCTTCTATGAATGCGAAGAAATCGAAAGCGCTCGTAATGGGCTAACTCTCATCGCAGCACAACGGCCTGACCTGCTCGCCGCAGATGTTGCTGTGTTGTTAGAACCCAGCAACGCAGCAATTGAGGCTGGCTGCCAAGGCACTTTGGTTGCCCTGGTTACAGCTGGTGGAACCCGTGCCCATAGCGCTCGTTCATGGCGCGGCACAAACGCAATTCATGCACTCGGTGAAGCGATATCGATACTTAACGAATATCAGCCGCGCGTGGTCTCGATTGATGGTCTGGAATATCGCGAAGGATTAAATGCCGTAAAAATTTCTGGTGGTGTAGCAAACAACATCATTCCCGACGAAGTGACCTTGAATGTCAACTACCGGTATGCCCCAGATGTGACCGCTTCACAAGCAGAAGCACATGTTCGTGATATTTTCTCTGGATTCGAGGTCTCGATTCTGGACAACAGTGCCGGTGCCATGCCCGGTCTTGATCGCCCAGCATTGGCAGATCTTGTGAATCGCTGTGGTGGTCAGGTTGCACCGAAGTTTGGTTGGACCGATGTGGCGCGGTTTTATGCAATGGGTGTGCCTGCAGTGAACATGGGCCCAGGCGATCCGAATTTAGCGCATGCTAGACATGAGCACGTTCCGGTAGAGCACTTGCATACGTGTGATGCGCGTGTCACTGCCTGGCTCACCGGTACTTAGGAGACAACATGACCACGGCCAAAGATCCCAAAGACGGCCTGCGGCAAGGACCAGTATTGCGTCGGGGTCATGCCCGTAAACCAGGAACAACCGACCAGAGGTTGCTCGACAGTCATGGTGATGCAGATTGGGTTCATCAAGATCCCTGGCGAGTTATGCGGATTCAATCGGAATTTGTTAATGGGTTTGGCGCGCTAGCTGAACTTGGTCCTTCATTTAGCATCTTTGGAAGTGCTCGTACCCCAAGTGACCACGTGGAATATCGCATGGCTTTGGAACTTGCTGCCAAACTGTCCACACTTGGTTACAACGTGATCACGGGTGGCGGTCCAGGGATTATGGAAGCTGCGAATCGTGGTTGTAACGATGGCCCCGGAATTTCAGTGGGACTTGGCATTGAGTTGCCGTTTGAGCAAAGTATGAATGAGTTTGTTGAACTTGGAATTGATTTTCGATACTTCTTCGTTCGCAAAACTATGTTTGTTAAGTACGCGCAAGGGTTTGTGGTTTTCCCTGGGGGATTTGGCACCTTTGATGAATTATTTGAGGCGTTAACTTTGATTCAAACAAAGAAGCTCACATCGTTTCCATTAGTGCTGATGGGAACAAGTTTCTGGAGCCCGCTTATTGAGTGGCTCAAAAACACGGTCGCTCGCGATGGGAAGGTTTCGGCCACTGACTTGGATATCTTTCACATTACGGATGATGTTGATGAAGCAATTGAGATCTTGATTAAGGCGCAAGCGCGTCGCAGACAAATTGTGGATGAAAACGGAATCATCATGGGTGCAGGAGAGGAAGACGCCTCACCCTCGTTACCCATCTAGCCATGGAACACGTAGAACTATCTATCGAGATCAATGCCAGCGCCGAACAGGTTTGGCGCGGGATCACGAATTGGCCGGCCCAAAGTCAATGGATGCTCGGCACGAAAGTCAATGGTGTTGATGGCGCGGCACAAGAAGTAGGCGGTCGCATATCGGCATTCACTGGTATCGGACCAATCGGCTTTCTAGACACGATGACCATCACTCGCTGGGAGCCACCGTACCGTTGCGATGTCGACCACACAGGAAAGGTCGTGATGGGCACAGGAACCTTCTTAATCCAAGCGCTAGGGGAGTCTCGTTGCCGATTTGTATGGAGCGAGGACTTACGCATTCCGCTTGGCAAGATCGGCGCAATTGGTTTCGCGTTACTGCGACCATTGTTTCTGGGTGGCGTACGGGCCTCACTGAAGTCATTTGCTCGGTTAGTCGAGGCCGGGACCCTGTAATCCCCGATATGGGTAGGTTTCACATTGTGAATCGTGTTTTATCAGGAGTTTTAGTGGTCGGCGGATTTCGCAACAGTCCCGTTGTGCGAGATAATAGGAACCTAAGAATTGCACCACAAACGTGACGTGTGAAGACGGCGAAAGGGGACCGACATGGCGGCAATGAAGCCCCGTACCGGTGACGGGCCATTGGAATGTCCAAAAGAAGGTAGAGGCTATGTGCTTCGAGTTCCTCTTGAGGGCGGCGGCCGTCTAGTCGTTGAGCTCAACGCTCAAGAAGTCAAAGACCTGGGAGCAGTCCTAGCAGACACCATTAGTGGGATGCCTAAAAAATAAGTCCAAGACTTAAAGAGGGATGATTCGAAAGAATCGTCCCTCTTTTTGTTGTGTGCCATGACGCTCATTATTTCTTGACACTGACCATGAGGCCGCTGCCTAAAGGAATCAGTGAACTGATGAAGGCCTCGTTGCTGACCATGCCTTCAACGGCCTGGCGCATGGCAACGGTTTGCGCATCACGTTGGGCTGGGTCTGCAACGCGATCGTGCCACAGCGCACGATCAACAATGAGCAAACCACCTTTACGAAGGAGTTTCTCGGCGCGTTGAATGTTGGCTTCGAGTTCAGCAGGTTTACCTGAGATGAAAACTAAGTCGTACGCAGACTCAGTGAGGCGTTCGATGACTTCATCAACCCGACCGTTAATGAGGCGAACGCGGTTGGGATTTATGCCTGCCTGCGTGAATGCCTCTTTAGCAATGAGCTGGTGCTCGGCTTCAATGTCCACGCTGGTAAGTACGCCATCTGGATTCATACCTTCGAGTAGCCACAGCGCAGAAACTCCTGCACCGGTTCCAATCTCGACAACTGTGTGTGCTTTCACGGCGGCCGCTAATGTGCGCAGCAAACTTCCTGCACCCGCGGTCACGGCAGTGCACCCAATTTCGGCGGCTTTGCCGCGGGCATGTTCGCGAATGGAATCTTGTTCATTCCAATTTTCGGCAAAATCCCACGAAGCCTTGTGGATTGCCAGAATGCGTGGATCGGTCGGGGCCATAAAGCAAGAGTACGGCTCTTGTTAAGGTTCCGTGAAGACTGGCACCGTAGGAGTTTCCGGCGGTTTTTATGCGTCACAATAGAGACCTAGACCGTGTTATTTAAAGTGGTCATAGTTGGAAGGAATAATCGATGACCCTGACGCCAGGTGAATTTGAGTCGGAGCAGAACCCGCCCGTTGAAGCCATCCCACCTGCGTTTGGCAACTATACGAGTCCTGGGCAATTGACTAGCCAGAATGAAGAACCTGCACCCGCAGCAAGTTCACTGCTGCTCGGGGAACTTCCGGGCGTTGGACTTGGTGACACTACTGAGTCTGCGCATTCCCAGCCGACCTCATTTGTGGCTGACGGACATGATTTTATTTCAACAAGCGGATCAGAACCGACAGAAGAAGGCGACCAGGACAGTACCGCTTCGCCCGCCATGCCAGTCGCAGTGGTACCAACATACGTATTTCCAACAAGTGTTCAGTCACAGATGGCACCATCTTCTGCGACTACGACCAGTTCTGATAAGAAGTCCAGTTCTACGCGCACCGCAATTATCGCTGGAGTGCTCAGCGGGCTACTTGCCGGAATAGGTTCCTTTGCTGTTGCGTCTTCGAGTAATTTCGGCTCGCACTCTTCGATCGTTCTGCCGTCAACACATGGCGATACTTCGCCGCGTCCTGATGGCTCGATTGCCGGAATCGCAGCGAAGGTGTTGCCAACAGTTGTGTCAATCAGTGTCACGTCTCCAACTGCTTCTGGAACTGGATCTGGTTTTATTATCCGAAGTGACTCCAACGAGTCGTATATTTTGACGAATAACCACGTTGCGTCAGGTGCAGGTGTGGGTTCAAAGATTGTTGTCAATTTTCAAGACGAATCCCAAGAGGACGCGACAGTTGTTGGTACAGACAGTTCCTACGACCTGGCAGTAATAAAAATTGAACGCGGCAATTTACCCGTTGCGCAATTAGGTAACAGTGATGATGTTGTCGTCGGCGACGCGACAATCGCTGTCGGTTCACCGCTTGGATTGAGTGGGACTGTAACTAGCGGGATTGTGTCAGCGCTGAACCGTCCAGTCACTGCGGGCGACCAGACTGCATCGTCGTTCATTAACGCAATTCAAACTGACGCGGCAATCAATCCTGGCAACTCTGGTGGACCGTTGCTTAATGCAGTGGGACAAGTAATTGGCGTAAATTCTGCCATTGCCAGTCTTGGAGGCTCACTCGGCGGCCAAACTGGAAACATCGGACTTGGATTCGCGATTCCTATCAATCAGGCCAAGCGAGTGGCTGAAGAGCTGATGAAAACTGGAACATCCACTCACCCAGTGGTCGGTATCTCAATTGACATGGCCTATGTGGGATTGGGAGCAAAAATTGCATCCATCACTCCTGGCGGTCCAGCGTCAAAGTCTGATTTGAAAACCGGAGATATTGTGACGGGCATTGATGGACATCGCATTGCTGATGGTGCGGAATTGGTTGTTCGGATTAGAGCGCATGCTGCTGGTGATACCGTGACCTTAAACCGTAAGGGTGGATCTGACGTGCAAGTGGTGTTGGGTTCAGAAGCAACGAAATAGGTGATGGCCTGTGTTTTTTGGAATTGGAATTCCTGAACTCTTTTTCATCGCGTTGCTCGCACTGATTGTGTTTGGCCCTGAACGTCTTCCTGACATGAGCGCTAAAGCCGCGCGAGCAGTCAGGAGTCTACGAACCCAGGCAAGCAAAGCGATGGCCGATCTGAATATGGAATCTAGTTCAGTAACAAAAACCATTTCAGACCTGCAATCATTTACTCCCAGGGCAATTTTCGCTGATGTGGTCAATGGTGTTGTTGGCGAATCTGGAACCCAACTGCCACCGCAGTCTAGATCCGTCTTCCCAGCATCTGGCGTGCGTGCGGTTTTCGATCCCGACGTTACTTAGTTGCGCGCTGGCGAAATCCCAAGGTTCATTCCTGCCAAGCCGCGCGGCTTACTTGCGAGCGTATGAGCAATGGTGCGGATTTCATGAGCAGCCGGTGAATCTGGATGTTCCAAGACAAATGGAATTCCGCTGTCGCCATCAACCCGCAAGTTCGGATCAAATGGAATCTTTCCGAGTAATGGAACATTCGATCCCACTGCTTCAGTCAGAGTGTGTGCGACCATCGTTCCGCCGCCGGAACCAAAAATGTCAATGGGTTCACCGCAGTGTGGGCACGCAAAGCTTGACATATTTTCAATCACACCTGCGATGCGTTGCTTAACACTTGGTGCGAGCATTCCAGCACGGATTGCCACGTCTGCAGCCGCTGATTGCGGCGTGGTGACAATGATGAGTTCGCTTTGCGGCAGTAGGTGCGCTGTACTGATTGCAATGTCTCCAGTGCCTGGCGGTAAATCGAGTAGCAGTATGTCTAGATCGCCCCACCACACTTCACTTAAAAATGATTCCAGGTAGCGGTGCAACATTGGCCCACGCATTGCAACGGGCTCATGACGTCCTTGCCGTTTGAATGGAAGCATCGACATTGCACTTACGCCATGAGCGCTTGGTGGCATCATCATGTTTTCATCAATGCGCACTGGTGCTGTCGTAATACCAAGCATGTCAGGAATGGAGTGCCCGTAAATGTCAGCATCAACAATCCCCACAGTTAATCCGTCGGCTGCAAGTGCTACGGCAAGATTGGTTGTTAAAGATGACTTTCCAACTCCACCCTTGCCAGATGCGATGGCGTAAATTTTTGTGAGTGATCCAGGCTGGTTGAACCGGATTTCTTTTGTGGGACCTTGTAGTTTTTCGCGTAATTCTTTTCTTTGTTCATCGTTCATGACATCGAGATCCACAATGACAGAGTCAACGCCAGCGACTTTAGTTACAGCATCTTTCACCCGAGTCACAATCGTGTCTTGCATCGGACATGCCTGGATAGTCAGGTACACGCCAACTGTGACTTGGGAGCCTTGAATGTCGACAGACTTCACCATGCCAACATCCGTAATCGGGCGCTTGATTTCCGGGTCGATAACAGTACCCAGCGCTACGTGAACAGCTTCTAATGAAATTGACATGAAATCTCCTGACGAGACGAATTAGTCGTTCTTGTGTTGTTCGTCAGCTACGTTCAGCAGCTGGTTGAACTCTTCGAGTAAACCTCTTAATTCACCACGTAAGTAATCACGCGTTGCGACTTCACCGAGCGCAAGTCGAAGCGCAGCAATTTCGCGCGTTAAGTAGTCCGAGTCAGCGAGTAAGCGCTCGGTCTGCTCGCGGTCTTCTTGGAACTGCACCCGATCGCGGTCAGACTGACGATTCTGGGCAAGCAGAATCAAGGGTGCGGCGTAAGAAGCCTGTAGCGATAACGCCAAAGTTAAAAACAAAAATGGAAATGGATCAATCCGCAGGTCTGCGGGTGCGGCGATATTCCACACAATCCAAGCAATGATCGCAAGAGTCATCCAGCCAAGAAAGCGCCATGAGCCCAGGAATCGCGCAACTCGCTCGCTCACTCGACCTGCTACTTCTGAATCAACACTTGGACGCAAAGATCGAGTGCGCTCGAGTGGCTGATCCAGACGTGGTCCACGTCGTTCATCTCGTGCCATTGTCAGCCCTCCTCGTCTATCTCGGTTTCGCGCCAGTCTTCAGGCAACATGTGGTCAATAACATCGTCAATGGTGACAGCGCCAATGAGATGATCATTCTCGTCTACAACAGGCAGCGCTACCAAGTTGTATGTTGCAAAATAACGGGCAACTTGACTTAACGATGCACTCGGACCAATCGGTTCCAGCGAAGTATCCAGAACTGCCGAGACTAGGCGTGATGGGGGTTCGCGCAAAAGCCGCTGCACATGAGCAACTCCGATGTATCGACCAGTCGGTGTCTCAAGCGGCGGACGAGCTACGTACACCTGAGAAGCCAGAGCAGGCGAAAGTTCTGGCATGCGTACTCGAGCAAGCGCCTCAGCAATTGTGGCATCGGGCGACAACACGATTGGTTCGGTTGTCATCATGCCACCGGCGCTGAAATCGTCGTATGCAAGAAGCCGTCGTAGGTCTTCGGCTTCTTCGGGTTCCATTGCATCCAGATATTCTGCAGCTTGTTCAGGTGGCAACTCGCTGAGCAAATCGGCGGCGTCATCGGGATCCATTTCTTCCAACACATTTGTTGCGCGTTCAAGTCCAAGTGCCGACATAATTTCGACTCGCAAGTCTTCTGGAAGTTCTTCGAACACATCCGCAAGCTTTTCAACATCGAGACCACTAACTAATTCGAGCTGTCGCTTGGCAGGAAGTTCTTGAATCAGGTTTGCCAGGTCGGCCGCACGCATCGTTTCGATAGACGCTAATAATGAATCGACACCTTGTTCGCCGGTGTCTTCAAGTAGACCAGTAACTTCATTCCAGTCCAGAGTCAGTGTTGGACCTCGGCGAGCAAAACCCGAACCGCCTTTGCGCACGAAGATTCGCGAAATCAACCACTCACGTGATCGGTCTTGAGTCATCGCAATGTCTTGAACGGATACCCGTTCACCAGATTGTTGCACGGTGACACGTAAATCAAGGAGCTCTGCGATGACGAGACGTTCACCTGCGCGACGCTCAAATCGGCGTAGGTTCACAACGCCACTGGTCACAACACTTCCAGGATCAATCGCTGTGACCCGAGTCATGGGTACGAAAATTCGACGACGTGGAGCAACTTCAACAACTAAACCAAAAACTGATGGCGCTCGGCCAGAACCGCGGGTAGTAACAACAAAGTCACGTATTTTTCCGACTTGGTCACCTGCTGGGTCAAACACAGCAGTCCCGGCCAGTCTGGCCAGGTAAACGCGGGTCGGTGATGTTGTCACAATGGCAGGTTACCGCTAAATTGCTGCCCTTTCTGCCCTCCAACGACCTGAAGTAGGCTTCCCCTACACGCCAATAAGGAGATCGCTATGACTAAGCAGCAAAGCCCACCTGCTCGTCGTTCTACCTTGGCGGTACCAGGCAGCAGCCTTCGCATGCTCGAGAAGGCGAGGACTCTTGATACGGATGCCGTTTTCTTGGACCTCGAAGATTCAGTTTCTGCAGTGGCAAAGGTTGTGGCTCGGGACAATGTTGTCAAGGCCCTCAACGACGGCGGTTTCCGACAGGGAACTATCAGCGTTCGAGTAAATGCCATCGGATCACCGTGGCACGATGACGACCTTCGCGAGATTGTGTTGGGAGCACCGGGAACATTTGATTGCGTTATGGTTCCCAAAGTTCAACGCGCACACGATATCGAGTCTGTGAGTGCGCAGCTGGCCAGCTTGGAAGCACAGGCGAATCTACCCGTAGGTTCAATTGGAATCGAAGTTCAAATTGAAGATGCGCTGGGCCTTATTAACGTTGAAGCTATTGCGGCAAGTGATTCACGAATTCAGACTTTAGTTTTTGGACCTGCGGACTTTATGGCAAGCATCAATATGCGCAGTCTTATCGTCGGTGCACAGCCAGATGGTTATACCGAAGGTGATGCGTATCATTATGTGCTGATGCGCTTACTTATTGCTGGTCGAGCATTTGGCAAGCAGGTTATTGATGGTCCGTACCTGGGGATTAAAGATAGTGCAGGATTGCGCACTGCATCATTTCGCTCAGCTGCGCTGGGACTTGATGGTAAGTGGGTCTTACACCCAGATCAAATTGCAATCGTCAACGAGATATTTTCGCCTGCTCAAGATGACTTTGATCATGCCGAACTTATTCTGGAAGCGTATGACTACTACACATCGCATGATGGCGGCGCTCGCGGTGCGGTAATGCTGGGTGAACAGATGATTGATGAAGCCTCCCGCAAGATGGCACTAGTTATTTCAGCAAAAGGTCGCGCTGCCGGCCTGCAACGCACAACAAAGTTTGAACCGGTGCGCTAGATGGTAGGTCCAGGAAAATTTCTCGGAACTTTAGCGAAAATAGTCAGCCGGGTGTCAGTGCAAGGCCAGGCGAATCTGGAAATCCTTGACCGACCTGGACCTGCAATCATCGTGGTGAACCATACAACTGTTGTTGATGTGATTGTGGTAGTCGGCACGTTGCACAACATGGGTTTCACAGCGGATGGACCATGCGAAGGTGTGTGCCCTCATCGGAGACACATTCGCCCTATGGGAACGTCGGACTTGTGGAACTTCCCGGTATCCAAGCAAGTATGTGAAGGCAGTGGCATCATTCCGGTAGATCAGTTCGATGGACGGGGTGCGTACAAAGCAGCCCGCGATGCACTGAAGCGTGGCGAAGTGATTTTGATCTATCCCGAGGGCGACGTCAAGATCAATGAGCAAGGCGCTCCCCGCTCGTGGCGTCCTGGAGCTTCAGGCCTTGCCAAAGCAGGAAGCGCAGTTGTCATTCCAATTGCACATCACGATAGTCGCAACCTGGGCAGTGGATCAGTGCGGCGCAGCATCGTGATGGGGTTGACCAGTTTCTTGCGCCGACCCGTTATCCAATTACTCATAGGTAAACCTGTTGATTCAGACCAGCTGAAACCTTTGTCAGTGAGTCAGGCAAATGACCTTTTGGAGCAGGCTCTTTTCGATACGTGGCAACTCACGAGCGCCGAAACTACTTCTCGGTAGCCCGTGTGCGTGAGCGATTGCGCTCACTGCGAGGTGGGCGACTGGCCGGCTCTGCTGACTCTGACTTACTGGCAGTTCGCGGTGCGGCACTGTCGGACGAACGAGATGGCGTTTTTTGTCCGCTAGGACGCCCTTTATTTCCTTGCGATGAACTCCGACCTTGTGAGGAGCCACCATCGCGTGAGCTCTTGTTTTTTCGCACACCTGTTTCACCTAAGTCTTCGAGGCGTTCGGCTCCCAAGCCATCACGTGTGCGTTGTGCATTCGGAAGAACTCCTGTGATTCCTTCGGGAATGTTCAGACCTTTATAAACGTGCTCGCTTGAGGAATACGTTTCTAATGGGTCATGAAACGCAAGCCCTAAAGTCCGGTTGATCATTTGCCACCTAGCAGTGTCAGGCCAATCCACCATTGTGATGGCAACACCGCTATTTCCCGCGCGGCCTGTTCGGCCGATGCGATGGACATAAGTTTTGTCATCTTCGGGGCATTCATAGTTGATGACGTGTGTCACATCGGCAACGTCAATACCGCGAGCTGCAACGTCAGTAGCAACAAGCACATCAACTTTGCCACTGCGGAAAGCGCGTAATGCTTGTTCGCGTGCACCTTGTCCTAGATCGCCATGAACAGCAGCGCAGGCAAATCCACGTGATGTTAAGTCGTCAGCTAGCGAGCTTGCTGCGCGCTTAGTTCGACAGAAAATCATTGTTAATCCGCGACCTTCGGCTTGAAGTACTCGAGCAATAAGTTCGGGCTTATCCATTTGATGGGCACGCCACACATGTTGTTCAATTGCATCAACAATTGAGGAATCACTTGTTGGATCAGTTGCCCGAATGTGAGTGGGTTGTGTCATGTAACGACGAGCCAGGGCAACTATTTGTCCCGGCATGGTTGCTGAGAACAGCATGGTTTGACGAGTTGATGGCAACTTACTGACCAAAGTTTCAACATCTGGCAAAAACCCCATGTCGAGCATTTCGTCAGCTTCATCTAGGACTAAAACTTTTACGGCACCGAGATTTAAATAATTTTGCTTATTCAGGTCTATGAGTCGCCCAGGTGTTCCTACAACAACTTCCACACCTTCAGTCAAAGCAGAAATCTGTGGCTCGTAGGACTTGCCGCCGTAGACGCTCAGCACTCGAATTCCGAGTTTTTTAGAGGCTTGGGTTAAGTCGCTGGCTACCTGAATTGCTAGTTCCCGAGTGGGAACAATCACCAATGCTTGAGGTTTTCCGGCTTTGGCAAAATCTGCCCAGTCCGGCGATTGTGGACCGATGACCTGGGTCAGAAGCGGAATTCCGAATCCAAGAGTCTTGCCCGTTCCAGTTTTAGCCTGACCAATGAGGTCTTTGCCCGTCATTGCCAGGGGCAATGTGAGTTCTTGAATTTGAAAAGCGTCAGTAATGCCAGATTCGGCTAATGCCTCACAGATTTCGGATGGTACGCCAAGTTCGGCAAAAGTAGGAATGGTGACACCTCAAGTGAATAGGGCGACACAATAAGGAAAAATCGCCGTTAAGTTCCATCGTAGTCGTTCTTGGCATAGCCTTATGCGTCGTGACCACTCCTTCAGTAATTGACCTGCTCGGCGTATTGGCTTACGGCGAATTAACGAGTTTTGAGCGCACTACACAAGGGGCTGCTTTGGCGCCCACTTTGGCAGACAAAGTAACACTTGCTGCCATGGCTGCTCGGGAATACGCCAATTTCGAACGACTGTGCGGTCATCTGCAGGCCAATGGAGTAGACCCGCTGGAAGCGATGCAACCATTTGTGAAGCCGCTTAATGATTTTCATGCCAATCTCGAAGCTCGCAACTGGTTAGAAGGTCTGATGAAGTCGTACGTGGGCGACGGTATTGCGGCTGATTTTTATCGCGAAATTTCAATGTACTTAGATGTTGAGACTACGAATTTGGTGATCGATGTGTTGTCGGACACCACTCTTGCGGACTTTGCTTTGGAGCAAGTTAAAGCAGCGATTGCACAGGACCCCAAAATTGCAGGACGTCTGGCGTTATGGGGGCGCCGCATGATGGGAGAAATGATTTCCCAAGCCACAGTTGTTGCGGGCTCACGACCTGCGCTCCAAGAACTATTTCTTGGCTCAGTAAATGCAGCCGAGTTAGCTGGCCTAGTGAATAAATTAACGGTCGCACACGCACGGCGTATGGACCAGATTGGTCTTGCTAGTTAGACCCGGTTGCGAATCCGACACGCCCAGTTGACTGAACGCCAATTTCCACGAATGCAATCTTGTTTCCAGGGACAACGATGGTTCGACCTTTGTCGTCAGTCAAGCTCAAAAGGGAATCATTGGCGATCGCATCTGCAACGGCCTTGCTAATTTTTGCTGGTGTCTCTGTGCTCTCGAGCACTACCTCACGAGGGGAGTGTTGAACTCCGATACGAACTTCCACTAGATGACTCCATTTCGAAAACACAATCCGTGTATACCCAATCACTCTAGAGCGCGATTGGTCTGGCTGGTTCATGGGAAAGTGCGCTTGTGGCGAACCGCCCAGGACAGCCCGGCTGCCTACGCGATGAACCCTGTTGTGTGTAGTCCTAGGTCGAGTTGGGGTCAGCCCTCACATTGCAAATCAGCATCGAAAGTTGGGCATTATTTGGGTCATTTTTTATTTCTTGGGCCCGCAATTTCTGGGACCGTGCGACAGGGTCACTTACGGCCACATTATGACCGCTCGTAGAGGGGTGAATTTGAGGTGAACGCGTTAGTTTGTATGGGTTTTTGCAGTTAAGGTAGTAAGACACGGGGGGCTTCTGGTCCTGTGTGGCATCGGGGAAGGGTGCTAGCGGTGTTGAATATGCGCGCGTTGCGCAACCTTAAAAACTGGGTTGGCGTGTTTGGTGTCTTACTGATCCAAGTCATGCCCGGAATTCCTGCAAACGCATCTCGGTTCCCCTTCGCCACAGTGACCTCAGTTCAAAGTTTCGTGGTTCCCGATGGAGTTACTTCACTCACGATTGTCGCAGTCGGTGGTGCTGGAGGTCGCGGGGGAAGTCCTGCGGGTTGTGTAGATACTTGCCGTGGTGGCGACAGCGGTGTTGCAGGTCGCGTGAGTGGAACCTTTGATGTATCAGCTGGACAAACCATTGCAATGTATCCAGGTGGCGCGGGAACTAATGGCGTCATCGCAGACAAAGGTCTTGGCGGAGTATCAACCTATTCCACCGGTGCATACAACGGTGGAAATGGCGCACTAGCTCGTACAGGAAATGGTGCAGGTGGCGGCGGCGGCGCTGCAACGATTGTGACTGTTGACGGAAAGGTACTTGTCGCTGCGGGTGCTGGTGGCGGCGGTGGTGCGAATCATTTAAATGTGCCCGGACTTGATGGCGCAAACTATGCAACCGATAAATCGACTGCTGCACATAAGGGAACAAGTGCTTCAACGTCATTGTTTGACTCAGGTGCTGGTGGCGGCGGCGCTGGTGGACAACGAGCAGGTGTTGCGGGTTCTCCGGCAGCGGCCAAGGACGTTGTAGGTAATGGCGGCTTTGCCGGATCAAACAGTGCGGACTCGGTATCAGGACTTTCAACTGACTACGTCAGTGTGTCATCTGGCAATGATGGTTATGTCAAAATTTCGTACACAAAACTTTCACCATTTACGCAAGACATTGGTGAGCAAGACACAGCCTCCGGGGCGACAAGTCCGGTCACCGTCACGCTGACCAATAGCGGCTCTTCATCCGAGACGGTGAAGTCGATTGCAATTAATCAACTCGCATCGACAGGAACTGGCGAATTTGTTGTTAAGAATTCCTCCACGTGTTCCGTAGATGCAGTAGTTCCTGCTGGGCAGACATGTGCAATCGACGTCGAATTCGATCCGAGCACCATCGGTGCGAAGTCTGCAACTCTTACGGTGACCACTGATGATGGCACGTCGTTTGTCACAATGACGGCCGCGGGAATTTCACCGCTGGCAGATCGCACCATTGCATTCACGGGTTCCGTTCCCACATCGTTGACTTACGGAACAACGGGGACCACGTTGGCGGCTGCTCCGAATGTGGGTACTGGAACAGTGACATTGACACCGTCGGAGTCGTCGCAGATTGTATGTTCCATTGATTCACAATCTGGTGTTCTCACGCTGCTGCATGCAGGTACTTGCCACATCATTGCGTCGGTCACGCAAGATCTGACCTACCGATCAGTGACAACCGATGCGTACATCACTGTTGAGCCCATTGCTGCTTCCCAAGTGCAAAATCTGAATGCTGCGATTCATGGAAGCGGTGTGGAGATTTCCTGGGATGCACCAGCTGATGATGGTGGGGCGACTATTTCGCGTTACATCGCCTCCGTTACAGGTGGTGGAGTAACAAGTACATGTGATGTAGCAGCTCCTACTACACAATGTTCGATTAGTGGACTCAATGCCGGAATGACATACTCCGCCGCTGTTGTCACAGAGAGCACTTTTGAGGGAGTGCTCGCTGCTACGTCTATCGCTACGGGTTCGACAGCATTCACAATGCCAACATCTGCCAGTCAGGTGCGAAACCTGGATGCAGCAATTCATGGAAGTAGTGTTGACATTTCTTGGGATGCACCGACTGATGATGGTGGGGCGACTATTTCGCGTTATGTCGCATCCGTTATAGGCGGTGGTGCAGCGAAGACGTGTGATGCCATTGCTCCTATTACGCAATGTTCTATTAGTGGACTTGAACCAGGCACGACATACACAGCTTCTGTAGTCACGGAAAATACCTTTGGTGGCGCATTGGCTTATGCCTCGGTCGCTACTGGTACGACGACATTCACGATGCCAGAAACCGTGGTCGAAAAAACCTCGGGGCGTATTCCTCGTCGCTTTGATCCGGTCGCTCCCAATTCATTTCTTGGATCAATCTCGGTAAGAATTCAGAAGGCACTTGTCGATGCTGGAATTTTAGATCCACCGAGCCAGGTTCCATCGGTAGCGATTACCGCAGACATGTCGACAGGCGCCAGTGATGTGCAGACCGAGCTCGACATTCGCCAAGATGTTATTTCAGGAACCGAAATTGACTTGGTGATTCTTCTTCCAAGTGATATCCCCATTGGGACCAATGTTTCAGCGACGCTGCACATTGTTGATGGCATTGACATTGCACTTGGCAGCCGAACGGTGACAGCCCAGGATATTTCAAATGGCCTTGCCATCACACCATTTGCGATTGTCACTCCGGGTGAATATTTCATTTCACTGACCTTTGGCGAGATGTTGACGGTTAAGCCGTTACATGGAGTGCCTGCAGAGCACCCTCACGCATTAACAAGCACTGCTGGCCATCGAGTCGTATTTGATTTCAATGTCACTGCTGGACCGGGCGGAGTACCTAGCATTGCTTCGGTGCCAACTGTTGCTTCGGTGCCAACACCGACTCCTACGCCAAGCGACACTCCTACGCCAAGCGACACTCCAACACCTGAACCAACACCAGCGGATACACCGACACCAACCCCGTCAGCTGCTGATGAGCGTGGGCTGGTTGCAGTCGATCCCTTGGCGCAACCAGAAGCAGTTGCGCAAACCACTGTTAACGCAATCACAATCGTCTCGGCAGTTTCTGCCGCAGCATCTGCAGCTGCGGCTGTTGGTGCCGCTGCAGGTTCTGCTGCATCGGCGGCAGGCGGTGCAGCCGGTGGTGCAGCCGGCGGCGGTTCAAGTGGCGGTGGTGGCTCCCGTGGTGGTGGCGGCAGCTCAAGTGGCGGCGGCTCCACTGGAGGCGGTGGCAGCGATAACGCGGCGTTAGATGTGCCTGAACTGTCTACCGCTGATCTTGAGTTAGCTGGGTTCGAGGACCTCACCGAGAATTGGGGCGACGGCCTAGCGGTCTGGGGGACGTATCGCTTTCTGACTGTGCTTGATAAGCCAAGCATGGAATGGTCCTTGGCCCTTGCTCCGCGATCACCTTTGCTCTCGAAGTTAATTATGGATGGCGCATATTTGCGAGCGCTAGTTGGCCTGTTCTGGGTCTTGCTCCCAGTTGCTGCACTTGTTTTTGGTGTGATGGGTGTCGTGAATTCGGGTGGGTTACTTTTGCCACCAAATGCCCCGATTTTGACCGCAATCGCTGTGCTTGGAATCTTTGATGCCTTCGCAGGCTTTGTTGGAATTACCGTATTTATTGCTGGGATCCTCATTACTGCAGGCGTTCACAGCGCAGGCGATGTTCGCATGCTGATGGGTTTGTCAATCATTGGCTTTGGACCTGCACTGCTGGCAAGTTCGTTCCGAGGATTGCGTCGAAATGCTGCTTTGCATTTTTCTGATTGGTGGGAACGGGCTATTGACCTTGCGGTGGCCCCGTTCCTTGGCGCCTGGACAATGCAGTGCTTGATAACGGCTTTGCCCTCGATGGCTGGCATTGCTTTACCAATTTCTGATCATGCCAACGCAATTGCTGGAGCGGCGGCGATAGCGCTTGTGTGTCGAGTGCTCTTAGAAGAGGCCATTGCGCAATATTTCCCTGCTCGGTTAAATCGCGTTTATCCAACGGAAGTTCCCACACCATCCAATCGGCAAAAGGTTTTCGCAATTACAATGCGTGCAATTTTGATGTACTTCGTTGCAGGAGCATTTATTGGAATGAATTGGCAACTCGCCGTGGGTACGGCGCTGTTTATCATCCCTAACTATTTAGGTTTGCTCAGTGACCGATTGCCCAATTTCCCTTTGATTTATCAAATCCTTCCAGCGGGGCTACCAGGTTTGGCGCTCAGCCTTATTGCCGCCTCAGCAACTGTGGGATTACTCGGTAATGTCTTGGGGTCTACGCCCGATTTAGCGAAAATCTCATTTGTGTTGTTACCAATTCCTTCGGGGATTATTGCGATCTTGGGAATGCTTGGGCGCTCACCAGCTGAAGGAGATACCCGCTGGTATCAACGTGCCAACATGGTGTGGGTCTATCGAATTGGTGGAATTGTCATGTTTATCTACACTTTGCGTCTTGCAGGTGTTGTGTAACTACCCGCTAGCCCAGCCGGTGCTCCATCCTTATTGCAAGGCATTGGCGGTAACTGTCCAGCCAAGAACGCGTGGGAACAAGTCTGGTCCTAAGACGGTTGAATAAGACATAGCAATAAGTAGGAGAGCTCATATGTCACTGCCACCGTTGGTTGAACCAGCAGCCGAACTAACCGTTGAAGAGGTTCGCAGGTACAGCCGTCACATCATCATTCCCGATGTCGGAATGATTGGACAAAAGCGACTGAAGAATGCCAAAGTGCTGTGCGTTGGCGCCGGCGGACTTGGCAGCCCGACATTGATGTACTTGGCCGCAGCTGGCGTAGGCACTTTAGGAATTGTTGAGTTCGACACCGTAGATGAATCAAATTTGCAACGACAAATTATTCATGGGCAAAGTGACATTGGACGCTCCAAAGCACAAAGTGCTGCAGATAGCGTGCGCGAAATCAATCCTTTAGTGAATATCAACATTCATGAAACCCGACTAGATAATTCCAACGTGATGCAGTTATTTGGCGACTACGACCTCATTGTGGATGGCACAGACAACTTCGCCACACGGTACATGGTCAATGATGCCTGCGTGCTTTTGAACAAGCCATACATCTGGGGTTCGATTTATCGGTTTGATGGGCAGGCGAGTGTTTTTTGGTCCGAGTACGGTCCTTGCTATCGCTGTCTCTATCCTGAGCCACCACCTCCTGGAATGGTTCCATCATGCGCAGAAGGTGGCGTGCTTGGTGTTCTGTGCGCATCTATAGGTTCCATTCAAGTCAATGAAGCTATCAAGGTACTCACTGGAATTGGCGAACCGCTTGTAGGTTCCCTCATGGTGTACGACGCATTGGAAATGACCTACCGAAAAATCAAAGTGCGCAAGGATCCTAATTGCGCAATTTGTAGTGACCACCCAACGGTTACTGCACTCATTGATTACGAATATTTTTGTGGTTCAGTATCTGAGGAAGCCAAGGACGCAATTGTTGATTCGACAATTAGTGTGCGACAACTCGATGACATGTTAAAGGCGCGGGAACGTGGCGAAACTGATTTCTTATTGGTTGATGTCCGGGAGCCAAACGAATATGACATTGTGAGTATTCCAGGTGCAGTGCTCATCCCTAAGAACGAATTCTTGATGGGTGATGCGCTCGAACGAATGCCACAAGATAAGCCAATCGTGTTGCATTGCAAAGTTGGTGGTCGTTCAGCTGAAGTTCTTGCTGTTGTCAAAGGCGCTGGTTTTAATGATGCGGTGCACGTTGGTGGCGGAGTCTTGGCCTGGGTCTCACAGATCGAACCAGATAAGCCGACCTATTAGTAGGCAGCGAGTGGTGGCTCTCAGAGTATGACTGCTACAGATCGCCACTGCGCTGCAGCCGGTTGAACGCTAACCAGCCTGGAATCGTCGGAATCCAGAATGTCCAGAGGCGGAAGAGCAACGTTGCTGACAAAGCCAGTGCGCCATCGATTCCAGTTGCAGTAAGACCAGCAGCTAATGCGGCTTCAACCGCGCCAAGCCCACCAGGAGTTGGCGCGGCCTGAGCCACAACAGAACCTGCTAGATACACCAACGAGATTGCTGCTATTGATGCGGTTGGTGTGAATGCTCGCACTGAGGCGACTAGGCATAAGCAGTAGCCCAGATTCAGAAGCAGAACTCCGAAAACTCCGGTTGCCAGTCTCGCGGGTTGATTTGCCAACGAGGTCATACGTGGCACGACTTGGGAAATAATGGGACCAATTTTTTGTGCCACAAGTTTTCGTACCGCAGGAATTGTGCTGAGCACTGCGGCAATGAGCACAATGATGACAGCAACGATGATTGCGGTGCGAGGCGGCCGGAAGGCAAAATCCTTTGATGTGCCAGCGACCACAATCATAAGGAATAGCAAGCCAATGTGGCTCAAAAATGCCAACGCTTGTGCAACGGCCACACTTGCAGCTGCGTTAGCCGAATTGAGTCCCTGGCGCGAAAGGAATCTGATATTGATTGCAACAGAACCCAAAGTCGGTGGTGCTACCAACGTTGCAAACGATGCGGCCCACTGTGCTTGGAATGTTTTCCAGAGTGAGATTCGTTCTGGAATGACTCCGATAAATGTCAGAGTTGCTGCCAGGTAAGTCAAAGCCGAAAGGCCTAGTCCAATGAACATCCATCCAACATTGGCTTGCTTGAACAAATCGACGATGCTTACTTTGGCAAATTGGCTGAGCAAAAGGTAAGCCGCAATAGTTCCCGCAGTGATCGTTAAGAGCGTTCGTGGCTTAAGTCTTTCGATTTCGATTTGCTCGACTTCACCTTCGGGCAAAAGTTCTAACAATCCAATCCGTAAGGTGCTAAGTAAGTCACGGTTAGCTTTTAGAGCTAGTCGAGTACCGCGATTGAGTGCGACAGGTTGCAATGCAGGAAGCGCTCGAGCCAATCCTGCGTCTCCTAGAACCACGCGGCCTGCAGCAATTGCGCGGTGTGGATCAGAGAGCATCGCTAATGTACACAGCGCCTCTGCAATATCGATACGTAGCAACACATCGGAGGCTGCAATAACGCCATCTTCAACGCCTTGCACATATACTTGGCCGTTGTGGCTCAGTAAAAGATTTTCTGCTGTGAGTGCTCGGTGTGCTATTCGGGCTACTTGTAGGTCGCGCACAATTTCCCAGGCGCCAACGAGTTCCGCATCTGCAACCGTGGGAGACATAACGTTAAGCAGGCGACCAGAAATATGCTCATAAACCAAAACTGATGAATCAGGTCCAACTTCAGCGACTGAAATCAAATGAGGAGTATTAATTGAAGCCGAAGCGATAGCCCAGCTATTGAGTGACATGCGGTCGAGTCGCCGACGCATAGATGTTCCTGCTGTGCCTGGGTCATCACGCAAGCGCAGCGAACGATAGATCGCAGTGGCAAGGCCCGCACCATCCAGATCGCGGTCCAGAACAACGAGGTCAAGGTGTTCACCGGAAGAGGTTGTTGCAACATACCTGCGTCCAGCTTCAATTTCTTCTGATGCTCGAAGCAGTGTCAATGGATGACCGATGTTGGCCATAGTGTCGGCAATTTCATATCCGGTAGGGCGCGTTGTGTCCGTTCCAAGTAAATAGCGAAACAGCAACCCCGTTGCCCAACCTAAAAGAACGGATGCTCCTAGACCTGCAGCGGTGATGCCGCCGCTAATAATGTCGGCAAGTGCGATGGAGCCTAAGACCACTAATGTTGCGGCTTGCCATCTGCCCCGTGACATCATTCGTGAAACTGTGGTGAAGGCTGCTAAGCCGGAAAGCAAAATGTTAAAGGGGTTTGCATGAGCACGTGCGACCGCGCCGGCAAAGGCACCAAGTAGACGATCACTGCCAAATGTAATGAGCGCCCACGAAGTGACGCTGAGTATAAGTACTGTCACTAAAAGTGCGCCGATGGATTCAATAAGTTGCCGAGTTCTGCGTCGCACTAAAAGATCGATGATGGAAAATAGTGGCAGCAGCAATGCACCAGTTCCGCTGACTAGGCTCGAGGCCAGTAGCAATGCCCCGGGTAAGCGGTGAGCGCCTTGCGTGATGTCTTGGCTGATTCCTGAAGTCGTCGATTGAGCTACATATGCCAAGAGCGTGACACCAGCTAACGTTGCAACCACAGCAGCAAAGCGCGCTAAGTCAGCGGGACGACGTAAGCGTCGTTCCAAGACGGCATCCTCAATGACAAGCGTTGAAGACAATGCGGGCTGCTCCACGAAACTGTTCCTTTTAAGACGAATTGCTGAATGGACAACTCTGGTAGGTCAATCTTGCCTTGTTCCTATGGGTTCAAGCCAATGTCGCCGTATTTGTCGCAAAAATATGAGGGTCTGAGTCGCAGGCTAGTGGCTCAATTGTCACAGTCTCATGGTGGAATAGTCGCAAATGACAACGCTAATTCTTGATTCCTCACCGCTTGAGACGCCACAACCGAAAACTCTTGATGACGAGCAACGTCAAGTCGTTGCACATCGTGCTGGAGCGTTACGTGTGCTGGCCGGACCCGGCACTGGAAAGACCACAACACTAGTCAAGGCAATGGCTGGCCGACTTTCTGGTTCTGATGCTTTGCTTGCCGATCAGGTTCTGGGTTTAACGTTTGGTCGGCGTGCGGCTTTGGAATGGCGCGATCAGGTCACTCAAGAATTAGGTGGCGGTGCAATTCCGTTAGTCAGTACGTTCCACTCATTTTGTTATGCACTGTTGCGCAAGTTTGCGCCAAATGAGTCGTACGAAATTGCAATTCGACTTTTGTCAGGACCAGAACAACAAGTTCGTGCACAACAACTTTTTACGGCTGCGATTGCTGATGGGCGACTGAACTGGCCCACTGACTTATTACCTGCGGTGCCCACTCGTGGGCTTGCTGAAGAAATTCGTACCGTGATGTCTCGCACCCGTTCGCATCTAATGGATCCTGACGAGCTTGTTGCTTTAGGCAAAGCGTCAGATCGACCCACATGGGACAGTGTTGGTCAGTTCATGGACGAGTATCTAGACGTCTTAGGTTTTGAGGGCGTGCTTGACTACAGCGAATTGATTTATCGCGCAGTGTTACTGGCCGCACAACCTGAAGTCACAAAATATTTACAAGAGACTTTCCGGGCAATTTATGTTGATGAATATCAAGATACTGACCCAGGACAGGTTGCTCTTCTTAAACTTATGGTCACTTCACAGTCATCTCTGGTGGTTGTGGGCGACGTGGATCAAGCTATTTACGGATTTCGTGGTGCTGACGAATCTGGCATTCGACGTTTTAAGGAACAGTTCAGCTCGATTTACGGAACGAACATCACTGATGTTGTACTGAGTAATTGTCGACGTTTCGGACCAACGATTCGCAAAGCTGCTTCCGCTGTCATCGGAGATCGAATTCCACTTGGATTTGATAAGGCGGAAATCATTCGCCATCGCGCACCGACGTGTTCAGCGGATAGCGATGGCGCGGTTCTTCTGCGCACCTATGATTCCGATGGTGCCCAAGCATCACACATCGCTGATGCAATTGCTCGCGCACATGCGCACGATGGTCGGGCCTGGTCCGACATGGCTGTAATTGTGCGTTCAGCAGCTCTGTCGCTTCCTACTATTTACCGTGCGCTTGTTACCGCGGGCATCCCCGTTGAAGTAGCGGCTGATGAAATCCCATTGGCGCAGGACCCAGCAATCGTGCCATTGATGTTGTTGCTGCATGCAGTTGATGACCCATCAACGATTACCGGAGATGTGGCATCGAGTCTGCTCACTGGTCCGTTGGCACGACTTGACCCTGTTGACTTGCGCCGTTTTGGTCGCTACCTGCGCGAACAGGATCGACACGATGACCGCCTTGCTCGCTCGTCGTCGTTCTTAGTTGCCCAGGCGCTCGCGCAACCGGGTGACATTACCGATATCGCTCCTGGTCAACACGGTGCCGTAGCAAAAAGCGTGACTGAATTAGGGCTGCTCATTCGTAAAGCTCGGGAACAAATGCGCTCTGGTGCAACGCCGCATGAAGTGTTGTGGCAGTTGTGGAGTGGTACCTCATGGCCACAGACGTTGCAACGACAAGCACTTGGTTTTGGGACGGCAAGCGCACGAGCTCATCGGGATCTCGATGCAATTTGTTCACTTTTTGATCAAGCTAATCGATTTGTTGCCAGAGGTCGCGGCAAGGACCTCACAATATTTTTGGATGAAATTGCCTCGCAAGTCATCCCAGCAGAGTCACTTGCCGATAATGACGTACGCAGTGACACTGTTCGATTGCTCACTGCACATCGCGCCAAAGGATTGCAGTGGCCCTTCGTCATAGTTGCTGGCGCTCAAGAAGACTTGTGGCCCAATCTGAAAGTGGCCAACACGTTACTTCAAGCTAATCGCATTGGACGCCGTGAAGTTCTTATGCCAGAAACCTCACAAGAAATTCTGGCGTCCGAACGAAGACTATTTTATGTCGCTGTGACACGAGCTCAAGAGGAACTTCTCATCACCGCTGTCACTGACGATTTGAGTGACACGGGTGAATCCATGTCACGATTCGTCACAGATATTTCGCTCGCCTTAGGTGATGTGTTACCTGAGCATGTAGCTGGCCGCCCAAAGGCACCGTTAAGTGTCGATGGAGTTATCGCACGGTTGCGTAGAGTGCTCGATGACCAGACCTCCAGTGACTCACTCAAGAAAGCTGCAGCACACCGCCTGGCGCAATTAGCAGACAGCGGTTTACCGGCGTTTGCTTCTGCTGATCCTCAACATTGGTGGGGGACCAGGGCAGTCACGGAAAATCTGAAGGCTATCGCAGAGCCAATTCACTTATCGGGAACGATGGTCACATCCATTGAAACCTGCCCTGCGCAGTGGTTCCTAGAAAACAAAGTGAAAGCCAAAGCTGAAAGCCAAACGCGAATGCTCTTTGGTACTGCGCTGCACGCAATTGCAGAGGGTCTGGAAACTGGACAAATTGAGACCACGATTGAAGACATTGACCGTCGACTTGATCGACTATGGCCAGGTCTGGGATTTGATACAAAGTGGGAGTCTGTTTATCAGCGCTCGCAAGCCCATGCGGCATCGGTTCGCCTGCTGTCGTGGTTCATAGATCATTGCGATACCCGCAGTGTTGCTGAATCCGATTTATCGTTGCAGACACAGTTAGCTACTCCGCAGGGCGACACTATTGCCGTCTCGTTAACTGGACGCGCAGATCGCATTGAATTCCAAGTCAATGGTGTTGTTATTTATGATTTCAAGACAGGTAAGAACGCGGTCAAAAGTTCTGATCTTCCCCGAAATCTGCAACTCGCTCTGTATGCCTTCATGTTGGAAAATGGGCACTACTCCGATAAGGGTGAACTGAAAACTCTTGAATCTGACGAGTCCGTCTCGGGCGCAGCGCTCATTCATTTACGCTTGCCCGAATCTGGTAATGAAGAATTTCCACAAGTACAACAGGTTGCCAAGGGATCACACGACGAAAAATCTAATGTGTCGCTTAACGATCGACTCGTGGCTGCAGCGCAAATCGTTCTTGATGAACGCTACGAAGCTCGATACGAAGTTAATCGGTGTTCCCGCTGTGCTGTGCGCTTCCTTTGCCCGCAGTCTCCTGAAGGTAAGCAGGTGCTCTGATGCGCGACGTATCAACGGAAACCCTGGTCAAAGTGCTTGGTTTTACTCCAAGCGCTGAACAACTCACGGCAATCACATCGCCAGCTCACCCAGCCTTAGTGCTTGCAGGTGCGGGTACCGGTAAGACCACAGTTATGGCAGGACGCATTGCCTACTTGGTGCTCTCGGGACAAATGCGTCCTGATCAAGTGATTGGCCTGACATTCACAACAAAAGCGTGCAATGAGTTGCTCGTCCGAGTTCGAGAAATTATGAAGCGGGTAACTGCTCACCTTCCTGAAACTGCGCTAGGTGAAGACCTCGGCGAGCCAACAATTTCTACTTACAATGCTTTTGGTTCGCGACTTCTCAAAGAGCACGCACTTCGACTTGGGCTTGAGCCTGATGCCCGCATCATGGTCGATGCTTTGCGTTATCAACTTGCATTTAAGGTCGTCGCTAATACCAAAGTGAATTTAGGGGAACTTGGTTATGAAGTGAGCGGCGCCGTGACGGATTTACTTGCGTTCGATCAAAACTTAACAAACTACATGGTGATATCAAGTTCCGTTGTTGAGCAAGAACGTGAGCTCGTAGCCAAGTACGAACAGGATTCTTACGCCGAAGAAATTCACGAGCGCATGATTAGTGCTTCACGTAAGCGCATCGCGCTGTGTGGGCTTGTTGACGAATTCCGTGCTGCCAAAATTGCCCACGACGTCATCGACTATTCCGATCAAATTCGCCTTGCTGCTACCGCTGCCGCGCGGTCTCCAGAGATGTGTGCACTTCTGCAAGAGGAATTCAAAGCGGTGCTTCTCGACGAGTACCAAGACACTTCAATCTCACAACGTAATCTTCTTACCTCCCTATTTGCGGGTATGCCGCATGTGATGGCTGTAGGTGATCCGCTACAAGCCATTTACCGTTGGCGTGGTGCTGAAGTGACCAACATGGCAACATTTGAAAATGACTTTGCGCTAGTCAGCGATTCCGGCACTGTAAAAGCAACAACTTTTCCACTAACACAGAGTCGCCGCTCGGGAGTAAATATCCTTGCTGTTGCCAATGATTTGAGTTCTACCTTGCGAACTCTTCATCCAGAGATACAAGAGCTTGTTCCTGGTAACCCAGATGTACCAGCGGGTGAAGTTACTGTCGCACTGCATCACACTTTTGCTGACGAAGTGAAATGGGTTGTGCAGAAAATCCAGCAGCTTGATCCGGCGATAGACCGTGGAGATGTGGCTGTCCTCATGCGCGAGCGCAAGACTATTGGGCATTTTGTTTCGGCACTTGAAGCTGCGGGAATTCAGGTTCAAGTATCGGATGCCGCTGCACTATTTAGTGTGCCTGAAGTAAGAGAAGTCATTTCGTATCTGCAAGTCATTGCAGATCCAACTGCGAATGCTGCGCTTGCCCGAATCTTGATGAGCCCACGTTGGAGTATTGGCGCACGTGATCTGGCGATTTTAGGTACACATGCAGCTCACTTGGGCGGCGATCGAGTTGAGACCAAAGGAATGCATGTTGATCTTCAACTCGAACATTTGGCTGCCGGTGTTGATCGTTCAGAACGTTTGAGTTTGCTTGATGCTTTGGAGTTAGCTAGCGACTCCAAATATGCCTACTCGAGCGATGCTCGGGAACGTATGCAGTTGGCAGCGCAAGAATTGCGCGAATTACGACGTCATGCCGGCGAAAGCGCAGTCGACCTGATTGCTCGAGTAATTCGTGTTACCGGGCTTGGTGTTGAGTCGATGATTCGTGACCTACCGTCTGCAGGAACACACTTTGATCGCCTTGCCATGTTGTTAGACCTCGCTGGCGCATTTCGTAATCTCGATGGTGATTCAACGTTGTATGCATTCCTGGCCTATGTCGCTGATAGCGACCGGTATCACCAGTCAGTGTCGATGGAGTTGCCAGTTATTAAGGGAGCTGTCTGCATCATGACGATGCATAAAGCGAAGGGCTTGGAATTTCCTGTGGTCATTATTCCAAATGTGACTAAAGCAATTTTCCCATCTACGACCACTGATGACTATTGGCCGCATACTCAAAGTCTGGTACCGCCGCAGTACGTCGATGCTCCTCAAGATGAACTCCTCGTGGCATTCCCTGCCAGCATCGACACGATTGCCACAGATTTTGATGCACATAAGGCTCGAGTACGAGCGCTGCAAGCGCTTGACGAAAGTCGCCTCGGTTATGTGGCTGTGACGCGCGCTGAACATTCCATTTACGCCAGTTCGTCGTGGTGGGGCCCAACACAATCTCGCAAACGCGGGCCGAGTGAGTTTCTCAGAGCAATGAAAGACCATGCCACAACAATTGATGTCTGGGTTGACGAGCCTGCTCAAGGTGCCAAGAATCCCGTTCTCGTTGATCCACGACCAGCTTTATGGCCAGCGGCAGTTGCGTCACACATTCTGGCATCACGCGCAGAGCAAGCCGCGCTTGTCGAGAGCATGCGTGGCCAATCACCATATGACATTGACCAAAATATTGCTGACGAGGTCGCCGCCTGGGATAAAGACATTGCTGTGCTCCTTGCTCAAGGTCATGCAGCGCGTTTGGATTCTCGAACTGTTCGACTTCCTTCCTCACTCTCGGCAAGTCAGGTTCTTGCACTGCGTAAAGATCCCGAACTGTTCTTAAAGAATCTGTTGCGACCTATGCCGCGGCAGCCTTCGGCATCCGCTGATCGAGGGACAGTGTTCCATGCTTGGGTAGAAAACTTCTATGGAGATCGTGGACTCTTTGACCCCGAAAATTTGCCGGGCTCAGTTGACCACGACATTTATAGCGATGAATTTCTTGAAAGCCTCAAGACTGCATTTACAGATGGACCGTTTGCAACTCGCACGCCATCGGGTTTGGAAACACCATTTGCACTTGTGGTTGCTGGTCGCACCTGGCGTGGCCGAATCGACGCAATATTTAAGGGTTCACTGACCGACCCAACTCAGCCAGATCGCTGGCTCGTTGTTGACTGGAAAACAGGTCGCGCCGGAAGTGCTGATGAATTGCAACTTCATATTTATCGGCTTGCTTGGGCGCAGGTAAATAACGTACCCGTCGAATCGATTGATGCTGCGTTTTATTACGTTGGTGATGGTGTTGTCGAGCCATTAACAACCACGATGACTCTTGAAGATCTTGCTGCCTTGCTTTAACTATTCGTCTCTGATGTCTACTGTCAGAGCGCGATGATCGCTGATGTCCAGTGCAAGGCTTCGAGCTGATGCGAATGCTTCAGTTGCAACTTTCTGCGAAAGTCCTTGAGCCAGAATGTGATCGAATTGGATCTTTGGGTTTGGTGTGGGGTAAGTCGCCAACTGGGCAAGTGAAGTCATTCCTACAATGCGCGCAGGAATTTTACCGGGCAAGTTAAAGTCACCCAACAAGTAAGCAGGAGATCCGCCAGCTCGTTCTTTGAGCCGCCGCGATGTTTCTTTCAATTGGCGCACATTCGTTCCTGGTACAAAACTTAAATGTGTTGTTGCAACGTGAATGTCGCCGCTTGGGGTTTCAATAGTTGCAAATATTGCAACGCGGGGCTCATCTGCAATTTTCATAATTCGCGGCCGGGGATTTCCAGGAATCAATAGCGGCATCGAGAATCGAGATGGTGCAAAGCGGACTACATCGATGTCACGCATGGGAAAACGTGACAGCAATCCGTTTCCATAGCGCGCTGTGGAGTCAATTTCGGAATCGAAATGTCGATGGATGTGTTCATCAGTTGCGTCATTCCAGGACTCACCTGGGGTACCGATTAGTGCAGGTGCGTAGCACCAGTGCTCTAAACCAGTTGCCAGTGCGATGGTTTGAGTTTGATGAGAGTTGTTGCTGCGACTTTGATTACTGTCCACTTCTTGGATTGCCAAAATATCGCACTCAAGTAGGGCAGCCTGCGCTAACCCTTCATTTGATACCTGTCCCGGTGCTTGACCTGTGATCGCCATCGCATGGAGTAGGTTCCAGGTGCCAATTCTCATACCCGTGACGATACGCCCCTCTGCCGTTTTTGGCGCTCCCACATAGGCTGTGGAAGTGGAGTTACTCAAGGACCTGGCGCTATCCAGATTTGCTGTGGATCGAGCTGCCCCGTTGCGCGCTGACGCAGACTGGCTGAATCGTGCTTGGGCGCAAGAGTCCACGAGGGTTTTAGTGTTGAAAGACAATGCGTTACCAGTTACCGATGAACTTTCGCTGATCTGGGTTAAACCCGAAGCTACTCACTTAACACTTGAGCAAGTTGCGCCACATGCCGTGCTGCTGGGTGTTGACAATGGACATACCTATGTAGGAATCATGGATGACATTGTCACGATTGATGCTGTGGCATGGGTGGCACTGCGCGCTGTGGGAGCGCAATTAAGTGCACATGATGTGGGCTTGGCGACAACTGCGATTGCTATGTCGCAGTGGCATGCCACGCACAAGTTTTGTACCCGATGCGGAAGCGCCACGATGGTCACTCAAGGCGGTTGGGCGCGCCAATGTTCAACTGATGGCTCTGACCATTACCCACGAACAGAGCCGGCGATGATTGTTGCGGTTAACGATAAAGATGATCGCATTTTGCTCGGACGTCGCATCGATTGGCCCGAGGGTTGGTTCTCGACACTGGCCGGATTTGTGGAAGCAGGTGAGTCCGCTGAGGCTTGTGTCATCCGCGAAGTATTTGAAGAGTCTGGCATCCGCCTTGATTTGGAAAGTCTGCAGTATTTAGGAAGTCAACCGTGGCCCTATCCTGCGTCGCTCATGTTGGGATATCGGGCTACTGCTACAAGTATCGATATCTCGGTTGAGGTTGCCGAGATGGCTCAAGTTAAATGGTTTAGTCGGGAAGAGTTTGTTGCCGAGTGCAAAGCGGAAACATTGCGTCTGCCTAATCCCGTTGCAATAGCATTTCGATTAATTCAAGATTGGTATGGCAGTGAAATACCGCAAGAGTGGACAAGGAAGTAATTATGACTGCGCAGTTAACGATGTACAGCACACCATGGTGCGGCTATTGCCAGCGCCTTAAGGGTCAACTAGATCGTGAAGGCATCACGTACATGGAAATCAACATTGAGCAGGACTCTGCAGCTGCTGATTTCGTTATGGATGTGAATGGCGGCAATCAAACGGTCCCTACGGTGGTCTTTCCAGATGGCAGTGCCAAGACCAACCCAAGTATTGGTCAAGTCAAAGAGATTCTTGGGCTTGCCTAACTCTGTGTCGGTGGACTTGGGACAATAGATAGATGTCCTCCTTCTTGACCGGTCTTGACGAGCAACAGCGTGCAGCTGCTGAATGTGTTCAAGGACCTGTGGTCATTCATGCAGGAGCTGGTACTGGCAAGACTCGTGCAATCACACACCGCATTGCGCATGCTGTGGAGTCTGGAGTTTTCGAACCCGTTCAGACGCTGGCGGTAACGTTTACAACTCGGGCTGCGGGTGAATTACGTGGCCGATTAGCAACTATGGGCGTTTCTGGTGTGCAGGTGCGCACTTTCCATAGCGCAGCACTTCGACAACTTAGGTACTTTTATCCAACGGTCTTTGATAAACCCATTCCGCGACTCGTTGCCAGCAAGTCGCAGTTCGTTGCGCAAGCTGCCGATCTGGTGCGCATTCCTGTATCACGCGATGCAACCCGCGACCTGGCGAGCGAGATTGAGTGGGCCAAGGTCAACATCTTGTCGCCGGATCATTACTTGGCTGCGGCCAAAGAGCAAAACCGAATGGTTTCCTCCGACATTCCGATTGAGTCTGTTGCAAAAGTGTACGAGGCCTATCTTCGTCGTTTAGACGATGAAAACGCGATGGACTTTGAAGATGTTTTGTTACTGATGAGTGCAATCCTGAATAACTTTCCCGATGTTGCCAGTCAAGTGCGGCGGCAGTATCGACATTTCACAGTCGATGAATTCCAGGATGTAAGCCCAGTCCAGTTCGAGTTACTCAATTTGTGGCTTGGCGATCGAAACGATGTGTGCGTTGTGGGCGACCCAGCGCAGACTATCTATTCCTTTACTGGTTCTACTTCGCAGTATCTGCGCGACTTTGAACAACATTTCCCTGGAGCCCAACGATTCGAATTAAGCACTAACTACCGCAGTACACCCGAGATTGTTGCACTTGCCAATGGCGTTATGGCGAGCCAAAAATCTGCTCGAGTTGAGTTGCGTGCGAATCGACCCAGCGGTGTACCGGTGGGTCGTGGTGCCTATGACACGGATGAAAAGGCGGCATCTTCCATTGCCCGGGAAGTTGCTTCCCATATTGGCTCAGGTGTGTCACCTCGCGACATTGCCATTCTGATTAGAACTAATGCCCAGTCGGAATTGTTCGAGGCAGCATTGGGTTTTGAAGGCGTTGCTTACACTTTGCGCGATGGCGAAAAATTCTTTGAGCGCTCTGAAGTCAAGCAAGCAGTGTTACGTTTGCGGGCTGGCGGCCAAGTAAGTAGTGATAAACCACTTGCTCATGTGGTGAGCGACATCCTGACTCCTCTTGGGTGGCAAGCCCAAGAACCGCAAGCTGGACCAACTGTGCGTAACGCGTGGGAATCATTAAACGCACTTGTTGATCTCGCGATTGATTTTGCTAAGAAGGACTCAAAGGCTAACTTGACGGATTTTGTGGCCATGCTAGATGCTCGCCATGAACTCGAACATGGCCCTACCGCAAATGCGGTGACAATCGCCTCGATTCACTCAGCTAAAGGTTTGGAGTGGGAGAACGTGTTTGTCGTGGGCTTAAGTGAAGGTCTGCTTCCAATTTCGCATGCCAAGACACCGGATCAAGTCGCAGAAGAACAACGACTGCTCTATGTAGCGGTCACTCGGGCTCGTCAGTACTTACACTTGTCGTGGTCGCGGGCGCGACATTCAGATGCCGTGGGCAAGCGCGAAGCATCTCGCTTCTTGAGTTCCTTAGGCAACTAGTTCGCGATTCCATTGGCAGCCACAGCCAGGATGGAACCCCCACGATGTGACACGTCGCTCTAACGTGGGCCATAACCGGTATGTCCAAGTGCTCTCTGCTTGCCACGACTGGCTTCGCCATCTCTCGATTTGGGATACCACTTCAATTGCTGTGAGCAGAAGTAGTGGCATAGCGGCCAAATCTTGTTGTGGCCGGGTGCTCAGTTGAAGTGAGATTTGTGGCCATTGACTATCACGGTCGGTCAACGCGTGGTATTCGCACCGAATACAACTTGTCAGGTCTGGTGTGATGACTGAACTAATTGCTGCCGTATGCGCAGTTGCTCCAACAAGCATGTGAGGAGTTCCATTAGCGATAAATGCATCCGTACTTGAGGGATTAAACCAGGGCCAGTCTGCTGGCTGATCAGGACACACAATTGCGAGCCTCTGAACAGATTCATGTGAACTGTGCAGTGATCTTAGACTTGTGCCCGGATGCATGCGACTCAGAAGTGTTGCAACCACCTGATCACGGCGCAGTCCTACATCAATACGTGATGCGCCCCAGGGAGATACGTCGGCTAGGGTGACTAGTTTTGAGTCGAATACTTTTACGCGAGCAAATCCAGAGGAGCTCAGTAACAACGCAACTACTGTGCCAAGGCGTCCAGCGCCATAGATGGAAATCTCAGTTGTGATTCGGTGTTCGACAGATTGCGCATCTATGTGTGAAGCGCGCACGCTGTTGATGCGATGTTGTTCGCTTAATGTGTCTCTTAGTGAGCTGGGACCGATTTCGACAATCAAGTTGTTGCGTAGTAACAGGTCGAGCAGTGCACTTACTTCAACGGCGTTGCAGTCAAGTGCGACTGCTTTGTCAACGATTTCAGTTCGAGTGTGCCGTCCACTAAGAAGTGTCAGCACGCACTGTGCACTCGTGGGAATGAGCACTGCGGTTTCTGGGTGGATGCCCAGTTGAATAAAGCCATCGTTGCGATGCAGGATGTGAATTGCTGAATGCAGGGTTAACGTCGTCATTGAGTAAGCGTGAATGACTCACATTGTGGGCTGTGTAGACGATCCACATTCACATTGTGATACGGCGCAGCCTTGGGATAACCAACTATTTTGTGCACACAGTTAGTGGACAGTGTCATGCCTGATGAATGGCATGATTTATGGAACTCATGCACTTTTATCCCCAAGTTGTTCACCATTAATCCCCAGTATTTCTGGGACTTTCCCCAAGTAATCCCCAGCTTTGTCCACAGGTGGAAAGGGAAATGTGTCGATAACTTTGCGAACCTGTTGGCTTTCGCTCTAAGTTCATTTCCGTTGGAGCTCTCGAGATAACGAGCCGACGTTCGCAAGGGGAAGGCGAACGCGCGAGCACGCGGCTCGAGAGCTCCATCATCTAGTGCCAAGCCAGTCAGTAACGATTTCATCGAACTGCCAGAGCGTGTGTCTTACTCAAATCCTGATTTCTGCCGTTGAACACCTTGTATGCATTCATTGCCGGAAGATGTCCGCGTTATCACCTAATCTAAATAACATGCCAAGCGAATCACAACCGACATTGTGGGATGAGCCTGACAATGATGCGGATGATGTTTTGTTCGATCACGATGTTGACACCCTGGACGAGTATTCGCCACAACACGAGTTCGTATTTCAAGCAACTGATCTTGACGCTGTAGAAGTGCGACGAAGTGCGCGTCGCAAACGATCAGTGTCAGCCTTTCGCGAAAATGGCAAGACAGTTGTTGTTGTGCCACATCGAATGAGCCAAAAAGATATTAAAGAGTATGTTCAGGAACTTGTGGGACGCCTTGACCTGCGCGAACAACGCGCAGCGTCAACTGCTGACTTATTAAGCAGAGCAGTCAGGCTCTCGAAGATTTATCTTGATCGAGATGTAATCTCTGCGCATCGTGTTCCAGTCACAATTAAGTGGGTAACAAATCAAAATACTCGCTGGGGTTCGTGCACCCCAAGCGACGGAAATATTCGAATCTCACATCGGGTAAAAGATATGCCCGATTATGTGATTGATTGCATTGTGTTGCACGAAATCATTCACTTGATTGTGTTGCATCACAACGAACAGTTTCATTCCTACATGGATCGGTATCCCGAACTAGAACGTGCCAAGGCGTATCTTGCTGGTTATACCCAAGCAACAAGAGTTGAGAATTAGTCTTCTTGCTCGTCATGTGACCCGGCTTCTATTGCTTTTGACAGTTCAGTCATCAAGTCATAATTACTTTCCATAAGAAACGTTTCAGCGTTATCCAAGTCCTCGGCACGCGGTAGCAGGTCGGGATGTGACCACAAGTTGTCGCGCTTATCGATACTGGAAATTTCGCCAATCCGGTTCCACAACGCTGTTGCTTCTCGAATTCGCCGTGGATGAATTTCTAGCCCGACGAGACCAGCAAACAGTCGCTCAGTTGGCCCGCCTGCCGCGCGCCTTCGACGAAACGTTTCTTCAAGCGCATCAGCAGCGGGTAATCGACCGCCGGTAGCCTGCGTAACGACAGTAGTGATCCAGCCTTCAATTAATGCCAGCAGAACTTCAAGTCGATTCAGGGCAGCATTTTGTTCTGGGGTTTGAGCGGATTCAAACAGATTGCCACCAAGTGCGTCATTGAGAGCATTCGGATCGCTGGGATCAATCTGACTGATTGCTTCCTGAATGCGTTCGTTATCCACTCGCACGCCGCGGGCATAGTCACCAATCGCTGAGAGTACTTGCGAGGTGAGCCAAGGTGCGTGAGAGAAAAGACGTTGGTGGGCGAGTTCACGCAAAGCGACATAAACATAAACATCATTAGGGTCGATAGTCAGGCCGCGAGCAAACTCGTCGACGTTTGCTGCGATCAGCATGGGACGTGAATCGCTGCCCAGGGGAATACCGATGTCTGTTGCGCTTAATACTTCAGTAGCCATCGTGCCCAGAGCTTGACCAAACTGCATTCCAAACATCGTTGCGCCCATCGATTGCGCCATCGCCATCACAGGACCAGTGAGAGCGGCAATATCGGGGTTCTCAAGCATCTCGCGCATGTTTGCAGCCATCTCAGGAGGCAAGCTATTGAGTAGCTCGTCTGGAATCTGCATCGAGCCAATCTGTTCGCTCGAGGGCATCATGCTTGTCATTGCAGCTGCGACTCCTTCGGCAACGGGTTCCACAATTGCTTTCCATGAGTCAAATGTTGATTCGAGCCATTGCGCACGAGAAAGTGCGGTGCACTCGTGGCCACTGCTCGGAAAGATCGTGACGTCATTGAGCCATAAGTCCGCCATATGGGTTGCGTTCAGCGCACTGGGTGCATTGAGTGAAGGGGAGTCCCCTGCGGCTTTGAGGGTTTCAGCACTAGCGGTTCGGGCAGACTCCCAATCAACAGCGCCAGTTGTGGGTCCATGACGAAGCATTTTGCCAATACTTTCAAAAATGCCTGCGAGTTCGTTGTTGTCGTCTTGACCAAATCCAAATGGGATTGACACTGTTGTCCACCTTCCGCCAGAACTTCGTCGAGCTAGAAGCCTGATACGTCAAGAGTATGCCCGCGTAAGGTTTTCGTTAATCTCTTCTCGTTATGCTCCTTGCGGAATTCAAAGCGGTTCAACCTCACGTAACCTTATGCAAGAAGGCTGCCTCGCAGGTGCAAGAAGTGAGGCACCTGATGAGCAAATGCTTTTGTGGAATAAACTCGATCGTAATAGAGCAGGGGAAACGTATGCGTCGGTACTTACCACGTTTCACTTTGACTACAGTCGTTGCCTTTGTTTCGGTTCTCGTTTGCCTCATTCAAGTCCCATATGTCTTGCTGAGCCCTGGACCGATATTCAACACAATTGGCATGGTCGATGGTCACGACCTGATTTCCATTTCTGGCAAAGAAACGTACGCGACCACAGGTTCACTCAACATGACTACTGTGTCTGAGTTTGGTGGTCCAGAAACTGGTGTCAGTGTGGGGCAGGCGATATGGGCGTGGATTCATACGTCAGAGCGAGTCATGCCCCGTGAAGCGCTGTATCCAGAAAATATGACGGAGGCGCAATCGCGTCAACAAAACGTGGAAGCGTTCAGCACATCTCAAAGTTATGCCGTTGCAGCGGCAATGAACTATCTCAAACTTCCTGTCGTTGAATCCGTCGTGATTAGTTCTATCGAAGCGGGTGGACCGGCCGAAGGTACATTGCATGCTGCGGATGTCATTACGAAGATAAATAGCAAAAACGTATCGACGCCTGCCGAAGTTGTTTCCATCATTCGTGCCCAGCCAGTAGGTACGGCATTCGTTTTCACTATCGTGCGAAAAGGTGTATCGCATGACTACACATTGAAAACTAAAGCCCGTAAAGATGATCCTTCAACAAGCGAAAATGAAGCGGGCATTCCATTCGTTGGTGTTGGAGTCGACAGTTCTTATGCAGCCACGTTCCCGATAACTTTCGGTTTAGACAACGTTGGCGGGCCCAGCGCGGGCACCATGTTTGCAATTGGCATTATCGACAAACTCACACCTGGCCAGTTAGCACAAGGCAAAGTGATTGCAGGAACAGGCACAATTGACCCGGACGGTACCGTTGGGCCAATTGGCGGCATTGCCCAAAAGTTAATCGGCGCTCGCAGCCATGGAGCGGTCCTATTCCTTGCACCAGCGGATAACTGTGATGAAGTCAAAGGACATATCCCAGATGGGCTAACAGTTACCCCAATGTCCACCTTGGCAGAGGGTGTAGCCGCTATAAATGATTTCAATGCTGGCAAAAAATTGCCGCAGTGTTCAGCAAAGTAGGAGAAGCACGTGCAAGAGATTGATGCAAGTGAGTTAGTTGCGCTACTTGGGAGCGCATTGATTGTCGACGTGCGGGAGCCAGATGAGTTTCGTTCCGGACATGTTGAAGGTGCAGTCTTAATGCCACTGTCGACTGTTCCTGTGAGAATGACTGAACTTGATCATGATCAGACTTATTTTGTTATTTGCGAAGCAGGGGGACGTTCTGCAAAGGCTTGTGAGTTTCTTGAGAAGCAAGGCTATGACGTGATTAACGTTGCTGGCGGAACTGGTTTCTTTCGTTCGACAGGTCTCCCACTGGTTACTGGCGACTAGCTCGTTAAGTAAAGGTCGCTAGCAGCGCTTCGTTGAGCTGCGGCACTAAGTCTGGCGCAATAGAAACCGAATTTTCGTCGTCATGATTTCGCAACCGCAACGCATTGATTGATTCTCCGGTGCGTAAGACAGCGCTCACCATGCGCACTTCATGCTTGTCGGGATGTTCGGCGATAAAGTCCAGCACTGAATCGTCGTCGGGTAACTCGACTTCGGGCGGCAAAATAATCCGTTCCACGACCACAATTGCACCGGCAACATCTTGAGGCCATTCGATAGTTGCCAGCAACTCGTCAAGGGGTGCCGTGAGATCATCAAGTTCTTGCTCAACCGAAGTTAACGGAAGGTCGCCAGTCAAAGCCAGTTGCGGATTGGTAGCGAGCAGGTCCTTAGTCAAAACCAGTGCGAATAGACGCACTGGTTGATCCCAGCCAGCGACTCCGACGTAGCTTTCAACTTCGGCCACAATTGCTGGAAGTGCGCTTTTCATGGCATTAGTCTGCCGTATTGCGACTGGCTCACAGCAACGTAGGCTGGAGGTGTGAGTATGCAGATGGAACAAGCCCCGCGGCGTAGCCCGCTTGCCGTTACGATTTTCGTCCTTGGGGTGTTATTCGTTGTCTTGACATTCATTTCGGGGTTCTGGACCGACTGGCAGTGGTTTGCATCAGTAGATCACACACAAGTTTTCTCCACGAGAATTCAAATTCAGACGTTCCTATTTGTTGGGGTCGGCCTTGTCACTGGACTAGTTGTCTGGCTCGCGGCTCGCCTTGCATATCGTGCTCGCCCAATTATTGTGGCGACAACTCCAGAGACTCTAGTGTTGGAACGTTTTCGCGAAAGTCTCGAACCAGTTCGTCGAGCGCTCTTCACACTGGGGCCGATTTTCTTCGGTGGGCTAGTTGGAATGTCAGCAGCAAGTCAATGGCGAACTTTTCTGTTATGGAAAAACAGCACGTTATTCGGAACAACCGACCCGCAATTTGGCCGAGACATTTCGTTTTACGTTTTCCAGTTGCCATTTCTCAAATTCATGTTGGGATTCGGTTTCACTGTTGTCATAGTGGCCACGCTCGTGAATGTCACCGTTCACTATGTTTATGGCGGTTTCCGAAGTACTGGGATTCAAGGAACAAGTCGAAGTGCTCGTTCTCACCTCATGTTCTTACTCGGTTTATTGGCACTTCTCAAAGCTGCCGCGTATTCGATTGATAAGTACTCGCTTGCAACAAAGTCCGATGCGCTCATGACGGGCTTGCGCTACACAGATGTCCATGCACTTGTTCCCGCGAAAACCATCTTGGCCTACATCGCCCTTGCAACAGCGATCTTGTTTTTTGTTTCGCTGGTGCGTCCTGGCTGGTCATTACCCTTCATCGCTTTTGGTGTGATGCTTGGTGCTTCATTTTTATTGGGTGGTTTGTATCCAGCCTTTGTTCAGCAAGTACAAGTTAAGCCCAGCGAATTGCAACGTGAGACTCCATATATTCAGCGCAACATCGAGGCGACTCGAACTGCCTACGGTCTAAATAATGTAAAAATTTCTGAGTACAAGGCGATTGATAATCCATCGCAAGCTTCAACTTCTAAAGATGCTGGCACTTTGGCCAACATTCGATTGCTCGATCCAAGTTTGATTTCGCCCACGTTTCGTCAGTTGCAGCAGATTCGTGGCTTCTATGCATTCCCGGATTCGATGGACATCGATCGCTATTCAGTCAATAACGTAAAGCGCGGCACTGTGTTGGGTGTTCGTGAAGTCAGCCTTGCTGGTGTGGCAGATACTCAACGGAATTGGTTTAACGATCACATGGTGTTCACACACGGCTATGGTGTCGTCGCGGCCTATGAAAATACTGCAAATGCTGATGGAGCGCCAAGCTTCTATGAAAGCAACATCCCACCTTCTGGACCGCTTAATATTCAACAGCCGCGGGTCTACTTTGGTGAATTTTCGCCATCGTACTCAATTGTTGGCGCGCCTTCGGGCATCGCACCTCGCGAGCTTGACTTTCCAGATGACAAGAGCGCCAATGGCCAAACCAACAATACGTATGACGGCTCTGGCGGTGTCGCGGTAGGAAACCTATTCCAACGTCTACTCTTTGCGATTCATTACCAAGAACCAAACATCTTGTTATCCAATCAGTTATCGACAAATTCCAAAATTCTTTATGATCGCGATCCTGCAACCAGAATCAAGAAAGTTGCACCGTGGCTCACTCTTGATAGTGATCCGTATCCTGCTGTAGTGGATGGCAAAATCACGTGGATTGTTGATGGTTACACGACGTCCAATGAGTATCCGTACTCTGCTCGCACATCTCTTCGGGATGCCACTGCTGACTCTGTCAACACTCAAAATCAGTTTGCACAACTTGCTTCGGGCGATGTGACCTACATGCGTAATTCGGTGAAGGCAACTGTCGATGCTTATGACGGCACGGTTCACATTTACGCATGGGACGAAACTGATCCAATCTTGAAGACGTGGTCGAAAGCGTTCCCAGGCGTGGTTGAACCAAAGAGCGCTATGCCGGCGGGAATTCTGGAGCATGTCCGCTATCCAGAAGATTTCTTCAAGGTGCAACGCAATGTGTTGGCGCGCTATCACGTTTCAGATGCCCAGGCGTTTTACTCAGGACAAGACTTCTGGATTGTTCCTGATGACCCAACTAAGCCAACAGTCAAACAAGCTCAGCCACCATATTTCTTGACTCTTAAGATGCCTGATCAAGTGGCGCCGTCGTTCCAGTTGACGACAGCATTCGCACCGAGCAAGCGTCAAACGTTGGCAGCGTTTATGTCGGCAAACTCCGATCCCGGTCCTGATTATGGAACGATTCGGGTTCTGCAGTTGCCGCGTAACACGACGATTCCTGGTCCAACTCAGGTGCAAAACAATTTTGAATCTGATCCGGATGTGTCCACTAAGTTGTCGCTTCTTCGTTCCGGTGGTTCAGATGTGGAATTAGGCAACTTGCTTTCATTGCCAGTTGGTGGCGGCTTGTTGTACTTCGAACCTGTGTATGTGCGGGCGAGTGCGGGCGAGGGTTACCCTCTGCTTCGCAAGGTTTTGGTGTCATTTGGTTCAAAGGTCGCATTTGAGGATGACCTGAAGACTGCGCTGTCGAAGGTCTTCAATGATCAAGGCACAACAAATAATCCTTCGACACCATCAAATGGGACTCCTACCGAAGAGTTAGCGGCTGCATTAACTGATGCCAATAAGGCCTACCTAGATGGTCAGGCGGCTTTGGTTAAGGGAGACTTTGCGGCCTACGGATTAGCGCAGGCGCGTCTGAAGGCTGCTCTGGCGCGGGCAACGGCTGCGGGTGGCAAGATTACTGGAGCCACAATTCCGTCTGTAACGCCATCGGCAAGCCCAAGTGCGACACCGTAAGTCATTGGATTGCGTGTAACTGATTTGGGATAGTGGCACGCTTCGGCGTATCCTTATCAAACCGACGCGGGGTGGAGCAGCTCGGTAGCTCGCTGGGCTCATAACCCAGAGGTCACA
>JBAXRV010000012.1:0-39053 GCA_037131045.1 Actinomycetes bacterium
TGCACAAGCACTACGGCATTACGCCAGACATTATGACTGTCGGCAAGATCATGGGTGGCGGTTTTCCGGTTGGTGGCCTGGGAGGAAATGCTGATGTGATGTCAGTATTCGATCCCGCAACCAGCGGCACTGTCTCACTAGGAGGCACGTTCAGCGCTAACCCAGTCACCATGCGCGCGGGCAAAGTTGCGATGGACCACTTCAACACGGCCGAAATTGAGCGACTCAATGGACTTGGCGAAAGTTTCCGCACGCAATTAACCGAAGCAGGCATAAAGGTCACAGGCTTCGGCTCACTTGCCCGACTACACGAGCCAGTCAATGTCGCCGAACTGTGGTGGACCATGTATCACAATCATGTCCTGACAGGCACGAGCACATTGATGTCTTTGTCCACGCCTATGGGTCAGGACGATGTAGACCGAGCAGTTACCGGAATCGTTGATTCTGTAAAGTCTTTGCGCACGTAGTAAACGCAAAAGGCTAGTGATGTCGTCATCACTCGCCTCAATACGATCAATACCCCAGACCTAGCTCTTGCGGTACCAGTCCACATATTCGGGAGCCAGCGGCTCTTTACCCAAGATGATGTCGGCTGACTTTTCGGCAACCATCATGGTTGGCGAGTACAGGTTCGCATTTGTGACATACGGGAACACCGAAGCGTCTACAACGCGAAGTCCTTCGACCCCATGAACCTTCATCGTGTTGGGATCAATAACGCTCATGTCATCGACACCCATTTTCGCGGTGCACGATGGGTGGTACGCCGTCTCGCCGTCGTGGCGAACCCAGTCCAAGATTTCCTCTGGACTAGATACCGAAGGCCCTGGACTGATTTCACCGTCGCTGAATTCAGCGAATGCCTGTTGCTTCAAAATGTTTCGTGCAACCGTTATGGCTTCAACCCATTCGCGACGATCTTGATCAGTCGACAGGTAGTTAAACAAAATCGATGGCTTAGCCATTGGATTGGCACTCGTAATCTCAACGCGACCACGAGCATCTGAATACATTGGGCCAACATGCACTTGGTAACCGTGCCCACCCGCAATGCTCGTCCCGTCGTAGCGAACCGCAATCGGCAAGAAGTGGAACATCAAGTTCGGATACTTCACATCATCGTTACTGCACGCAAAGCCACCACCTTCAAAGTGATTCGTAGCTCCGGGACCTTTGCGGGCGAATAACCACGCGGCGCCAATGAATGGACGCTTCCACAATTTCAAGTTTGGATTTAGCGTGATGGGTTGCTTGCACGCGTGTTGTACATATACCTCGAGATGATCCTGCAGATTCTGGCCAACACCAGGGAGGTCCTTCACAACAGGAATACCGTGACGCTTCAGTAACTCAGCTGGCCCGATGCCAGATAACTGCAAAACCTGTGGAGTGTTAATCGCACCACCACACAAAATCACTTCGTGTCCGCGATACTCAACAACCTTCTTGCCGTGTTGTGCGATCACGCCAACAGCTTTGTCGCCTTCGAACAACACTCGATGCACTTGATGCCGAGTTTTGATAGTGAGATTCTTACGATTCATCACGGGGTGCAGATACGCGCGAGCCGATGACCAGCGGCGGCCTTTTTTCACGTTCTTGTCGAAAGGTCCAAAGCCTTCTTGTTTGTACCCATTCACATCATCTGTTCGTGTGTAACCAGCTTGCACGGCTGCATCAAAAAAGGCTTTAAAGAGCGGGTTCTTTGCTGGACCTTTTTCTAAATACAACGGACCGGAATGGCCACGAAAAGTTTTGTCTTTGGGAACCCCGGTCGCGTTCTCCATCTTCTTGAAGTACGGAAGGCAGTGCGCATAATCCCAGTTCGCCATACCTTTGTCGCCAGCCCAGCGTTCGTAGTCCATGGGGTTACCGCGCTGGAAAATCATGCCATTCATCGAACCCGAACCACCAAGAATCTTGCCACGGCCTTGAGTGATGCGACGACCGTTCATTTCAGGCTCAGGATCTGTTGTGTACAGCCAGTCGTAAAACTTGTTACCGATAGGAAACGTCAGTGCTGCAGGCATGTGGATGTATACATCCCACCACGAATCGCGACGACCAGCTTCAAGCACCAGCACCTTATTATTGGGATCCTCCGAAAGCCGATTGCCTAAAACCGAACCAGCAGATCCACCGCCAACAATGATGTAGTCGAACATGTCGTTCATCGCGCAGCGTGTTCCGCAGAATCTACAACGTTGGCAAGAAGCATCGCGCGCGTCATCGGACCAGTGCCACCGGGCATAGGAGCAATGTGTCCTGCGACTTCGCTGCACAATGGGTCAATGTCACCAAGTAAACCTGCATCAGTGCGCGTGATACCAACATCGAGCAACGCAGCACCGGGCTTAATCATGTCTGGCTTAATGAAGTGGGGAACACCCGCAGCAGCCACAACAATGTCGGCTGACTTAATGTGGTGCGCTAAATCGCGAGTTCCGGTGTGACACAGAGTCACTGTTGAGTTTTCACTACGGCGAGTCAGCAGTAATCCAAGCGGACGACCCACAGTGACGCCACGACCCACGATGCACACTTCAGCGCCATCGAGATTCACATCGTATGCGCGAAGCAGTTCCACGATTCCGCGCGGTGTGCACGGCAGTGGTGCAGGCTCGCCAAGTACAAGCCGACCCAGGTTCATGGGGTGCAAACCGTCAGCATCTTTGTTGGGGTCCATCAATTCCAAACATGCATTGGCGTCGATTCCCTTGGGCAATGGCAATTGCACAATGTAACCAGTACAGGCTGGGTCGTTATTCAGGCGCTCAATGGCATCGAATACATCTTGTTGTGTTGCATTTTCTGGCAAGTCTTCGCGAATAGATGAAATTCCAACTTCGTGACAGTCGCGATGCTTTCCACCAACGTATGAATGCGAACCAGGATCGTCACCGACCAATATGGTTCCCAAGCCTGGAGTGATTCCACGCAATTTCAATGCAGCTACTCGAGTTGCAAGGTCTGCCTTGACTGCAGCAGCTGTTGCCTTGCCATCTAAAATCACAGCGCTCATTATGGAGTCCTTTTCTCGGTGCTTGACCAGGTTGCCTTATTAGACACTAGCGAAGGAGTTGGAGTTACAGGTATTCAACAGTCGCATCGGTTAACACGGTCCACAAATGCCGAGCAAATGATGACCGAGCGAACACGATGTAGCAGTCGCCACAGCAGCGCCACATAATGACTGGAGTTTTAGCAATCAAACCTTGACTGCAAGCATCTACGGGAAAAGAATCCTCGCGGATGTCTTGCTCCCACACGTGCTCAAGCACATTGCGAGATTCGGGACCATAGATCTCTAGCTTTGTGCGCTGTGCGCTCACATCGACAATTGACAGATGATGCTGTGCTCGCAGTGGTTGTACTAAAGCCATGACATCCGCTGTTCCCGTCAGAAACCACCAGTCAGGACCTAAACACAAAGCGCTGATGCCATTAGTGGCATCGGGATTGTGACCAGGTTGGCCTTCGCACGCTGCGTTCACACGCACTACCGCGCCAACGGTTGTCGGTAACGTCAAACCTAGTGCTGAGTTCACAGCAGCGAAACCATCCGACGATGGATCAACCCGCAAGTCATAGCCAGGAGTAAATGGCACTTCGTGCATGAACACTGTTTCTGCAGCGCCGTGCTTTGCTCCGTCTAATGGACTGCGAGCACCACTTAAGGATTTAACCGTCACGACGAGTGTTCTCCTTGTCAAAGAAAATAGGTTCAGTCACTTGTGCCATGACTACATTGCCATCGTAAGGAATTGCAACTGTGTCACCGTGGCGTGCCTGACCGTTAGCCAGCATTCCGAGTGCAAAAGAGCGACCAAGAGCTGCCGACATATAGGAACTTGTCACGTAACCAACATGCCGAAACGGTGGCTTGGACCCAGCATCGCTTTCGTTCACGACATACGCGCCTTCAGGTATCACGACGCTTCCATCAACAGGCATGAAGCCAACAAGTTGGTGACGCCCTGCACGCGCTGTATCGCTACGTGCAAATGACCGCTTACCGATGAAGTCTTTCTTCTTCGACACAATCCAGTCCATGCCCAAGTCCATTGGCGTTTGAGTGCCGTCAGTATCTTGACCCAGAATCACGTAACCCTTTTCGGCACGAAGCACGTGAAGTGTTTCAGTTCCGTAGGGTGTGATTGCGAATTCTGCTCCTGCACTCATCACGGCTTCCCAGATGTGTGCGCCGTACCAGGCATCGACATTGATTTCGTATGCAAGTTCCCCGCTGAATGAGATCCGTGCAATACGTGCAGGAATGCCAGCCACATCTGCATAACGGTTTTCCATAAAGCCAAACGCTTCATTACTAACGTCAAGGCTAGGTGCCAACTTGCCGAGCACATTGCGCGACTTAGGTCCCACAATGGCCACAGTGCTGATGTGTTCCGTTACTGATGTGCAATACACCTTGAGTTCGGGCCATTCAGTGAACAACCATTCTTCAAGCCAGTCGAGTACCTTTGCAGCGCCACCAGTCGTGGTTGTCATTAGGAAATGATCTTCGGCGAGGCGAGTGGTCACACCATCGTCGAACACCATGCCATCAACGCCGCACATGAATCCGTAGCGACTCTGACCAACCTTCAAGGTACTGAACATGTTGGTGTACACGCGGTCGAGGAACTCGGCCGCATCTGGACCTTGAATATCAATTTTGCCTAGTGTCGAAGCATCCATCACTCCGACGCTGTCACGCGTAGCAGCACACTCACGCAAGGTAGCTTCGTGACGCGTTTCGTTTCCTTGTGGGAAATACCAAGGACGTTTCCACTGTCCAACATCTTCCATTGGAGCGTCGGCAGCAACATGCAAATCCTGAATTGTTGTGATGCGTACTGGATCGAGAAGCAACCCGCGTTCACGTCCTGCTAATGCTGCGAATGGAACGCTGATGTAAGGCGGACGGAAGGTTAGCGAACCAACTTCGTCAGGCTGCTTGCCCAGGCGTTGACTAATCAGACCCATCGTGATGGTTCCACTGGTTTTGCCTTGGTCATGCGCTGTTCCAATAGCGGTGTAGCGCTTCACGTGTTCGATACTGCGCATACCAGCGCCAATTGCACGACGTATATCGCGCAAAGTTGCATCGCGTTGGTAGTCAATGAATGCATCAGCTGCAAGTTCACTAGGAACTTCAACTCCAAAGAAAACTGCTGGCTCGTCATTGCCGCCGAACTTGCCATCGAGCATGCCTGCTGTGCTCACGAATTCACTGTGGTGTTTCACGACAAAAGCAGCCTTCTTGCGTTTCCATTCAGCCTTAATGCCGATGTATGTCGCGAGGTGAACTGTTGGAGTCCAACCACCAGACACTGCAACCAGGTCAGCGTCAATAGTTTCACCCGTATCGCCAACGATGTTGCCGATGGTCACACTCTTCACGCAGCCTTTGGAGTCCGCTTCGGTATTGATAGCAGTGCTGCCTTTAATGACTCGAATTCCCAGAGCCTTAACAACTTTGCGAGTCTCGGCTTTAGATTCTTTGGAAATCTTTTGGCGCACATCAACCACAGCGACAACATTCACGCCAGCGTTGTGCAAGCGAATCGCGTCACGGTAACCCTGATTATCAACGGTGATGACAACTGCTTTCTTGAAGATATCGACGCCGTATTTTGCTACGTACGTCGCGGCGGCATGCGACAGCATGATTCCCGGACGGTCGTTATTGGCAAACACTAAGTGGCGTTGGAATGCGCCCGGTGCTAGCACGGTATGAGCCGCACGGAAGTGCCACACGCGAATCCGAGCCTTGTCGGTTGAGACTTTGCTCGAGATGTGATCAGTGCGACGTTCAATTGCCACAGAGTAACCCTGGTCGTACAAACCTGTGACAGTTGTGCGCGACAAATACGTCACATTAGGCAGAGTCAGCACGTGAAGTAGCTCTTCAGGAATCTCAGCATCAATTAAGCGGGCATGGCCACCAGGTGCAGGTTGATCATCACAAACCACAACATCTTTACCGGCAGCAGCGTGTTCTGCTGCTGCTTTCAAGCCAGCAAGACCCGCACCCACAACGAGTACGTCGATGTGACGGAACTTCTTGTCGTAGCGCGACGTATCGCGCGTATCAGGTAGGTCGCCAACACCAGCCAAGCTGCGCACAACTAAACCTTCGACGAGCTCAATTGTTGTCGCAGGCACCATCGGTTCGCCAGCGCCACTATCAACATTGACCAGCGCATTAGGTTCTTCGTAACCCAGACCAACAATGCCTCGTGGCCGATCGCGATAGGCACTATCTGTAAAGTGCAGAACTCCATTGCGCAGCAAGGCAGTTGCAAGAGTGTCGCCGGAACGACCTTGGTAGCTCACTCCATCAAAGGTGAAATTAATCTGAGTCATTGTGGGCTCGCTGGTTGTTGAGTGGCTGGTTTGTAGGTCGGACCGAATTCATGTGTGATGGTGTTGCGCCACACATTGAACCATCGGCGACAGCCCGCACTGTGTACCCAACGCTCGGCGAACCAACCTTTAGGGTTTGAGCGAATGAAGACGAATTTGCCCCATTCTTCATCGCTGATTTCATCGCGATTTTCTGGATAGGCAACGCCAGCTTCGGATCCGTAGTGGAATTCTGTTTCGTCGCGTGGTCCACACCATGGACATGGAATGTTTAACATCTCAATCTCCCTTAGTGAGCCACACCGGCTGCGCCGTGTTCATCGATGAGGTGACCTGTCTTAAACCGGTCAAGGCTAAATGGTGCGTTCAATTCATGTGGTTCACCAGTTGCAATCGTGTGAGCCATAACCCAACCTGAAGCAGGCGTTGCCTTGAAGCCGCCGGTTCCCCAACCACAGTTCAGGTACATGTTGTCCACTGGAGTCAGACCCACAATTGGGGAAGCATCTGGCGCAACGTCAACGATGCCGCCCCAGGTACGCAGTAGGTGAGCGCGTTCAAAGATCGGGAACAGTTCAACTGCTGCTGCAAGTTGATGCTCAATCACATGGAAGCCACCACGTTGTGAGTACGAATTGAATGCATCTGTTCCTGCACCCATCACAAGTTCGCCCTTGTGTGCCTGACTCACATACACGTGAACCATGCCCGACATGATGACGGTATCGAGTACTTGCTCAAGAAGTTCTGATACCAACGCTTGAAGTGGACGAGACTGAATCGGAATATCAAAGCCAGCCATGTTTGCAAGTACGGACGAATGTCCTGCGCCAACTAGAGCAACTTTGTTCGCCGAAATATTTCCCATGTTGGTTTTCACGCCATGGACTTTGCCTTCGCGAATATCAAAGCCAGTAACTTCACAACCTTGAATGATGTCAACACCTAAATCGCCAGCAGCTTTTGCGTAACCCCACGCAACCCAGTCGTGCTTGGCGATGCCACCGCGTGGTTGATATGTTGCACCGATTACGGGGTAGCGCACGTCTTCACTGATGTTGACGATAGGTGCAATTTCTTTTACATCTTGCGGTGTGAGCCACACAGTGTCGATGTCATTGACTGCATTGGCATAAGAGTTGCGTCGCTTTGTTCGTTCGTCAGAAACACTGTGCGCCAAAGACATCACACCACGTTGTGAGAAAAACATTTCGTAGCCGACGTCTTCTTGCAGGCCTTCCCACAACTTCAACGAATGTTCGTAAATACCAGCAGACTCGTCCCACAGATAGTTGGAACGAATGACAGTTGTATTGCGTGCCATGTTGCCGCCAGCAAGCCAGCCTTTTTCTAACACAGCAATGTTGGTCATGCCGTGCAGTTTGGCCAGGTAGTAAGCAGTCGCTAAGCCGTGTCCACCACCACCAACGATGATGGCGTCGTAGGACTTTTTCGGAGCAGCGTGCGCCCAGAGAAAATCGGGGTGTTCCGGTAATTCGACGGTGCGTCGGCGGGTGATCGACATAACTACGACTTTAGCCGTTTCATGGCTGGATCGAATTGTGGGTCATCGCTGACAACACCCGAATACATCTGGTCAAAGTACTGAATCTCGACCGCAGTGCCCAGAGTGGATGCCTCAATCGGTAGCCAGGCATAGGCAAGCTGCTTTCCAATGGAGTGCCCGAAGTAGGACGAGGTCACGTATCCGACTGGCTTACCGCCCACTGATACTGGCTCTTTGCCCAGCAAAACGTACTCGGGCTTATCCATGACAACACACACCAATTTGCGAGTGATCTTGGCTGCATCAAGTGCTTCGAAAGCTTCAGCGCCCTTGTAGCCGCCGCCCTTGCGGACAGCGAACGCCAGACCCGCTTCGTGCGGATTGTGCTCGCTGGTCATGTCAGTTCCGTAGGACCGGTAGCCCTTTTCCAAGCGCATTGAGTTGAAGGCGCCGCGGCCGGCAGCGATGATTCCGAATTCTTCGCCGGCTTGCATCAAGGTGTCCCACAGTTTTAATCCCATGTCAGCATCGGTATAGATTTCGTAGCCAAGTTCACCCACGTACGACAAGCGCCACAGTGTTGCTGGAACTTGATCTAAGTACAGTTGCTTTGCTTTGAAGTAGCCGAATGCTTCGTTCGAGACATCTTGTTTAGTGAGTTTCTCGACGACCTTGCGCGCATGCGGACCGAATAGGCCCACGCCAACTGTGCCAGCAGTGATATCTTTCACGAATACTGTGTCAGGTGCAATCATTTCTAGACGTGCAACGTCTACTGCACTGTTAGCGCCAATCACGAAATGATTTTCTGCAAGCCGTGTCACAGTGACGTCTGACAAGATTCCGGCTTTGTCAGTGAGCATGAGGCAGTACGTGACTGAACCCGGGGCTTTGTCGAGTTTGCCAGTTGTCTGGTGCATTAAGAATTCAAGTGCACCTTTACCGCGCACTTCAATGCGCTTGAGTGCTGTGATGTCGAACAGTCCAACATTGTCGCGGACATACTGTGCTTCGGCGCCAATGATGGGCGACCAGTATCGCGCAGTCCATTCGTCGCGATCGGGTGATGGATACTTCGCAACAAGTTCCTTGTTGGATTCATACCAGTGCGGACGTTCGTAGCCCGATGCTTCCAGGAAGTAGCCACCAAGTTCTTGTTGGCGATGATAGAAACCAGTTGTGCGCAGTGGACGAGGCTTTTCCATTGGCTGCAATGGGTGAATGACGTCGTATACCTCGACATAGTTTTGTGCGCCGCGCATTGAGATGTGGTTTGGGCCAAGTTGATGTGGTTCGAAACGATTCACATCACATTCGTGAACCGGAAGTGATGGATGTCCGTCGATAATCCACTCTGCAGTTGCTCGTGCGACACCAACTGAATGCGTGACCCACACAGCTTCAGCGACCCAAAAGCCTTTCAGGCCTTTCCATTCACCCATCAATGGAAAGGTGTCAACCGTGAACGAGAACATACCGTTCATGCCATCGACAATCTTTGCAGTCTTGAGTTCAGGCATAATCTTGCCGGACAACTCCATTACGCCTTCCCATTCAGGTGGTGTGAATGGAAGTTGACTTGGCATGACTTCAGCTTGATCAAACGGCAGAATCTCTTCGGATTCCACAGGCAATGGACGATGTAAATAAGAACCGATGCCCATGCCGTTAAAGCGTTGGCGGTAATACAAGTCTTCGCCTTGGTGACGCATGATCGGAATCGTGACTTCTTCAGTTTGATCTGCGAGGGACGCAATGTCTTCGGTCCATGCGAGTTGATGAGCTAATGGCTGGAATGCTTTTTGCATTCCAAACAAGCGACCGACTTTAGGTCCCCAAATTCCAGCGCACGACACAACGATATCGGCAGCAAAGAAACCCTTGTCAGTTGTGACACCAGTGACATGGCCATCTTCGTGTTCGATAGCGATTACTTCGTGACGGTCTTTAAAAACTGCGCCACGTGATTCCGCAAGCTTTTGCAAACCCGCAACTGCGCGCACTGATTTAGCCAGACCATCAGTAGGGCAGTAAATCGCGCCAAGTATTGCGTTGGGATCAAGTACGGGATGAAGTTCTGCCGCTCGTTCTGGTGAAACAACTTCTGCCTCAAATCCGTAACTGCGAAGCCACGCAGTGCGGCGATGCAGTTCCTTCAACCGTTCGGGCGTTGTCGCAATTTCTAAACTGCCAACTTGGTAGAAGCCTGGACCTTCTTCGGTGGCAACGCTCAGCAGCTTGTTAATTGTTTGATCAGCCATAATCGCAAGCGTTTTGTTCGATGTGACTTTTTGAACTAGGCCTGGCGCATGTGATGTTGATCCACCGGGTGCTGGCATAGGACCTTGTTCAATGACCGTGACGTCAGTCAATCCGCGTTCGGTCAGTTCGTCAGCGAGCGAGCATCCAACGATGCCGCCTCCGATGATGACTACTGTGGTCATGTCGTGGTCTCCTATGCGTAGCAGGAACGAGCCGTGCGGAAAATTATGCGCAATATGCGCGTTGCATAATGCGCAACTTAGTGCGAAATGCGCAACAACCTAAATATTGCTCGTGTCCACGAAACCCGTCAAGTCGTTTAGACAATCTTGACGTTGCCGCAACAAGACAAAGAAGAAGGGCACCCTTTCGGATGCCCTTCTCGTGAGTATTACTTGATTCGAACTACTTGGTCCACGCTGCAACTTGGTCAGCGTTAGCGTCAATCCACTTCTGGGCTGCTGCCTCAGGTGTCATGCCGCCATCGATGTCAGCTGCTACCGCATTCTGATCATCATTGGTCCATTTCCAGTTCTTCACCAAGCGACCAAATGGGTCAGTTGATTCAGCAAGCTTCTTGCCAGCCAACTTAGGAAGAACAGTTTCTGGGTAATCCGTTAGACCACTTGCTGCTGCTGCGTCAGTCCAGTCATTAGCTGGAAAGTTGATACGAGCCAACTTGATCTTCGCCAACAGGTTTTGTGGTGTCCACCAGTATGCAAGCACAGCCGTCTGATCTTTGTCAGCCTTGGTGAATGCATCAATCAATGCTGATTCAGAACCTTGTGAGAGTACAGTGAAATTAAGCTTGTTTTCCTTTACAAGTTTTTCACCGATTGTGGTGTATCCCGGAGGACCTTCTAGCCAAGCGCCCTTGCCCTTTGACTCTGGAGTCTTGAAAAGGTCAGCGTACTTGTTGAGGTTTGCTGAGTCAGTGATGTCTGGGTACTTGTCAGCCATCCACTGCGGAACATACATACCGATAAGACCGATGTTGCCATCAGGACCTAGATCGACAACTGCGCCACGATCAGCCCAATCCTTCCAGCGACCGCCGCCCCAGTCTTCAACAATGAGGTCGATTGTGCCGGCTTCCATTGCGTCGTAGGTGACTGCGCCTTCATCGAGCTGGGTCTGCGTGATTGTGCAACCCATCTTGTTTCCGATGTTGGTGAGTACTTGCGCTGACGCGGTGTATCCAACCCATGCATGCATAGCAATTGCGTAGCTGCCACAAGCTTCTGGAGCAGCGCTGGTTGCGCCTGCTGTTGATGCAGCATCGACTCCGCCGCCACATGCGGTCAGTGTCAAGGCGACGGCAGCGCTAATTACCGCCGCCTTCATGCCCTTCTTTTTGCGAATCATTTTCTCTCCTTCGAGAAGGTGGACCACGTGTGCGATCCGTTCGAACAACTAGTTCGAAATCTAGTGCTTTGGCGCAGAATTTCTGCGCACTGCGTACTGTGCCACGCGGTCAATCATGACTCCCAGGAGCAAGATTGCTAGGCCAGCGAGCAGACCCTTACCTTGCATTTCAGGTTTTGCGCCACCCAAAATCACCATGTAGCCCAAACCACCCGAGCCGACGAAGCCACCAATGACCACAACAGCGAGTACAAATATCAATCCTTGGTTAGTTGCCAGCAATAAGGAGTTCTTTGCGGCAGGAAGTTGTACTTTCGTTATAAGTTGCCACTTTGTGGCACCTGAAGAAGTGGCCGCTTCCATGATGGTTTTAGGCACATCACGGATCCCTTCACCCACGATTTTCACAACAATGGGGATGGAATACACGATGCCTGTTGCGATTCCGGTAAATCGAGAAGGTCCAAAGAAGCCAAGGATAGGAATCAAGTACACGAACGCTGGGAGTACCTGACCGGCATCGAGAAATGGGCGCAACACCCGATCGACACGTTCGCTGCGTCCAATCCACACGCCCAGAATCACGCCAACAACCATAGTCAGCAAGGTAGCCACAATTGTTTGCGTGAACGTAATCATGGTGTCGTACCACAAACCTGTAGCAACGATTCCAAGCAGCAATGCGCTGGTCACAATTGCCGATCTCACTCCACCTAACACAAATGAAATGAGAGCCACTGCAACGGTTGTCACAAACCACGGTGATTCACTTAAAACTGCTTCCAATGGATTAAGCACACCAATAGTGACAACTTTGTTTAATCCTGTGGTCCAGAATCCCAAGTTGTCGACTGTCCACGCCACGACACTGTCAGTGAAGTGTGAAAGCGACTTTCCAAAAATGGCTTGCTTGGGAAAGTATGCCGCCCAAGCAAATTGTCGAGACAACACCATGGCGACGATTGTTAAGACTGCGGCAACAACTTTTCCGATTCGCCGCCGCTTCAACGCCTCGGGTGAGGCAGGAACGAATGAATCCCGCTTCTTAACCGATGCGCTTGTTGAACGGTCAAGCATGATGGCGAGCAAAACTACTGCCAAGCCAGCGACGAATCCATTGCCAACATTTCGTACAACGAGCGCATTGATCACTGGCTTACCGAGACCAGGCGCGCCAATCAAGGTAGCGATTACCGCGAAAGATAGCGCAGCCAGAGTTGTTTGATTCACGCCAAGTACAAGAGTGCGCGCAGCCATGGGTAGTTGCACTTTGCTCAACAATTGCCGAGTGGTCGTTCCCATGGATGTGCCGGCTTCAACTGGGCTATGAGGCACACCTCGAATTCCGAAAGCAGTGATGCGAATAGCAATGGGAATGCAGTAGACCATTGTTGCGATGGTTGCCGATGCAGGACCAATGAGAAAGAACAACGCCAGGGGAGCTAAGTACACAAGGGTCGGCAAGATCTGCGCTAAATCCAAAATTGGTGTGAGGATTTTTAGGCCGACATCCGATAGCCCACCCCAGATCCCTAACGGAATTCCGATGGCCAACGACATCAAAACTGCAGTAATAGTAAGCGCGAGTGTGTCCATTGAATCCGTCCACATTCCAAGCGCACCACACCCAAAAATCAGAAGAGCAGCCAACAGTGCCATGCGCACGTTGGACGTGATGTACACAACAAACACAATGAGCGCTAATACACCAAGCCAGCCAAGCAATGGAATCGTTGCTTTTCCAATCGGCAGCGAGATGACATGTCGGATAATCGTGACGAAACCATTAATGAAGGTTCGGATTGGGTCAAAGACATAATTGAAAATTGGGTTGTGTTCTCGATTGCCGCGAATAGATGAGGCAGCATCGCCGATACGAGTTGACCATGATGTTTGATCAAACACTCCAATTTGGAAAGTTGCTCGCCCTCGTAACGCGTGACCAAGTGCAAACCAGATCGCTAAAATTCCTAGCAGAATCCAGCCACGATGTATTGTGCGTCTACTCGTGACAACAAGCGGATCGTGAGTGGCACTCATCGAGCAGCTCCGGCTCCAACTACGTGCAAAATGTCCCGCGCAGTGATCACGCCAATGTCGCGACCGTTTTCGATGACAGTCACTGGACCGCCGGCCTGCAAAACTACTTCAGTCGCATCGCGAATGATTGTTGTTGCAGCCACTGTTGAACTTGACGGCAGTTCACCTGATGCAAGTGGCCGTGCAATAGAACGAACCGTGAGTACGTGAGACTTCGGAATGTCACGTGTGAAGTCAGCAACGTAGTCATTTGCAGGGTTCGCGATGAGTTCCTCAGCAGTGCCCATTTGAACAACAGCGCCATCGCGCATGATGGCAATTCGGTCACCGACTCGTAGCGCTTCATCGAGGTCGTGCGTGATGAAGATCATGGTCTTGCCAAGTTCCTGATGAAGGCGAATTACTTCTGCTTGCATGTCACGACGAATCAGTGGGTCAAGTGCCGAAAACGGTTCATCAAGGAACATAACTTCTGGGTTCACCGCCAAAGCCCGAGCCAGGCCAACGCGTTGCTGCATACCGCCCGAGAGTTGCTCAGGAAATGCGTTTTCAAATCCATCAAGGCCAACGAGTTCAATCACTTCACGGGCACGCGCATGCCGAGCAGCTTTATCGATTCCATTAATTTCTAAAGCAAACGCAATGTTGTCAATTACCCGACGATGGGGAAGTAGTCCAAAGTTTTGAAACACCATCGAAAACTTTGTACGTCGTAGTTCGCGCAGGCGTGCATCTGATGCCTTCATGACATCTTCGCCATGCATCACAACGCTGCCCGATGTTGGTTCAATCAAGCGCGTTAAACAACGCACAAGTGTTGACTTGCCAGATCCTGACAGTCCCATGACAACGAACACTTCTCCAGGAGCAACATCAAACGACACATCGCGTACCGCAACAGTGTTCCCTGTCTTGGCACGAAGTTCGGCGCGCGGCAACAGCGCATCAGGATTGCCAACCATGTCCATTGGTTTATGACCAAAGACTTGCCACAAGTTACGAACCGAAATTGCGCTAGGACTGTTTGTCATGATGATTGACCTTTCGGGAACCACTCTGATGGTGCAGGTGCGAGGTTGTGCCAAATGTGCTTGTGTTCAAGATATTCCGCGAATCCGGCTTCACCAAGCTCGCGGCCGACTCCTGATTGCTTGTAGCCACCCCATTCTGCCTGAGCAACGTAAGGGTGGTAGTCGTTAATCCAAATTGTTCCGTGCCGAAGTTTGCCCGCCACACGTTCAGCTTTTTCGATGTCCTTTGTCCATACAGCCCCAGCAAGCCCGAAAATGGTGTCATTACCAAGGCGGATGGCCTCGTCTTCAGTGTCGAACACTTCGACAGTCAACACTGGCCCGAAGGATTCATCCTGTACGCAGGTCATGTCCGTGGTGCAGTTATCGAGCACGGTGGGGCGATAAAAGAAGCCGTCCTGGAGTTCGGGTTCTGTGGGGCGATGACCGCCAGCGCGAAGCACTGCACCCTCGGCCAGTGCAGCTGCAACGTAGCGTTCAACTTTCTCGCGATGCCCTGCGCTGATGAGTGCGCCGGTTTGTGCAGCATCGTCGTAGGCACCTCCAAGCACAATCCCATCGGCGCGACGCGCGACTTCGTCGACAACGCGATCATGGACACTGCGTTCGACAAGCAAACGAGCACCAGCCGAACACACCTGCCCTGAATGCAAGAACACTGCAGTTAACGCATTATCGATTGCTGCTTCGAGGTCGGCATCAGCGAAAATGATGTTCGGATTCTTACCACCAAGTTCAAGCGCAACTTTTTTCACGGTTTGTGCTGCATTAGCCATCAGACGTTTGCCAGTTTCGAGTCCTCCAGTAAACGACACCATGTCAATGTCTGGATGTGTGCTTAGGGGAGCACCCGCAACAGCGCCAGCACCCAGTATCAGGTTGGCGACTCCGTCAGGCAATCCGGCTTCGGACAGGACATCCATCAACATCGACGTTGTTGATGGCGTGAGTTCACTGGGCTTAATAACGAATGTGCATCCTGCTGCGATTGCGGGCGCGACTTTCCACGATGCCTGCAACAGCGGATAGTTCCACGGCGTGATCATTGCGACAGCACCAACAGGTTCACTCACAATACGGCTGCGCACGTTGTCCCGACCGGTGTTCACTTCACGCACATGTGGCTTAACTGCTTCACGAGCAAAGTGGCGAAAAACTGAAATCACATCGTCCAAGTCATAATTCGCTTCCACAATGCGTTTCGCAGTGTCTTGCGATTCAGCGCGAGCGAATGCTTCTTTATCGCGGGTCAAAGTCTCAGCAACCTGATCCAGGATCTTGCTTCGTTGCTCTGCGCTGAAAGATGACCAATGGCCATTATCAAACGCGCTGCGGGCTGCACTAATCGCATCATTCGTGTCGTCTGCAGTTGCTTCGCATACTGTTGCAACAACTTTCCCGCTGGCAGGATGCACCACGTCGCGAGTGTCAGTGCCTCGACCTGATGTGCGCTTACCTGCGATGAGAAGTTGGTTGATGTTGTCGTATGCCATTAGATGTCTGCCTTACCTGAGAGTTGATGTGCTGCTTGCATCACTTGCTCTGCAATTGTGTCAATGCGGTCGGGAGTGATTCGAAATGCGGGTCCTGATACGGCGACTGTGGCGATCACGTCGCCATGTGAATCACAAATCGGTGCTGCGATTGCAATCAGTCCGATTTCAATTTCTTCACTTGCTGCCGCAAAACCCTGCTGACGTACTTGTTCTAATTCGTTTTCAAATGTTTTCGCATCTGTGATTGTGTTGGCGGTGAACTTCACCCACTTCTCGGGATAGGTGCGCTTACGAGCTGCGGGTTCGAGCCAGGCAACCAGTGCTTTGCCGGTGGCGGTGCAATAGGTGGGAACGACTTGGCCGATCCAACTGCGTAGCGACATGATGTTGTTGCCAGCGACTTGATCCAGATAAAGCACTTGATTTCCGTCCAGCACGGCGATGTTGACGGTTTCACCAACAGCAGTAGCAAGTGCGCGGGTTATTGTTCGTGAGCCTGTAACAGATTCTTGTGACGCACTGACTTGTCCGGCAAGGCGAACCAGCCCTAGTCCGAGACGAAAGCGACCGCGCTCGCTGACTTGCTCGACCATGTTGTGTTCGAGCAGTGCGCTCATTAATCGTGAGGCAGTTGATTTATGAACGCCCAACTCTGTTGCAATCTCGGTGACGCCAGATTCGCCCTTATCCGAGATGATGGCCAAGATCTGAAGGGCTCGATCAACGGACTGAACAGCAGAAGTGTCCCCTGACATGCTGTTGCCCATGACGCAACATTATGCGTCATGGGCAACAGGTGTCTAGGTTTCTTAGAACAATCCGACGACTAATCCGTCTTCGAGCTTGATGCTGTTGGCCGCTGGCACGCGCGGCAAACCAGGCATCGTCATGATTTCACCAGTGACAACGACAATAAATTCCGCACCTGCACTTAATCGAATCTCTCGGATGGCAACCGTGTGGTGTGACGGCGCACCCTTCAGATTTGGATCAGTTGAGAACGAGTACTGCGTTTTTGCCATGCAAATCGGGAAGTGACCGTAGCCAGCATCTTCAAATGCTTTGAACTGATCATGAACAGATTTGTCTGCAGTGATGTCTGAAGCATCGTAGATTTCAGTGGCAATGGTCTTGACCTTGTCCCATAACGGAAGGTTGTTCTCATAAAGCGGTGTGAACTTTGCGGTTCCACCTTCAACGAGTGCAACAACTTCGCGAGCCAGTTCTTCGGTTCCCTTGCTTCCATCAGCCCAGTGTGTGCAGCGAACTGCTTTCACATCAATGTCCGCACAGTATGCCTGCACAGCTTCAAACTCAGCCATCGTGTCAGTTGTGAAGTTATTGACGGCAACCACAACGGGAACACCGAACTTTTTCACGTTACGAATGTGACGACCGAGGTTTGAAAGGCCGGCCTTTACGGCGTCAACATTTTCCTTGCTCAGATCATCCTTAGCAACGCCGCCGTGCATCTTGAGTGCGCGGATTGTTGCCACGATGACTGCAGCAGATGGTTCGAGACCAGCCTTACGACACTTAATGTCGAAGAACTTCTCAGCACCAAGGTCAGCACCAAAACCCGCTTCGGTCACAACGTAATCGCCGAGACGAAGCGCGGTATCTGTTGCAAGCACGGTGTTGCAACCATGTGCAATGTTGGCAAATGGTCCACCATGTACAAACGCTGGATTGTTCTCGAGTGTTTGTACCAAGTTAGGCATCAATGCGTCCTTGAGAAGAACTGCCATCGCGCCGTGTGCTTCGAGTTGTGCAGCCGTGATGGCTATCTTGTCGCGGGTGTAACCAACAACAATGTTTCCAAGTCGACGTTCCAGATCTTCCATGTCCATCGCGAGACACAAAATGGCCATAACTTCAGAGGCCACAGTGATGTCGAAGCCAGCTTCGCGAGGGAATCCGTTACCAGGTCCGCCGAGTGCTGCTGTGATTTCGCGCAATGCACGATCATTCATGTCGATGACGCGCTTCCATGCAATGCGGCGAACATCGATTCCGAGTTCGTTGCCCCAGTACACGTGGTTATCTATGAGTGCTGACAGCAAGTTATGGGCTGCGCCAATTGCGTGGAAGTCACCGGTGAAGTGCAAATTGATGTCTTCCATTGGAACCACTTGGGCGTAACCGCCACCGGCAGCTCCGCCCTTCATGCCAAAGCATGGACCAAGTGAAGGCTCACGTAAACATACGATGGCCTTCTTGCCAATGGCATTCAGGCCATCACCAAGTCCAACTGTTGTTGTGGTCTTACCTTCACCCGCTGGGGTTGGCGTCATGGCTGTGACGAGTACTAACTTGCCACGCTTGTTGTTCTTCAAACCCGAGATGAAATCCATCGAGACTTTGGCCTTGTTAGGGCCGTAATTGAGAACTGCATCTTCTGGGATTCCGATCTTTGCCGCAATCGTGTTGATGTGTTCTGTCTTAGCCGCGCGTGCGATTTCTATGTCTGAACTCATGCATCTAGCTCCTTTTTGCGTTTTGCTACCCATTCATCTAATTCCGCTTTAATACTTTCATCCATTGCTGGCGCTTCGAATTCATCGATCATTTTGTGTGCAATTTCGCTGGCCCGCACATTTGTTGGTTTGGCGCCATTACGGCTCCACCGATCGAAGTTGTCTGACGATGACAGGAATGGACGATAGAACGCTGTGCGGAAATTGGCGAGAGTGTGCGTTGTTCCTAGGAAGTGACCACCATGTCCGGCTTCAACATGCGAATCAAAAGCAAGTGATTCTTCATCAATGTGAAGTGGTGTGAATTCTGTTTGGAGTTGGCCCAGAACTTCGTTGTCCATGACGAACTTTTCAAAACTTGCAACTAATCCACCTTCAAGCCAACCTGCTGCGTGCAGCACATAGTTCGTACCTGACAGGAATGTGGCCATCATGGTGTTAAACGATTCGTAACCGGCTTGGGCATCAACAGTTTGTGATGCGTTCAAGCCGCCGCCGGAACGGAAAGGCAATCCAAAGTGGCGAGCAATCTGACCAGTACACAACTGACCCATTGCAGATTCTGGAGTTCCAAACTGTGGTGAACCACTTTGCATGTCAACGTTGGACATAAATGAACCAAAGATGACAGGTGAGCCTGGACGAATAAGTTGCGAGAGTGCCAGACCAGTCAGCGCTTCAGCAATTTGTTGAACCAACGCGGCAGGAATCGTTACTGGCGACATCGCACCCATCATGATGAATGGAGTCAGTACGACAGCTTGGTTTGCTGCGGAGTATTCAAACTGTGCATCAAGCATGCGGTCATCCCAGCGAAGTGGGCTGTTGCAGTTAATCAAAGACACAGTTGCTGGGGTCTTTTCGATTGCCTCGCGGCTACCAAACAAGATTTCAGACATTTTGATGACATCGGCCGCGTTGGGACCTGAGATCACATTGCCCATGTAGAACTTGTCGGTCATAGTTTGCAATGTGTATGTCATATCTATATGGCGGCTATCAAGTGACATGTCATCTGGTTCACAGATGGTGTGCCCAGCGCTATCCATCAATGGAAAAGCTTGAGCAAGTTTCACAAGGTTGCGGTAATCCGCCATTGTTGCGACATGACGAGTATCGAGGTCGCGCACGAATGGGGAACCGTAGTTACCCACGAACACCATAGAGTCGCCACCAATGTGGACATTGTTCTTGGGGTTACGTGCTTGAACATCGAATTCACTGGGTGCTTTGGCTACTTGTTCAAGGATGAACTCAGGATCGAATTTCACTAAGTTACCCTCAACTTTTTGCCCAGCTGCAGCGAAAAGATCCAGGGCCTTCTGGCTCATGAATTCAACGCCCATTTCGGACACCAAGCGGCGCCAACCCTTATCAAGAACGGCCATTGCTTCCTGCGACAGGATTTCATAGCGCGGCATTTTGTTCTGGAACATGCTTCCTCCATGCGACTTCGTTGTCTTGGCTCAATCTGTCAGATTGCCAAAGTGATTGCCTAGCAAACGTTCCCCAGAGTATCGTACGATGTGGAACAATAGTTCCAGATTGTGAAATTTCCTGACGCAGGAGGCGTGATGTCTGACAAGCCAGTAACTGGTACCCAGTCTATTGATCGTGCCTGCGATCTCCTTATGCGCATTATGAATGCTGATGGACCGATTACCTTGACCGAGCTGGTGAGCCAAACCAAGCTAGCCAAGGGAACAACCTCACGAATATTGAGTGCATTAGAACGCTCAGCGTTGATTGGACGCAGCCCATACGGAGGGTTTGAACCAGGAAGCGAACTCAATAAATTTGCAATCCGTGGTGGCGCATACGCCGCAATCATCGAAGCATTCACTCCAGCGATGGAACAAATTGCCAAGGCAACGGGCGAAACGGTAAATCTTGGAGTCGGCAGTCCCCACGGATTGGAAAGTATCGCTCAGGTTGATTCTTCCTATCTATTAGGAAGCCATGACTGGGTTGGCAAGATGGTGCCGCTGCACGCATCTGCATCTGGAAAAGTGCTGTTGGCTAATGGCGCATACCCAATGCCGAGCGAACTCACACCCGTGACGTCAGAAACCATTACAGATTTTGAACAATTTGAAATCGAGCTACGTAAAGTACGCGAGCGTGGTTATGCGACAATTCGCAATGAACTTGAACGTGGACTGGTTGCTATTGCTGTACCGGTGTTTTCTCACACTGGAAAAGTTATTGCTGCAATCAGCATCACTGGCCCTGCCGAACGAATTATAGAAACCGATGAAATGCGCACTGCACAACTCATGCAGATCGCTGTGAAAATGTCACACAAGCCCGAACACGAAGGAGCGGCATGAGCGACGTATTAACCGAAATGTACGAACAAACGATGCTAGGCAATGCACCGAGAGTTCTCGAACTGACGAATCAAGGATTGGCCGAAGGCCTTACCCCCGATTCCATCTTGTTCGATGCATTGATTCCCGCACTTGAAGAAGTAGGTGCTCGCTTTGAACGCGGCGATTACTTCGTGCCTGAAATGCTAATTGCAGGTCGTGCGATGAGTGGAGCACTAGATGTGTTGCGTCCGTTGCTCGCCGACACGGGGGCAGAAACCGTTGGAAAGTTCGTCATGGGAACTGTGAAGGGTGATGTGCACGACATTGGCAAGAACCTCGTGAACATCATGCTTGAAGGTGCAGGTTTCCAAGTCATTGATCTTGGGGTACAGGTTTCTCCAGAAAAGTTTGTTGAAGCAGTCAAGGAACATCAGCCAGACATACTGGGCATGTCCGCGTTCTTGACAACAACAATGCCAATGTTCAAAGTCAACATGCACGAATTGAACAAAGCAGGTCTTCGTGAGGGCGTCATCGTCATGGTTGGTGGAGCTCCTGTTACGCAGGAATACGCCGATGTTGTCGGCGCTGATGGTTATGCAGCTGATGCTTCGACGGCTGTACGTCGTGCAAAGGAACTCATCGCCGTTAAGCGCGGTAAGTAATGCCGCAGTTCATTGCGTCGCTCGAGCATGTAATTAAGGGCCCAATGTGGGATTGCCAGATGTGTGGCCAATGTGTGCTGCACTCGACTGGTATGACCTGCCCGATGACTTGCCCGAAAACGTTGCGCAATGGACCATGTGGCGGAGTACGCGAAGACGGTAATTGCGAAGTAAAACCTGAAATGCGTTGCGTTTGGACGAAGGCATACGAGCGCACTCAAGACTGGCCGCTGCCTTCATCGTGGAAGGACGAGTTCAATCACTTACGTCCACCCGTTGATAATCGCCTCAAAGGCGGATCGTCATGGAAGAACTTCTTGAGTAAGCGCGATAAGTGGACGCCATCGGGTTGGAAGAACGCGACAAGCGAGTCTGAACACTGATGTCACATTTCGAGCAGCTGATTATGAAGACGCAAGAGACTGTTTTTACTGCAGAGTTTCCTGCGCTTGATGGCAATGGCATGGCGAAAGCCGAAAAAGCCGCTGCCCGGTTGCGTGGCTGGTTTGATGCTGTGAATTCAACGGACAATACGGCGGCGCATGCGCACGCTTCGAATGTAACCACCGCTATTGCAATCAAACAACTTGGCCTAGAGCCGATTATGCAAGTGGTGTGTCGCGATAAGAATCGGCTCGCAATTCAGGCCGACATCGTGGGCGCATCAATGTTTGGCATTGAAAACTTTTGCGCTCTGACTGGTGACGATGTCACAGCAGGCGATGAGCCAGAAGCGCGGCGAGTATTTGACCTTGACGGTCCGCAACTGATCCAAGTCATGGGCTCGCTCAAGCGTGGACAGTATTTATCTGGGCGCAAACTCGAGCCAGCTCCGCACATGTTCATTGGTGCTGTTGAAAATCCAGGAGCACCACCTTTCGAATACCGGGTCCAACGCGTAGCAAAGAAGTACGGCGCTGGCGCCAGATTCTTGCAACTTCAAATTTGTTATCACCAAGATCGACTTGAAAAGTTTTGTGCTGGTGTTGCGGCCGCGGGTATGAATATTGCTCTGATTCCCACAATCGTGTTAGTCAAAGGGGCTCGTCCACTTCACTTTATGCACAACAAAGTACCTGGCATCGACGTTCCAGCAGATCAGATTGCACGCGTTGAATCAGCTTCAGACCAAGGCGAAGCTGCATACCTCCAGACCCTTGAATTTGCCCAACACGCTTTAGCGCAACCTAAAGTACGTGGGCTCCACATCACGGACTTCCGTGGTGATGACACACTTGACCGACTTATGACTGATTTAGGTCGGACTCGTAAAACAGAACAGGATAGCCATGCACACAGTGCTTAGTTCCGCCAGTAAGCAAGTGACGATGGGCCACGATCAGCCATTCGTGATTATCGGCGAACGTTTGAACCCAACGGGTCGCAAGTTGTTCCAAGAAAAACTGCGGGCAGATGACTTATCGACAATCAACATTGACGTAGCCGACCAGGTTGCAGGTGGCGCCGACATGCTTGATGTGAACATGGGTGTGCCACTTACTGATGAGCCCGCATTGCTTGCTCGAGCGATTCAACTTGTGCAGTCATTGACTGATTTGCCAATCTGCATCGACTCATCAGTGATTGAAGCGCTTGAAGCTGGGCTGAAGGTGTATCAAGGCAAGGCTCTCGTGAATTCCATGACCGGTGAAGACGAGCGCATGGACATCATTTTGCCGTTGGTCAAGAAGTACGACGCCGCGATTTTGGCTTTACCCAATGATGAGACTGAAATTCCAATGCTTGCAGCTGATCGCATGATCATCGTAGAAAAGATTGTGCGTCGTGTTGAAAAGGAAGGTATCTCACTCGAGAACCTCGTCATCGACCCGCTTGCTATGCCAGTAGGCGCAGATCCAGAAAATGTGAAGAATACTTTAGAAACCATTTACTTGGTCAAGGAAAAGTACGGCTTGAACATGTCTATCGGTGCATCGAATGTGTCGTTTGGATTACCGAATCGCCATGCGCTTAATGCTTCATTCATGCCAATGGCAATGGCCATGGGATTGACGTCGGCAATCATGGACTCGCGCACTCCAGAAGTCGTTCAATCCGTCCGAGCTGCAGACTTGCTTCTCGGACTAGACCCATGGGGTGGTAACTGGATTTCTCGTTACCGCGCTGCACAAGCACAGTAGGGAACTTACATTTCATGACAAGTGACGTCGCCATCGAGCCAACACCGGAATCATCAGGTGTTGGTCGCGTCAACTTGTCATTTACGCCAAGCGGGCAAGAAGTTCGTGTTCCACCGGGCGTGACAGTATTCGATGCTGCATCGTGGAATGGCTTAGCAATTGACTCCACATGTGGTGGACACGGAACGTGTAAAAAATGCAAGGTACAAATCGTCGAAGGTGAAGTTCCAATCTCACGCCTAGACATTCGGGCGTTTAGTTCGGAGCAGCTTGCTGATGGCTGGCGCTTGGCCTGTGTAGCTCGAGCAAATACCAACTTAAAAATTGATGTGCCACCGTTGTCCACGCGGCCTAAGGCGGCAACAGTTGGTGTAGGTCGTCAAGTTATTTTGCGACCAGATGTGCAAAAGCGCTACATGGAACTCACGGAACCAACACTGTCTGATCAGCGCACCGACTTAGAGCGCATTAGTGATGCACTCGAGGACTTAGATGTTGTTGCAGATCTTGCCGTTCTACGCACACTGCCCACTGTGATTCGGGCATCAAACTTCTGTGTCACAGCGGTAGTTGCAGATAATATTTTGATTTCTGTTGAGCCAGGTGATACCACGGCAGCTAATTACGGAGTTGCTATTGACCTAGGAACCACCACAGTCGTTGCAACGCTGCTCGACTTAGTGACAGGTACTCCCGTCGCAGTGAAGTCGATGCTCAATAAGCAGCAACCATTTGGTGCCGATGTGATTTCACGTATCTCTGCAACAATGATGGATCCCAACGCTCGTGACCTCATGCAAAAGGCCGCACTCGATACGCTCAACGAACTAATTGCTGAAGTGTGTGCCGAATCTGGCGTATCAAGCGAAAGCATTTATGAAACAGCTATTGCTGGTAACGCCACGATGGTGCACCTTCTACTTGGTGTTGATCCAGAACCTATTGGGGTGGCGCCTTTCATTATGTCCACACCCGAATGGCCACGATTTACGGCAACCGAAATTGGGTTAGACATCCATCCGCGTGCGCGTTGCTATATTTTCCCGGCCTTCGGTGCGTACGTTGGCGGCGACATTGTTGCAGGTGTTCTTGCCACAGGTATGGATCGCGACAAGCGAATTCGTCTGCTGATTGACGTGGGCACAAACTGCGAAATCGTGTTATCCAATGGCGATCAAATTCTCACGACCGCTGCTCCTGCAGGTCCTGCCTTTGAGGCCGCATCAATCGCATGTGGCATGCGTGCAGCTGACGGCGCTATTGAAGTAATTGGGATTAAGGACGATGAACTGCAACTAGGTGTCATCGGCGATGTTACGCCAGTTGGAATTTGTGGTTCCGGACTCGTTGATGCGGTGTATGCCTTGCACCAAGTGGGCTTATTAGATTCATCAGGACGATTTGCTGATGATGAGACCGCCAAAAAGATTTCACCGAATTTAGCTCCACGCCTCATTACTCGCGAAGCTGGTGACCGAATCTTTGTACTGCATTGGGATGGCGACGAGGCTGCTGTCTATCTGTCACAACGCGATGTGCGTGAATTGCAGTTTGCCAAAGCATCGATTGCAACAGGATGGCGTTTACTACTTGAAGAAGTTGGCTTAACAGATTCTGATGTACAGCAAGTGCTTCTTGCCGGTTCCTTTGGTTCCTACTTGTCTCCTGCATCGGCGGTAGGCATTGGACTCGTTCCGAAACTGCCAGTTGTTCGTATCGTGAGTGCCGGTAACGTCGCGGGTGAAGGAGCAAAGATGGTTTTGCTCTCGAGTACTGAACGTAATGGTGCGCGTACCTTGCTTGATGAAGTCAACTATGTGGAACTTTCAGATCGTGAAGACTTCCAAGAAAAATTCTTTGTGGAGCTGGCGCTTCCTTCATGACACTGGCAGTGATTGCATGTGGCGCCTTAGCCGTCCACATTGAAGACATAGCCGAGCGCAACTCGCTTGAACTCACATTGCGCACTATTGATCCGCTATTTCACAATCGCCCCGAAAATATTGCACCGTCAGTTGATCGTGCTCTCGATGAGTTATCGGCAACGCACGACAAAGTAGTTGTGGCGTATGCCGACTGCGGAACATATGGCGCTCTAGATGAGGTCTGTGCGAATCACAATGTGGAACGCCTTGCAGGAATGCACTGCTATGACGTATTTGCAACCGCCGAACGCATGCGAGCGGAGTTCGAAAAAGAGGCCGGAACCTTTGTTTTAACGGACTATTTAGTCAAAACCTTCCGGCGTAGTGTGATGCAGGAACTCGGAATGGATCGGTACCCAGAATTGCGAGATGACTATTTCCATAGTTACCGGCGGTTATTGTGGTTGACTCAGCACGAGAGTCCAGAATTACTTCAGGCAGCGCAAGACGTGTCTGAATTAATACATTTGCCTCTTGAGATTGTTCACGTTGGTGACCGACACTTAGAGGAACAACTGCTAGCCCTGGTGCAGGAGACCCGATGACTTCGTACTCCGAAGACTTACTGCGCGGTGTGCTCGAACCGCATCGGGACAAGGGCGTGCTCTATGCATTGCAGACCACACAAGAAGTCATTGGTTATGTGCCTGATACGGCCCTAGATGTTGTTGCGGGCGTATGCAATGTGTCACGGGCAGAGGTCTACGGAGTACTTACTTTCTACAGTGATTTTCGACAAAGTCCACCAGCAGATGTCGTCATCAAAGTCTGCGTAGCCGAAAGTTGCCAAGCAGTTGGCAGTCGCGAAGTGGTCGCTGAATTGCATGCCCAAGGTTTTGATGTTCATTCCGGCATCATCAAAGACGGAATAGCATGCGAACAAATTTTTTGCCTGGGTAACTGTGCGTTGAGTCCCGCTGCACTGATCAACGGGTCACCCTTTGGTCAGGTATCGGCACAATCTCTTCTTGATACTGCAGCGGAGATGAAGCGATGACAACCGTTTACATTCCCTGTGATTCTGCAGCGCTCTCAGTAGGTGCAGATTTTGTAGCAAGCACTTTCGCTGCTATTGCGCGTGACAACAAAATCGACATCACAATTGTGCGCACTGGATCTCGTGGCATGTATTGGCTTGAACCACTTGTCGAAGTGGAAACTACCAATGGGCGCGTGGGATACACGAATGTGAACTCACGGTCACTTGATGCATCTGTGATAGCCGACATGGTTTTGGCGAAGGACTTAGCAAATTCAATTGGTCTTGTTGATTCATATCCATGGCTAGCAAAGCAGCAACGCGTTACCTTTGCGCGAGTTGGAATTATTGATCCTGTATCTATTGGCGATTACGAACTGCACGGTGGACTCGTTGGATTGCGAAATGCATTAAAAGAATCGGGCGCCAGCGTTGTCGAAATGATTACCGAATCCGGTTTACGTGGCCGCGGTGGTGCAGGTTTCCCAGCGGGTGTGAAGTGGCGTGGGGTATTGCAAGCCGATGCCGATCAAAAGTACATCTGCTGTAACGCTGATGAAGGCGATAGTGGAACGTTTGCCGATCGCATGCTCATGGAAGGCGATCCATTCACTTTGATTGAGGGAATGGCAATCGCTGGTACAGCAGTCGGCGCAACCAAGGGGTACATCTATATAAGGTCGGAGTATCCACACGCGATTGCCACGATGACCCGAGCTATTGATGTTGCTCGCTCACATGGTGTTTTGGGTGACTCAGTTTTGGAATCCGGAAAACCTTTTGATCTAGAAGTGCGCGCTGGTGCAGGATCTTATGTGTGTGGTGAAGAAACAGCGATGCTCGAAAGTATTGAAGGCAAACGCGGCATGATTCGACCGAAGCCACCAATCCCGGCTTTAGTTGGTTTGTATGGCAAGCCCACTGTGATTAATAACGTCATGACATTGGCAGCTGCGCCGATGATCATGGCCCAAGGTGCTGCCGCTTATCAAGCTCTTGGTCACGAACGATCTCGTGGCACCCAAGTTTTCCAACTTGCAGGAAACATCGCCCAAGGTGGAATTGTCGAGACTGCGTTTGGAATTACTCTCGGTGAGCTCGTTGACGATTTTGGTGGCGGAACCCGTAGTGGCCGTCCAGTAAAGACTGTCCAAGTTGGCGGTCCATTAGGTGCGTATCTGGGTCAAGACGCATGGGATGTGCCCATGGCCTACGAGTCGCTTGCAGCAGCGGGAGGAATGCTCGGTCACGGTGGAGTCGTTGTTTTTGATGACACAGTAAACATGGCTCAACAAGCTCGCTTTGCCATGGAGTTCTGTGCTGAAGAATCGTGCGGCAAGTGCACGCCTTGTCGAATTGGTTCAACCCGCGGAGTTGAAGTCATCGACCGCATTGTTGCTGGAATTGACCAGTCAAAGAACCTGGAATTGCTTGAAGACCTCTGTGAGGTCATGGCGGATGGGTCCTTATGTGCGATGGGTGGCCTGACGCCACTTCCAGTACGTAGTGCTTTGAAGTTATTTCCCGTAGATTTTGGCATAAGTGGAGGAACTCGATGACAGCGTTATCTGAAAACCTGAAGTACGTGCGCTCGGGAATTGGTGAACCTGATTACGGAACACCGGCGAGTACCTCAACCGATATGGTCAGTGTCACGATTGATGGCATCACTCGTGAGGTCGCTGCTGGTACATCGGTGATGCGTGCTGCTGGTGAACAAGGCTGCGCGATCCCAAAGTTATGTGCCACTGATTCACTCGAGCCTTTTGGCTCATGCCGCATGTGCGTTGTCGAAATTGATGGGCGCAAAGGAACTCCTGCGTCGTGTACTACTCCCGTTGAAGATGGCATGGTTGTTCGTACTCAAACCACAAAGGTTGCCAAACTTCGCCGCAGTGTCATGGAGTTGTACATCTCGGATCATCCGCTGGATTGTTTAACATGTCCGGCTAACGGTGACTGTGAATTGCAAGACATGGCTGGTGTTGTTGGCCTGCGTGACGTGCGCTATGGCTATGACGGTCACAATCACTTAAAAGAACCAAAAGATACTTCAAATCCTTATTTTGAATTTGATGGCAGCAAATGCATCGTCTGTAATCGGTGTGTACGTGCGTGTGATGAAATTCAAGGAACGCTAGCTCTCACTATTGAAGGGCGAGGATTCAATTCCAAGGTTAGCCCTGGTGGCGTGAACTTCTTGTCCAGCGAGTGTGTGTCGTGTGGTGCATGTGTGCAAGCGTGTCCCACTGCAACACTGCAAGAAGTATCAGTTGTTAATTTAGGTCTGCCGACGCGCACGGTTCAGACCACGTGTGCTTACTGCGGTGTTGGTTGCTCGTTTAACGCCGAACTTCGTGGCGATGAACTTGTGCGCATGGTGCCAGCAAAAACGGGTGGAGCCAACGAAGGCCACTCATGCGTCAAGGGTCGTTTCGCCTGGGGCTATGCATCACATAGCGATCGCGTGACTACGCCAATGGTGCGTGACTCGATTGATGACGAATGGAAAGTCGTTTCTTGGGAGACTGCTATTTCATTTGCTGCCGAGAAGTTTAAGGACATTCAGGCTCGCTATGGCGATAATGCAATTGGCGGTGTGACGTCATCACGTTGCACTAACGAGGAAATCTTCGTGGTTCAGAAAATGATTCGAACCGCTTTTGGTAATAACAATGTCGACACATGTGCCCGAGTGTGTCATTCTCCAACTGGGTACGGTCTGAAAAATACTTTTGGCACATCAGCTGGTACGCAAAACTTTAAGTCGGTTGCGAAGGCTGACTTGATTCTGTTGATTGGTGCTAACCCAACCGATGCGCATCCAGTGTTTGCATCCCGCATGAAGCGTCGCCTGCGTCAAGGTGCACAACTCATCGTGATTGACCCACGTCGGATTGATTTAGTGAAGTCAGCACACATAGAGGCGGAATACCATCTGCAACTACAACCAGGCACAAACGTTGCTGTGGTCAACGCGATGGCTCACGTCATTGCCACCGAAGGTTTAATCGACGAAAACTATGTTGCCGAACGTTGTGACACCGAAGCATTCCGTACTTGGCGTGCATTTATCGAACGCCCCGAGAACAGTCCTGAAGTTGTTGAAGCTCAGTCTGGTGTTCCAGCCGATCAGATTCGTGCGGCGGCTCGGTTGTATGCGCAAGCTCCGAATGCTGCGATTTACTACGGACTGGGTGTCACTGAGCACAGCCAGGGTTCAACCATGGTTATGGGTATGGCAAATCTTGCTATGGCTACTGGCAACATCGGTCGCGACGGCGTAGGTGTAAATCCACTGCGCGGTCAAAACAATGTGCAGGGTGCCTGCGACATGGGTTCATTCCCTCATGAATTGTCGGGTTATCGACACGTGTCTGACATTGCGGTACGTGAACAGTTTGAAATGTTGTGGGATGTGAAGTTGTTGCCAGATCCTGGCCTACGTATTCCGAACATGCTTGACGCCGCAATTTCTGGTGAATTCCGTGGCATCTTCATTCAGGGTGAAGACCTGGCGCAGTCTGACCCCAACACCAAGCATGTGGAACAAGCACTGCGTTCTATGGACTTAGTTGTTGTTCAGGATTTGTTCCTTAATGAAACGTCAGCCTTCGCACACGTGTTCTTACCAGGTACTTCGTTCCTAGAAAAGGATGGAACGTTTACTAACGCAGAGCGCCGCATCAATCGAGTGCGTCCTGTCATGGCGTCAAAGACCGGCAAGAGCGAATGGGAAATTGTGTGCGACTTGTCGCAGGCGATGGGTTACCCAATGCATTACAACAAGGCCAGCGAAATCATGGACGAGATTGCCAAGATCACCCCAACGTTTGCCAATGTGAGTTTTGAAATGCTTGACCGTGTGGGAAGTGTGCAATGGCCATGTAACGAAGCAGCGCCAACAGGCACACCGATCATGCACGTTGATGCGTTCGTGCGTGGCAAGGGTCAGTTCCTAGAGACACCATTTGTGCCAACAGATGAACGGTCAACTCGCAAATTCCCCCTGTTGTTAACAACAGGTCGAATTTTGAGTCAATACAACGTGGGTGCTCAAACTCGCCGCACAGACAACTCAACATGGCATTCCGAGGATTGTTTGGAGATCCACGAAGCCGACGCATTGATGCGCGGTATTCAGAACGACCAACAAGTTGCTGTGACAAGTCGTATCGGCGAAACTATTTTGCGGGCTAAGATTTCTGATCGAGTTCCAGCAGGTGTTGTGTATACGACGTTCCATCATGCAACCAGCGGTGCAAACATCATCACAACGGACTATTCCGATTGGGCAACTAACTGTCCTGAGTACAAGGTGACTGCGGTAGAGATTCGCCCAGCCGATTCGAGTGTGTCGAATGGATCAACTCTGGACGATGTCTTGATGAAGGCGTAACTGTGGATGTGAACAAGCTGGTTTACATGGCGTTACAAATTGAAAAGAATTTGCCAGATCATGACAACTTGCACACAAAGCTCGCTGCTCACCTAGAAAGTTTTTGGGCCCCAGCGATGCGTGGGCAACTGTATGACTATGTGAACGCACACCGAGATGATTTCAGCGAGCACTTTCTGCGGGCCGTAGATGATCTGCACGCGCAGGCCAAAGCCTAAATTGATTTATTGTTGCTGCCACGGTAAGGCAATTAATCGAGCCTGCCGTGAATGTGGTGCAACAACAGCGAGTGCATGAGCAACACTTAAACCACGTAACATCGCAGACCCACGATATTCAGTTGGTGTAGCAATTCCCGCATCAACGGTTACTGGAATGATCCGAGTCTTAGCCGTGTCATTTGTGCTGTCCATCATGCAATCAACAAGGCTAGTGAGTGAACGCCCGGTCATTTTACGAATCATTGGATCAACCAGCGTCAAAAACGAGACGCAGGCAGCTAACGGATTACCAGGCAAACTCGCGACAAATTGTCCGCTGGGCAATTGTGCCAGGACTGCGGGATGCCCTGGCCGAGTGTTGACTTCGTCAACAATCAGTCGTGCGTGAAGTTGGGTAAGTGCTGGTCGCACGTAGTCATGCGGACCATGGGCAGTTCCACCTGTTGTCAGGATGATTGCGCAATCAGATTGAGTCAAGGCTGCAAGCATGGCCTCCAGTGAGTCGGCAGTGCGAGCAATGGCATTCATGTGGGCACCCGAGTGAGAAACCCAGACTGGAACTTGCACCGAGAGGGAATCGCGAATTGCACCCGGGCGTGATGGCCCTGATTCGATGAGCTCATCGCCTGTGACAAAGATGTCGACGTGTGGTGCTTCATAAGTGGCAACTGTGTCGTACCCGGCAGTGTGAGCCAACCCTGCGATCACTGGAGTGATATAGGTTCCAGCAGTGGCAATCAGTTCTCCTGCGTGGGCTTCATCACCGGGAACTCGAATATTGTTGCGATCTGAATCATTGACGTAACCAGTGATCACGTTGCCATCGAGGTGGGCATGCTCTTGGGCGATCACCATTTCGCACGATGGTGGAATGTGAGCACCAGTGCTCACTCGCAGTGCAGAACCTTCGGTGATTTCAGAGACGTATTGTCCGGCACGCACTTCGCCAATGATGGTCCATGGCGCCACACCTCTGACTGCATATCCATCCATCATGGCGGTTGGTGCGGGCGGCAAATCTGACTGTGCAACCAAGAAGAGTGCAAGGGTGCGACCGATCGCCTGAGTGAGTTCAACCTGCTGAACCTGACCAAAGGGTGCGTGCTCGAAAGCGAGTTCGCGCGCCGTATCCCAAGCCACGTTTTGGCCTGAATCATTGGTCATACTGTTCAATCTAGCGGTGGTCAGACATGTGCAAGGCTAGGGAGTATGCAACCAGATTCCATTGTTGTGGCCGGCGGTCAAGCTCGCCGACTTGGCGGTATTGATAAGCCGATGTTGCCACTTGGGTCATCGGGAAACGCATTGCTGGTTGATGTGATTGACGCGTGTCCTGGCCGAGTCATTGTTATCGGTCCAAAACGAGTGATTGATCGTGATGTGATGTGGTTAAGTGATCACGTCGCTGACGGTGGACCTGGTGTTGGCCTGTGGACCGGTCTTTCGCAAGTCACTAGCGACTATGTATTTATTACGGCCGCTGACCAGCGGTTAGATGCCACGGACGTGGCGCGAATTTGTGCTGCAGCAATCGGGAGGGACGGTGCCTGGGCAATTCGAGCCGATGGAACTGGGCAACCACTATGTGCATGTGTTTCAAGTGCAGTTTTGCGTGAATTACTTGAGCCAAGCCTTGGTGTAGGAGTCTCGCCGCTGCGACTACTCTCGACTCGGGACATGGTGGGCGTTACGGTAAGTGATGTACGAGATGTTGATACTTGGCAAGACGTTGCTGAGTTAGTTCACGACCAAGGAGCACTAATGACACAGATGTGGTTGCAGCAAGTGGCTAACGCTCTAGGCGTTGATGTGGACGTCGTGCCTGAGAATGACGTGTTAGAGCTCACTCGAGATGTTGCTCATGGAGTGGAACGCAAAGCTGCGCCGCTGACCACCTTTCTGATTGGGTATGCGGCTGCATCGAGTGACCGTGACATTAATGAGCTGCTTGCAATCGTGCGCTCGGCATTAAATGATTGGGTCCCCGCAGATCAGGTGTCGAGTGACTAGCGATCAGCCAGTATCCGCAGCAACGAGAATCCGGGTCTCGAAAACGGGTAAGCCAGGAACTGTTGAAGATTATGTAGTTGGCGAAGAGCCACTGGAAATTCGTGTTGAATCCAGCGAGCCTGCGCGACAACTAGCAATCACAATGCGAACACCTGGTCATGACATTGAACTGGGTGCTGGTTTCTTATGGTCTGAAGGTTTGCTCCGCAGTCGCGAGGACTTGATTGGCATCACAACCTGCAAGGACAAAACATTAACGTTGCGGGAGCAAGAGAATGTCATCGTGGCTCGCGTGCGCGATGAAGCTCCGGCCATTGAACGCACTATGGATCGACGTTTCACTATGTCGAGCGCTTGTGGTGTGTGTGGCTCAACGCAGATTGATGATCTGCGACATCGTGGTTGTGGCAATGTGGTTCCAACATTGTTCACAGATGAGCAACTTGCCTTGCTACCTGATCAGATGCGACCCAAGCAAAAAGTTTTTGACAAGACTGGTGGCTTGCATGCTGCTGGCCTTTTTGATCCCGCTGGCAATCTCGTCGTTGTGCGCGAAGATGTCGGTCGTCACAATGCCGTTGACAAAATTGTTGGTTATGCCTTGATGCACGACTTGCTGCCACTGACTGGCTACGCGCTTGCGATCTCGGGTCGTGGTGGCTACGAAATTATTCAAAAGGCAGTGTCGGCAGGTATTGGGGCAGTGGTTGCAGTCTCGGCACCGACATCGTTAGCTGTGGAAACAGCTCGAGAGTTCGGATTGACATTGTTGGGGTTTGCTCGCAATGGCTCGGCCACGAAGTATTCGCCAGCACAGTAAGAAATAGCACTCGTTTCAAACTCACTGAAACATGAATCAACGGCATGAAAAAGACCCGCCTAAAGCGGGCCTTTTTGTTGGGGTGAGTGACGGGACTCGAACCCGCGACATCCTGGACCACAACCAGGTGTTCTACCAGCTGAACTACACCCACCACGCTCACCGAAGCGAGCCTGACCATTCTATTAGGAAGGCGCAGGCTGCCCTAATTGGCTGTGACTGCTGCTGCGGCTTCGCGAGCCTTCGCGGTATCAGGTCCAGGCTGTTCAACAAAGATCACATTGCGGTAGTACTTCAGTTCCCTAATGGAGTCTCGGATGTCGCCGAGTGCGCGATGATTTCCTGTTTTTGTTGGGCTAGCAAAGTAGACCCGTGGGTACCAGCGACGAACAACTTCTTTCAAACTCGACACGTCGATAATGCGATAGTGCAAGTACGCATTCACGCGTGGCATATCTCGCTCAAGGAAAATGCGGTCAAAGTGCACGCTGCTTCCGGCAAGTGGCGCTTTGTTGGCTTCTGGGATGTGGCTCGTAATGTAGTCGAACAAAGCTTGTTCGGCAGTTTGTAAACTCACGCCATTTGGAATCAGATCGAGTAGTCCAGATTCGGTATGCATATTGACAACCACTGGGTCCATTGAAATTAGTTTTTCAGTAGGCGCTTCGATGACAATCTCGAATCCATCACCAATTTCATTGAGCTCACTGTCTGTAATCACGCAGGAAATCTCGACAAGAAGGTCGTTGACAGTATCGAGACCGGTCATTTCGCAGTCGATCCATACAATTCGGTCATTCACATTCTCAGGCACATCGTTAAGCCTAGTCACTAGTGATAGCGTGAAGTGAAGCGACTATTCGGTTGCGGTGACGCGCGCTTAAAGTCGCAGAACAGTGGAGAAAGTGTTATGGCTAAGGCAACAACAGGTAAGCAACTGATTTCTGCTGCTTGGGCAGCGCTCAAGCAAGACAAAGAGTTAATGGTCCTGCCAGTTCTTGGTGGTGTGTTCTCTGCAATAGCTGTTGGACTCATTACAGGTATTGGCTGGGTGGCAGGTGCATTCACTAGCATGGCAGCGAGTAGCTCAAGTGGAAGCACTACAAACATCAACCCAATTGCCTATATGACGGCCGCGCTTGTCGCGTATGTCAGCACGACAATTGCACTGTTCTTTCAAGCAGCCGTCATTTCAGGAGCGATGCAGCGACTTGATGGAGGCAATCCAACAATTGGTTCTTCGCTAAGTGCTGCATCTAAGAAGCTTGGCCCAATCATGGTGTGGGCTTTAATTGCGACAACTGTGGGTTTGATCCTTCGCGCGTTGTCAGAACGTGGCGGAATTTTTTCTAAGATCGCATCTGCACTTGCTGGTATGGCCTGGGCTGTTGCAACATTCTTTGTTTTACCGATTGTGATTTTTGAAGGTACTAATTCGTTTGCTGCGGTGAAACGCTCTGGCCAATTAATTTCGCAACGTTGGGGAAGTGTTGCTCGCACAAACATACGATTTGGTTTTCAAGTGTTCCTAGCAGTTACAGCGTCTATCGGCGCGATTGTGTGGGGCATTGGACTTGCCATCAGCAGTTCGCAGTCTGGTACGGGACTTTCGCCAGCGGTAGGTTCGGTCATTGCCTTATTTGGTGTCGTTGCTTTGACGGCCATTATCGTGATTACAAATGCACTCAGTGGCTACGTGCGTGCCGTTCTTTATCGACATGCTGTGGGTAAGCCTGTTCCAGGTGTTTCACAAGAAATTTTGGCTGGCGCATTCCCAATGAAGAGCTAGTTCGAACTAGTCGTACCTTTGACTTGTTCTTCAAGTTCAATCACGCGTTTGCGTAATGCTGCGAGTTCAACTTCTTGCACTAGACCCAATCGACTTGCAGCCTTTTCAACTTCAGCTGCAATGTCAGCGCTACTTTGATTGATAGTGATGTCCGTAGGTCCATCGGAACCGCAGTCGCCACCGCAGTCGCATGATTTACTGATTCGACCAGGCTTAGGCAGTTTGTCGATCAGTTCCATAGCAAGCGCAGCACCGCCAGCACCAAGAATGGCAACAGCATCAACTAGGCCTTGCGAGTCAACACCTTGTTCCCGATTTTCTGACATCTGGGAACGTAACTTCTTTTCGAAGTCCTCAAAGGCATCTGCGGCCATACGCATCATGTTAGGAAGGTCAATCACATACTTATGGTAACTGTGATTTGCTCATCTCGCATTGTGCGTGACTGGGCTCACAACCAAAGGCCGGCCGCAGCGGATGCGAGATTTCACGCTCTGCAACACAATAAAGCATGGCCGAAATCTCCTCGAGTTCCACGAAGCGCACTGCTCAGATAGCAGCAATTCCTGTTGCTCACGCAGGTCGACGTGCAGTGGCTGCGGGTAAAGGCATGCTGGGCGGTGACTCTGCAGAACTACTTGCGGCAGCTCAAATGAAGACCGCTGAACAGATTTTTCGAACGCTCGGAAATCTCAAGGGTGGGGCGATGAAATTTGGCCAAGCTTTGAGTGTCTTTGAGGGAGCCTTGCCTGAGGACATGTCCGGTCCGTATCGTGAGTCGCTGACTAAGTTGCAGGATTCTGCTCCACCAATGTCGGCGGCCAGTGTCGAGAAACAAATGGTTGCAAACCTAGGCGAACAATGGCGTAGTCGATTCTTAGCCTTTGACGATGAGCCAGCTGCCGCAGCATCAATCGGCCAAGTACATCGCGCTGTGTGGCACGATGGCCGCGACGTTGCTGTGAAGATCCAATACCCAGGTGCAGCGGGTGCCATCATGGCTGACCTGACACAGCTTGCACGAATGGGACGGATGTTTGGCGCGGCCCTTCCTGGCATGGATGTGAAAGCAATCGTTGCAGAATTGAAACTTCGTGTCGCCGAGGAACTCGACTACATGCATGAATCAAAAGCGCAGCGCAAGTTTGCGGTCGCATTTGATGGACATCCCGATTACTTCATTCCCCACGTGTTGTCTGCATCAACTGGTGTGGTTATCACCGAGTGGGTCGAAGGTAAGTCGCTTGCTCGAATCATTGAAACGGGAACGCCGCAAGAGCGTAACAAATATGGGCAACTGTATTTGCGCTTCTTGCTCTCTGGCCCAGCAATCTCGGGCTTGATGCATGCTGATCCGCATCCAGGTAACTTCCGAGTGATGCCCGATGGACGACTTGCTGTGTTGGACTTTGGGTCAACGGCAGAGTTGCCGGATGGTCTGCCACCAGCGATGGGGAGATTGTTGCATGTAGCGATGTTAGGTAACTCCGATGAAGTCTTAGCGGGATTGCGTGATGAAGGTTTCATTCGACCAGGAATTGAACTTGATCCACAATCGTTGCTCGATTACTTAGCTCCGTTTACTGTTCCTGCTGCAACGCAAGTGTTTAAGCACAGTCGTGAATGGTTGCGGGACTTGTTTAACAAAACCAGTGACCCGCGCAATCCAGACTGGATCATTGGGTTAAAGATCAATTTGCCACCGAGCTACTTACTGATTCACCGCACGTGGTTGGGCAGCGTTGGTGTCTTGTGCCAACTCGAAGCGGAATTCAGTGTTCGCGATGAGTTTGAGCGTTGGGTGCCTGAGTTTGCTGGCGCTGCGCAGCCCTAATCACTTCACGTCCACGCCTTGCATTGGTGAAACAAACTGCTAAACTCAGGAGTAGTTGAACCTTCAACTACTATGTGAAAGGCCGATTATGGCTGCAGTGACTGCCGATACTTTGACGTTACCTCGCGTTGTGCCCGCACTCAATGCCACGCTTCGTCGCGTCAAGATGATTACCAATGCGCCTCAGGGCTACGAAGGTGAAGGTTTCCCAGTTCGCAGGGCATTCGCAGGAATCCCGAACACAGAACTCGATCCGTTTATTCACATGGATCAAATGGGTGAAGTTGATTATTTACCAGGTGAGCCCAAGGGAACACCGTGGCATCCACATCGCGGTTTTGAGACGTTCACATATTTAATTGATGGGCAGTTCTTGCATCAGGATTCACATGGCGGCGGGGGAACAATTCTTGAAGGTGGCACGCAGTACATGACTGCAGGTGACGGCATCCTTCATATCGAGACCCCACCTGAGCACTTAGTGATGTCTGGTGGAACTTTCCACGGTGTTCAACTATGGATTAACTTGCCGAAGGAAAAGAAGCGCATAGCTCCTGCTTACCAAGATTTACAAGGCGAAGACGCTGACATGGTAAGCACTGCAGATGGCGCTGCGCTCATTCGCATCTTGGCCGGTGAGCTTGGTGAACACCGGGGTCCTGGTATTTCACACACACCAATCACAATTACGCATGTCACGATCGCTGCAGGTGGGCGGGCAGATATTCCATGGCGTAAAGATTTCAATGCACTGGCATATGTGTTGGCCGGAAAGGGATCCGTTGGCCCCGATTCACACCCGCTACACACAGGTCAAATGGCAGTTTTAGTTGAAGGTGATGTCGTGCGACTACAAGCAGATGTTTCGCAAGATGGCCGCTATCCCAATTTCGAAGTATTTCTCATTGGTGGTGTGCCACTTCGAGAACAAGTTTTTCAGTATGGTCCGTTTGTGATGAGTACCAAAGAAGAAGTGATCGAAGCGATGGAGGACTACCAGAAGGGTCGATTCGGGCACATCCCAATTAATGCGATCATGCCTCACATGGGTTAGCCATTTTCGAAAGAGTTCATCTTAAGTTTGGTTGTTTTTCATTTGTAAGCGACAATAAGAACATGGAACAGCCACGCTCATCACGCCGTCTCGATGCCAAGTTCCACTGGTCTCGTGGCCTGATTCCTGGCTGGGTTCATCTTTCGCAAGGTCGTGTTCTATCTGGCGTTTTGTCACTGCTCTTCTTTGCAACATTAACTATCGGAATCATCGGGCTAGCGGTAGTGGCCATAGTGAAGCCCGAATTACTCGCATCTGCTGCCGTCACGTCAACATCTTTGCAACGAATCTTCTACGGCATTGTCACAGTAGGTGTTTTATATTTTTGGGCCAGTGTGTCCGGTCTGCGCAGAT
>JBAXRV010000013.1:0-36825 GCA_037131045.1 Actinomycetes bacterium
GCTGTTTAACTGACGCCGACTTGCTCGCACCTGCAGGTGCCTCAAAGATTGCCGGAGCAACCTTCGCAGGCACTCACATAACTATTACCACTGTTGGCGCGCTTGGCGTAAAGCACGGCGACACAGTAACTACTTCAGGGATGACACCAACAAACTTCAACAAGGCAAACGCAGTTGTGGACGAGGTAGTCAGCAATGTTTCGTTTACTGTGACTTTCACTGGCGCAAATCCACAAGCTGCAACAGCAACAGTTAACGGCAGTAGCCAGGTAACTTCTGCAACTTTGCCCTATGGTGCAACCGGTCTTTCAGGTCAGTACCCCTACTCAAATCTTGAATCTTATGGTGTGCGAAATGTTGATGGATCATGCAACAACATCACAAACATTTTGGCACGAAGTACCACTAAAGCAGGAACTGCCTACAACCAGGTCGTTGACGCTGCCGATAGCGCAGGCTGGGGTGCTGGTGACCAAAACTTCATTCGTCTAGGCAAGCAAGCAGTTGCTGCCAATTACGCTGGCCTTGCATTGAATGACACACTGTCTCCAACTCAGATTGCTTACCAAGATGCGAGCAGTTTCATTGTTGACCCGACCCCACGACTGATCTCGAACCTCATTTCTGATCAAACCGACAACAACCCGGCTGCTGTAGCAGCGGCAGATCAATCGGCCGCAATCCTGTATGGTGCACCCACGGGATCTAGTGAAGTTGCCGTGAATGCAACAACGGGTCGGGTTTCGCAAGTTCAGTCAATTCCCAACGTCACACCGGACTATAACGTTTCTGCCGGGTACAACTCGTGGTTCACTTTGTTCGGTCAGTTCTTCGATCATGGCCTTGACTTGGTTCCCAAAGGTGGATCAAACGTCTACATTCCACTAGATCAGAACGATCCGGTTTATGTTGACAGTCAGTATTCGCCAAACTACATGGTGCTCACACGTGCGGCTGATCCAAACAACAGTGGCGATAGCCTCAACATCACAACTCCGTACATTGACCAAAGCCAGACCTACGGTTCACATGCATCAACAAACTTCTTCATGCGTGAGTATCGCTTTGATGGCACAAATGGAGCACCAAGTCCAACCGGGCGTCTCGTTGAAGGAAGCGACCAGGCGTACACAACTCTTGCTGGAAATGTGAAGATGCCATCAGCTTGGGTAAGCGGCGGTTTGATTCGTACCGATGCTGTTGCCGGTTCAACATTGACAGATCCGACAGGTGCTAATGACACAACAAATCACGGTTTAGCACAGTGGAAAGACATGAAAGCCCAAGCTCGACTACTTGGTTTGAAGCTCACTGACTTTGATGTGAACGACGTCCCGGTTATCGCAACTGACGCTTTTGGCAATTTCGTGGCAGACCCTGCTACAGGATTCCCAATGGTCTTGATGACCAATGGCTCACACTTTGTTTGGGCTTCGGGTAATCCAACTAATCCAATTGTGATTGGTGGCGACACCTTAAGTGGCATAAGTGGCTACCATGCAGTGTCTTCAGGACATGCCTTTATCAACGACACAATGTCAACCGCAGTTCCGTTTGGCCGCTCGGGCGCAGCGCTCACGCCAGACCATGACACGGTAATGAATTCACCGTTGGCAATAGACAACTCGGGAACGTACTATGACGACGAGTCACTTGATGTCCATTATGTGGCGGGCGATGGTCGCGTAAATGAAAACATTGGATTGTCGTCAATTCACTCCGTTTTCCATAGCGAACACAACGTACTGGCCCAAGACATCACAAATTTGCTCGCCGCTGACGGCGGAGATCCTTTGGTGACAAGTGCATTCCGTTCCGAATGGAAGAATGCCGACGGAACCATGAACGGCAACCGCCTTTATGCAGTATCGCGCTGGATCACTGAAATGGAATACCAGCACATGGTGTACGACGAGTTCGTTCGTCGTATTTCGCCAAGCCTGCCACTTTTCATCGCATATGACCCAACAGTTAATGCCGGAATCACAGCAGAATTCGCAAGCGCGGTGTACCGACTTGGTCACTCAATGCTTAACGAGACAATCGCTCGTTCAAATCCGGGCACATTCTATGATCCAGCAAGTAACCAAGATGTGTCGTTGATAACCGCCTTCACCAATCCAGCTCAAGCGCGCCTAGTGCGCCCAGCAGCAATTGCTTCAGCATCGGGCTCATCTGACGGCTCATCTGTGACTTACACAATGGTTACCGATGAAATCGCTCCAAATGTCGGCTCTGTGGTTTCGGTGTCAGGAATGACGAATTCACAGTTCAACATTCTTAGTGGTGTGGTTTCAGCCCGAACTCGTGATTCCGACACGGGAGATGGTTCGTTTGAGATTTCTCAGTACTACCCTCCTGCAGGTTCAGGTGAACCGATGGATCTTAACGACGCAGCATCTACTTACGATGTGGCTGATACAGCAAGCACGGTGACAACCGTTAGTGATACAGACTCAACATCAGTTGCCAAGGTAGCCATTGATGATCCAGGTGATGACGGCTACGACTTCTCGGCCATGACATCTGCAGCGATGATTGCCCAGGGTATGTCGAGCCAACGAGGTAACGAAATCGATGAATTCGTTACTGATGGTGTGCGCAATAACCTGTTAGGTCTTCCTCTGGATTTGGCGTCACTGAACTTGACACGTGGCCGCGATACCCAGCTGCCAACGCTTAACCAATACCGGGCACAGAATAATTCGTCATTGCCTGCATACACATCGTGGATCGATTTCTTCACCAAGATGCGATACCCCGAGTCGGGAGTTAACTTCGTTGCTGCTTATGGAACGCATCCGACATTGTTATCGGATGAAGTAGCCACAATCACAGAGGCTTCCGCAACCACGGATGGTTCTCACTTGACTATTACTTACACCGTTTCGTCCACAGCCGAAATCGTTGCTGGAGATACCGTGGACATTGATGGTTTAACTGCCTATAACTTTGACTACGCAATCGTAGATTCAGTCACCGATGCGACACACTTTGTTGTGAAAGCAGAGCACTCTGATAACCCTCTAGCAGTGAAAACGTTCACTCCTTCGTCATCAAGTGCAGGCGATGTAGCTGATGCCAAGGCTGAAGCACGGGCATATAGCGCGTCCCTGACACACGGGGAGCGAATCGAAGGCGCTGTTGGCGGCTCTGCTGTTGTAGCCGTCGAAGAAGTGACCGCAACGTTGGACCTTATCCCAACGTCAGTTCAAGAAAAGCGTAAATACGCTGCTGCACTGTTGGAAGGCGGACTTCCGGTAAACATCACGGACGCAGTTTCGGATTCGACCTCGCACACCTTCACTGGTGTGAACTACTTCCAGGTCGGCCAGATAATCAAGATCTCTGGCGTGACGGGACTCAAGTACCGAAAGTGCTGGAACACTCCAGTCGGCGATACCGAACGAGTTATTGCAGCAGATGCAACCTCGTTTACAGTAGAAAACACGAACCCTGCTCATGGTGATGCCACTTGTGGTGGATATATTCCATCTAACGGTGGTACTGCTACATTCTTGAGCAATGGAACCAGCGAATCGCCAGCACCTCCTGCTGATTCACGGGCGTTCCTCAACGGAACTCTTGGTTACGCGGGCGTAGAAACCGGCATTAACCACATTGATCTGTGGATTGGTGGCCTAGCGGAAAACCCAGGTAAGCAACCAATTACTCCGCCAGTACTGGGGATTACGTTCCAGCAGGTATTTGAAGATCAAATGCTTAAGATGCAAAACGGCGATCGGTTCTATTACTTAGCACGAACTGCGGGTATGAACGTCGGCCAGGAAATCCCGGCACAGAAGTTCACGGATATCATTCGACGAAATACTCCAAGTGCCAAGTCGGGTCTGTCCGCTGCAAGCCAGGATGCGACAGGCATTTTGGGTATGAACAGCCCAGGCTTTGCGATTTCTGACTGCGCCTTTACTGCCGAAAACGTGTTGCCAAGCAATTTCACGGACAACGCTTCCTGTGGTAGCGGAACCATGTCAACAATTGCTGATGTCATTACTCACTCAGGGCTTGACAACGTAACTGGCTTTGGTGATCCAGGTGCCACAGCGGGCGTCATGCTTTCCGGCGGCGCTGGCGACGACGGCATCTTTGGTGGATCAGGAAACGATTATCTATCTGGCGGTATTTCCGGCGGTGACTTGATCGACGGGTTTGCAGGCAACGATGTCATTATCGGTGGACCTGGAGAAGACCTCATCAAGGGTGGAGCTGGCAATGACAACATCAATGCTGGTGAAAGCCAACTGGGTGACACGATCGACGGTAACTCAGGTGGAGACTTTATTCACACAGGAAATGCCACCGGTGCTACTGCATCCCTCATTGGTGAGGCAGGAAACGACTACATCCAAGGCTCAAAGGCATCCGACCTCGCTTTGTTCGGTGGCGAAGGTGCTGACTGGATGGAAGGCAAGGCCGACATTGACACAATGTTTGGTGACGGAGGTCTAGTAGCTGCTGCGTCCTTGATTAGCGGTAGCGACGATGTGGTCGATGGTCAATCTGGTAATGACTTAACGTCTGGTGATTCTGGTAACGACATCATCAAGGCCGGAGATGGTGCAGACATCATCGATGGTGGAGATGGCTTTGACTTCGTTTCCTACGAAAAGATGAGGCGCCATGACAACGGTGCGACGTTGCCAGTTGCTGTCTACGCCGACCTCGGTGGTGTTACTCCAAACCCACTCACGATGCCAGCGGATGCTTACGTGAATCTTGAAGGTGTTTCAGGTTCGATTGGATCCGACAACATTATTTCTGGACAAGGCCAAAGCATTACAATTCCAACTGCAACAGGCATCACAGGAGTGCAAGGTAGCCAAGTAGTGACTATCAACGCAGCTCAACCAGAAATTGTTCCTGGTATGACTGTTACTGGCGCTGGTATCGGTGCTCACGCGACTGTGTTTGGTGCCGTGCAAAATGCTCTTGGTGCTGTCACGATTACCCAAGTCACGTTAACTGTTGAAAATGTTTCATCAGTCACAGGACCTTTGACATTCTTGATGCCAAAGATTGCCAATGCTGATTACATCACTGGTTTGAAGCCGCTATTGAAGAAGTCAATTGGTTGGAATGCTGCAACGAACACCTGGGGTGGGTCGGTGGCAAATGCCAACGGTGGAATCTTCCTCGGTGGCGATGGCAACGACAACATCCAGCTTCTTGGTGGATCAAATGTTGTTGATGGCTCGAAGCATATTCGTACTTGCATTCTGGTTGATGGTTACACAACTGGCTCAGATACAGCGTGTGGATCCGGAAATGGCTTCTCGACAATGTCTCTGATTGGTCCTGCCGTTGATGCGGGGACAGTTAACGCTGGTCACATGCACATTGTTCGTGAACTTGTTGATAGCACGGTTCAGGTCTCGCAGATTGTTGCAACTGGCAGTGCCATTACATACACAACGACTAGCCCTCACGCATACACAGTGGGCGATAAGGTCAGCGTCTCTGGTACTTCATTTGGTTCTGGCGTACCTATTTACGATGTAGCAAATGCGACTGTGACTGGAGTGACGTCCAGTACGTTCACAGTTGCAAGTACTGCAACTGCTGCGACTCGCTTGGTTTCAGCGTCGGCTCAGTTTGCTGACATTTTGGCTCTTCCGGGTGCACAAAACACCTACACGTTTACGCGAGTTAACCCGCTGCCTGAAGGTGCGGAAAGTGGCTACACGATTACGGATGCGACGGGAACAAACACGGTTTACAACGTGCAGTCTGTTTCCTTCGCAGGCGCTGCGCCTGTAGCGCTTAGTGGAGTTGTTGCGTCTGCTGGATTTGTTCCGACAGCGCCACAAAACCCGACTGCGTCATCGGAAAGCGCTTCGTCAGTACTCGTGACGTGGCGTGCACCGGCCAGTGATTCTGGCAGTGCCGTTCGTACCTACACAGCACGTGCGTTCAACAGTGTTGATGGCAACAATCTTGTTGCTACTCCATGTACTGTGACCGCTCCAGCAACTTCGTGTGTTATCACAGGGTTGCCAGAGGGTCAGGCCGCATTCGTTGATGTTGTTGCTACGTCGCTAATCGGCGATAGCGCACCTTCAACTCGTGCAGCCGTTGTGCCAGTTTCTTTGGGAGCAGCACCGTCGAGCCCTCGTAACGTGAAGGTTCTCACGAATGGCGCGAATACTCGTCTGCAGGTTATGTGGGACACACCGACTAGTGATGGCGGATCTTCAATCGCTAGCTACTCGGTGACGACGTACACCCTTGCAACAGGTTCCGTGGCGCGTACTGGTGCAACGTGTACCGTTAACGCCCCGGCAACTACGTGTATCGTGACCCTTCCAGCTGGTGGCAACGGTGGCGGCGCAGTTCAAAACTGGGTCTCTGTAGTTGCAACGAATGCTGCGGCAGTGTCGTCGGCCCCGTCAGTTCGGGTACGCGGTACGGCAAGTGCTAACGCTGGTCCGGCTGCGCCAACTGCGGTGGCAGCAACACCTAACGGTTCTGGAACAGTTGATGTCGGATGGACAGCCCCGGCTGTTAACGGCGCCACACCAATTACCGGCTATGGAATTCGCGTGTACAACGCAGCCACAGCTGGCACATTGCTAGCAGATGTTCCTACGAACTCGACTAACACGTCTTTCCAGTTAACAAATATGACTGATGGCGTGCAGTACTGGGTTGCCGTTTATGCACGCAACTCAGGAACTCCTGTCGGTACCGTGTCAGCTCGGGTTGCCGTTCAAGATCGCCTGAAGACAGCTAATGCTGTTGTCGGCGCTGGCAGCCCATCGGGTGCTGTTGGTGTCACATTAGATGTTGATAGCAATGGCACTACGAATGTGTTGTGGACAGATGCAATAGTCACAGGTGGCGCAGCTATCGCCAACTATGACGTCAGCGTTGTTAATGCTGCAACCGGCTCAGGTCTGGTCACCCATAGCGGTGTGCCCTCGCCAAGCACCTTCACAGGTCTCACCTCAGAAGCAGGCGTGCAGTACTTAGCACAAGTGACAACGAATGGTGCATATGGATCTACGGCATCGGATTACCAGTTGTTTACTCCGCTGGCCCAGGCTGGCCCTGATGCTCCAACGGGACTCACAACGGGCTACCACGCTAATGGTTCAATTGATGTCACATGGCATGCGAGCACAACAGGTTACTTTGGACGAACTGGTTCATCAGTTCCGAAATACCGTATTTACTTGATGACTCAAGAAATTGGTGGAACTGTCATTGGCACACCGACTGATGTCGTGGCCAGTGAAGCATGTTTGGCTGGTGTGTGTACTGCAGTAGTGAGTGGTTTGTCTAACACGGTGACGTACTTTGTCACTGTTGCTGGAGTGAACAACCTGGAGTTCGAAGGACCAAAGGCGCTGCCACTAATTGCGACGGTAGCTATCACGGTGCCAACCGCACCCGTAGTCAGCGCTGTTGTTACTGGCCCAGAAGTAGCTCATGTCACGTGGACTGTTGCCGCTACCGGTGGATCTGCCATTGATGGTTGGACCGTCACGGCACATCAAACTGGTGCTGCTGATAACTCAGCAGATGTCGTCCTCACGTCGGCATCGCCTGGCATGACAGCAACGACAACTTCGGTGGACGTCTCGGGTCTAGCCGCTGAAACCAGTTCCACAATTAGTGTGACGGTTCACAACGGTGCGGGCGATAGTAGTGCAGGCACAGCGAACATCACGACTCCAGCGATTACCGATGCACCGAGTGCGCCGGGATCACTGGCTGTCACGATTGCCGCTGGTGCTGTTGGTGAAGGCTCATTGTCGTGGACTGCTCCAACCTGGATGGGATCAGTGCTTGGTACGCCGCTTACTCAACTCGGCGCTACTGCCTACACCGTCAAGGTTTACAACGCGGCATTAGCAGGAGACCTAGTTAGCTCCTATAACGTGGCTCTGGCTACATCACCTGCTGTAACGCCAACGACCCAGGTCATGACAGGGTTGACTGCTGGAGAGACTTACTACGCGACGGTTGTAGCAATCAGTGCAGGTGGCACAAGTGTTGAACCTGATCGGGTTCAATTCACGCCGCTTGGTGTTCCGACAGCAATGACTGCTCCGACGGTTAACTTTGATGGTTCAGCGGGCGCGCAGGTGTTGCATGCAACGTGGGTTGCACCGACAGCATCAGTTGATACTGGCGGTACCGCAATCACGAGTTACACGGTGAACTTCTTTGACGTAACTACTGGTACACCTGTTGCGGCGGGTACGTGCACGGTCGCGGCACCAGCCACAACGTGTTCTCGCGCTCAAGCTACGGTCCCAGCACTGGTTGTTGGCCAGACCTATTCGGCGACGGTCTCAGCGACTAATGCGCGTGGAGCCGGTCACGCCTCTGCAGCAGCAGAAGCTATCTTGATGTCGATTAGTGATACGCCAGAGCGTCCAACGTGGCCACAATGGTCAGGCACTGCGGCAGCTCCGCTATCGTCAGTCAACCTGGGTTCCGGGAAGGTCATTTTGTACTGGAATAAGCCAATCTCAGCCGGTTTGACGGCCACGGATTCGCCTAACGCGTTCAGTTACGACGTCAAGTTGTACACGACCGTTGCCGGTGCAGTGCAGCCAACCTTGACGGCGACTTTGACGCAACGCGATTACACAGTTGCGGCAACGACTGATGCGGTTGTCTCTGTTGTGTTGAGTGGGCTAACGAATGGCACTGCGTACTTTGCAAGTGTCACCGCCACAAACAATACGTCCCATCAAGGTTTGTCTCCGACACGGCAACGCATTGCCGCATCGGCAACAAACTTGCCTACAGTGCCTCGACAGGTTGCATCCGTTACAGGAAGCACAGGAGTTGCCTTGGGTCAGACGGTTAATCTGAATCTTTCGGTTAATCCGCCTGCAACACTGGGTGGCGCTGGAGCGGCTGGTAATTATGCAATGAGTTACCAGATCGACGTGTACAGCGCAGCAACTGGTGGAACGCTCCTTGGAACAACGCTCACAGATACGTTAGATGCCCGCAGCACAGTAATACCGCGGTCATTTAGTGAAGTCCCAATAATTTTGACTGGGGCATCGGTGCCAGCTGTGGGAACGCCGATGAACGTCTATGCAGTCGTCAGAGCCCTTAACCAGACTGGTGTTCCGATATCAGTTAATGGTCCAGGAACGTGGGTGACTGGGGTGGCTTCACCTCGTACGCTGATTCCAGTGACTGCAGTGAGTCCACCTCCCCCGACTGCGCCGCCGTTGACCGGGCCGTCGTTGACTGCACCGTCCTCGGTGCGTGTTGGTGGAACACTGAAGATGTTCGTCGGGACAGGGGCCAAATTGACTGGATCCGTGGGGGTAGACATTTCTGCACCATCGGGCAAGTCTGTTGGCGCTGGTTCCGTTACCTTCTCTGGTGCTAAGTCAGGCTCGTTTACCTTCAAGCTGCCTAAGCGCGTCAAGAAGGGTACGTACCTGATTACCACGACCACACCAGTGGGTAAGTACTCAGTTCTGCTACGTAAGCAGATCACTGTTAAGTAAGACCATGGGCCTCTCATGAGACCCGATCAAGGCAAAGCCCCTCGAAAGTTAAGCTTTTGGGGGGCTTTTCCTTGTGTACAAACTACTTCCCTGCCTCTTGGGACCTTCGGCGGGTCCACATGGTGTGGTCATCGATGAGTTTCACGTTTTGGCCGCAAAAGCCAAGAATCAGCCCATTTTCGGGCAATAACTGCCGATACTACTGCGAAAATTGAGCAAATAGGGGAAATTGGGTCTTGCAGGGCCTGTGTTAACAGTGTTACAGTTGTGACGTAAGTGACCTGTGTTTCTATTGTCCCAATAGAGACGACTTCCTCAAAGAAAAGGTGCAACACAATGACGAAAATGTATGCAAAAATCCAGACCCTCATTGCAAACCAAGATGGCGCAACTGCTGTTGAGTATGCACTGCTTGTTGGTCTTATTGCTGTGGCAATCATTGGTGCAGTTACTGCATTAGGAACCCAGCTCAGCACTCTCTTCACGACTGTTAAGAACTCGATCACTCCGTAAGTTCGTTGATCGTTTCAACTATCGAAAAGAGAAAAATATGCGTTGCATGGCCCCTAGGCGCCGCACGCTCACAGATGACAGTGGAGCAGCGGCGGTTGAATTCGCAATAATTCTTCCGCTGCTGCTCATGCTGATCCTTCTCTTGATTGACTTCGGACGCTTATTCTTCGTCGAAATCAGCTTAAATTCTGCAAGCCGTGAAGGTGCGCGCGCAAGTGCATTAGGCATGTCAGCATCACAAGTTCAGACAATAGTCCTTGCCACAGCGCCAGGTGCCTCTGCTATGGCATCGCTTTCATCTTCAACGCTGTCAATCAATACCCAGTCATGTGCGATTAATACTGATCGCGAAACTACCACAGTAGATGTTCATGCCACTTTCCATTGGCTGACCCCAATAAGTTTGGTGCAGATGTTCGACCAGGGCACCCAGCTTGGCGATGCCTCAGGCTTGGGGATGGACCTCGTTGGCCATGGCGTCATGCTATGCACCGAATCCTAAGTCGAACGCGCACTAGACCTGCAACTTCATGCACCGACGATTCTGGTGCTGTCACTCTGATATTTGTCATTGTCGTCCTCATGGGAATCATGGCTGGACTATTTGCTCTGGTGGTAGATGGTGGTCAGCTTCTTTTAGAACGCCGTGTTGTTCAGAATGCCGCAGATGCCACGTTACTGTCGGTCGCACAAAGTTGTGCCATCGGAGTTGGCTGCACAACTAGCCCTGTGGCCTATGCCCAAAATAACTCTCCTGACTTGGCAACCTCAGTGGATGAAGTGTGTGGCACATCGCCGCTTCTGGCGTGTGCTCCAAGCACCGGGCAGAGGGGTGATTGCCAGACAACAATGTCAGCAGGAACAAAGTACGCGCGGGTGCGAACCAGCACATTGACTAATGCACAAGGTACCGCGTTGGCTCCGGCGTTCGCTCGTATGTTTGGCGATGGAAATGTGACCGATGGTTCCTGGACACTGCATGCCTGCTCACAAGCGAAATTTGGACGAACTACACAGGCCGAAGTCCTCATGCCATTTGCAATCTCAGTATGCAACTTCACAGGACTAACCACCGCTACGTATCGCACAGTTTTTAATGAAACAACGGGTGCTACCACCGCATGCTCATCTGGCACACCAGCTGAAGGATCTGTAGTCACAGCCAACTACAAAGGATTAGTCCTTGTGAGCCTTCCGACTTCGGATGTTACGTGCACTACTCCAGTGCACATTGGGGTTGGCACAGTGCTGACGCAATTTACACCAACCTCAGCAGCAAGTGTGAGCAACCTATGCGGTGGAGCATTCTCAACTCGCCTGAGATCTCTTATAGCCTCTGGCACGAACTACCCATATATTTATGTCCCTGTGTACTCAACAACGACGGTTACTGGTGGCGTGCGCACGTTTACGGTAGCGTCATTTGCTCGTATCGCAATTTTGGGCTACAAACTTAACGCCGCTGCGGTGGTAGGTACAACTTTTACGTCGACAACATGCACTTACCTGTGTGTCGCTGCTCAGTTCGCCAAAGGTGTGACTCCTATTGGCAAGATAGATACCAGTGCCACAGTGCCCGCTTTTGGCGTGCAAGCAGTCGAGTTAGTTCCATAGGAGTATGCGATGACATCATCTAGAAAATCACTGTTGGCTGCGCTTGTGGTCGCACTTGTTGCTGCTTGGATTGTTTTTCGAGTTGCAAGCGCCCCTAGTTCGGTGACTAGTGTTCCAACGGTCAATCCGACAGGTACAGCCTCCGCTCCCGCCGAAGTTCTGCCTGCAGTTGGCCCGCTTTCAGTTCCTTCGGGCATGTTTGCAGTTTCGGTGGACCTTGCAGATGCCGCGCACGTGGGTCGATTTCTACGACCCGGTTCGCACATCATGATTTTGGATACCGTAGCTATGCCAGCAACATCAACAGATCCATCCCCTCAGAAAATAACGCGAATTCTGCTCTCAAATGTTCTGGTTTTAGCAATCGCAAACCATACAACGTCAGACCAAGTTGATTCAACGCTCACTGATGCTAGTAACTTTCTGGTCACAGTAGCGGTAACACAAAAGCAAGCCGAGAAATTGGTGCATGGCATTCAAACCGGTGCGCTCTACATGGCACTGCTAAACGGAACAACTCAAGTTATTCCTGATGGTGGCGTTAACGATGCCAACATATTTGATGGAGTCAATTAACTCATGGCAATCATTCTTGGTTCCACCGCTGATACCGCAGAACGCTTTAAGTTTGCGTTAGGCGAAGACGCAACTCTGGTCGAAAACATTTCACAACTGGAAGACGCACTCAGTCGCGACCTGAATGAGCAATTAGTGATCGTTGGCCCTGATGTAGACCTTGCGATTGCGACAAACTTTGCAGAGCGTTATCGAGTACCTCGACCAGCTCTCGGCGTGATTCTCACTCGCCGCAGAGTTGATCTCACTGTGATGGGACAAGCGTTACGATTTGGCGTCCGAGAAGTTGTCAATATCGATGATGCAGCTGCACTTGTTACGGCCTGTCAACGATCCCTAGCGCTCAGCATGCAATTTGTAGGCGTTAGTTCACATGAGGCTAGTCCAAGTCGTGGTAAAGCAGTCCTTGTCTTTTCAGCGAAGGGCGGCTGTGGCAAAACGACAATTTCCACAAACCTTGCACAAGCGCTCAGCGAAATGGGCAGTGTGTGCTTGGTTGACTTTGACCTGCAGTTCGGTGACGTTGGTGTAGCACTGCGTATCAATCCCACAAAGACAGTCGCTAATGCCATTGCGATGGGCGACCACTTAGATCGACAAGCCGTATCGTCGCTTGTTATCAACTACAAGCCAAACTTTGACGTACTCCTGGCACCACCCAACCCTGTCGATGCCGAATATATGACTGGTGACATTGGCCGTGCAATTCTCAACGAACTCGTCAAAATGTACGAGTACGTTGTTATTGACTCGTCACCTGCATTCACAGACGTCGTGTTGGAAGCATTCGATGCGGCCGATTTCCACTTCATCATTACAACCTTGGATATTCCCACATTGAAGAATCTTCGAGTGTCAACAGCGACCCTGGACGAGCTCGAAGTGCCGCGCAGTAAGCGCCACGTGCTTGTCAATTACGCGGACCAAAATACTGGCTTATCAGTAGAAGACGTCGAGCGTGCCATCGATGGTCATGTTGCGGTACGCATTCCATACAGCGCAGATGTACCTATGGCAGTTAATCGTGGAGTCACGATGGTCGAAAGTGATCCCCGACATCCCGTATCTCGAGCAATCTATGAGATTGCTGCAATGGTGGCGGGTAAGGCAGTAACACAAACCTCGGGGCGTCGTGACCGTAAAGAACGGCGTGGAAAATGACACTCGCCGATCGCTTAGCACGTGGTGATTCAGCTTCCGCCAAAGGAGTGAACCAAGCACAATCGTTGCGTGCAATCGTGCACGAAACTCAGCGTGATGACCAGGCTGAACTCAAAGTCGGGGTTCATAACGAATTAATCGAAATGCTGGGTCAGCAGTTGTATGGCGACCAGATCGACGTGGCCACTCTTGAGCGCAATGTTTTCGAGGCGATTACCAAGGTACTGAGCACCTTCGACCATCCGTTGTCTGGACTTGATCGGGCAAGTCTGATGCAGGAAGTAACTGACGAAATTCTTGGGCTCGGGCCACTTCAACCACTGCTGCGTGATCCCAACATCAGCGAGATTATGGTTAATCGGTTTGACCGGATTTACATTGAGCAGAATGGCAAGATCACTCCCACAGATTTACAGTTCGCCAGTGAGGAGCACCTTCGACGAACCATTGATCGCATTGTGAATACCGTGGGTCGTCGAGTCGATGAATCCAGTCCAATGGTCGATGCTCGACTGCCTGATGGTTCTCGGGTGAATGCTGTTGTCCCGCCCATTGCCTTGGATGGTTCGTCATTGACGATTCGTAAGTTCAATGAAGATGCCTTTACATCTCGCGACCTAGTCACAATGGAAACAGTGTCGCAAGCTGCAATGGATGTGCTCGCTGCCTGCGTACGCGGTCGGTTGAATATCGTAATTAGTGGTGGTACCGGATCAGGAAAGACGACCACTCTGAATGTGTTGTCGTCATTCATCCCAGAAGATGAACGCATTATCACCGTGGAAGATGCAGCTGAATTGTCTCTCAACCAACCGCATGTGGTCCGTATGGAAACTCGACCACCCAATGTGGAAGACCGCGGATTGGTTACTGTCCGCGATTTAGTTCGCAACGCCCTGCGAATGCGCCCGGATCGCATTGTTGTGGGCGAGGTGCGTGATGGAGCGGCGCTGGACATGCTTCAGGCGATGAATACCGGCCATGACGGATCGCTAACTACTGTGCACGCTAACTCTGCCCGTGATGCGCTCTCACGTATCGAGACCATGGTTCTCATGGCTGGAATGGATCTACCCATTCGAGCCATTCGTGAGCAAATTGTGCACGCTATCAACGTGGTTGTTCAGCAATCTAGGTTGCGTGACGGGTCTCGCCGGATTACAAAAATCAGTGAAATCACCGGACTCGAAGGTGACACCATCGTGATGCAAGATCTCTATACCTTTGAGTACAACGACAGCAAACGAGGCAGTCTAGGCAGCATGGTGCCCACGGGAATCATGCCTGAATTCCTTGATCGCTTGAGTACTCAGGATGTTCACTTATCGGGGGATTACTTCCGCAAATGAAGCGACTTGTGAGCGCGCTACTTCTTAGTTTGGTCGCGCAGGGCGCCTGGGTAAGTCCCAGTAGCGCAGACAATCCTGATGCGGTCATTATTGTTTTGGATGCAAGTGGATCCATGCAAGGTGCCAAAATTCAAACAGCACGCGATGTGGGTATTAAGTTTCTCAAGCAAGTACCAACTGGCGTATCGGTTGGTCTAGTGACATTCAACTCACAGGGAATTGTGGCAATCAACCCCACATTGACCTATTCGCTGATTCGCAAGGGTCTACAAGCTGTCGCTCCTGCTGGTGATACCTCGTTGTATGACGGAATTATTAAGGCAATTTCGATTGTTCCTGCAGGCTCGACTGCACGCTTAGTCGTGTTAACTGACGGTGACGATACGTCTAGCACCGTACTTCCTGCAAACGTTGTGACGAAACTCAAAAAGAGCGGGTATGCGATTGACATTGTGACTGTTGGCAGCGGGTCTAAAAATATTCAAGTCCTCCAGTCATTCACAGACACAGGCTCGGGTCGACTGTTACAAGCAAAAGACGCGTCAGCACTTGCCGACATCTTTACGGCTGTGCTTGTTTCTGCGCCGCCAACTCCATCCCCGACACCTACACCTACACCTACTCCATCACCCACACCTACGCCTGCGGTGACCGTAGCCCCAGAGCCACCCCCAGCAACATTAACTTCGATTCTGTATGGGCCAATAGGGCAAGCGGCTCTCACTGCAGTGGCAATATTCAGTTGTGGCTTTTTCGTTATTCGGTTGCGCCGGCGCCGGCTCCACTCAAATGCAATTCACGACACACTTGCTGAATATGATGCAGTCGCTGGCAGCAAAAAGAATACGAACCTCGAGGGCACGGCTGACTACGAAGGCGGTCGATTGCGTCCGCGCAAGAAGAATCAAGCTCTCGCAGTAGTGAAATCTAAAACTTTTCCAGGTTTAGCCGATCGTCTTGATCGGGCGGCTTTGATGATCAGCGCTGAGCGATGGGTAACCACATGTGGCTTGGTGGCTGCACTGCTCAGTATTGTACTTTTTGCAATTTCCCACTCGTGGGCGGTCTCCAGCCTGATCAGTGTGCCTGTTGTTGTGATTGGTCAAAATGTATTAATTAAGTCCCGAGAGGCGGCAACATTACGGGCATTTGAAGACGGACTGGCTGACTTCCTGACGATTATTGCCAGTGGTCTGCGTTCAGGAATGTCATTTGCCCAAGCTGTTGATTCCGCTGCTATGGAAGGAACTGGAGAAGTAGTCCGACAAATTCGCCGGGCACTTGCAGAAGTCCAAGTTGGCTCAACTCTGGATACTGCCTTGGCCCGAGTTGCTACCCGAATGCACAGTGATGACCTTGCTTGGACCATTTCGGCGCTTCGCATTCAGCGAGAGGTGGGTGGAAACCTTTCCAAGATTTTGGATACAGCGTCATCGACAATTCGAGGCCGAGCTGAATTAAGGCGTGAGGTGCGAGCACTTTCTGCAGAGGGTCGCCTGTCAGCCTACGTTTTGCTCGCTCTGCCGCTAGGGATCTTCGGATTCTTACTGCTTTCTCGACGTGATTATGTCCGCATATTTTGGACCGAGCCAGTTGGCATTTTTATGCTCACAATGTTTTTTACTTTTGTCCTGGTGGGCTGGTTTTGGATTCGCAAAATCGTTATGGTCAAGGCGTAGCCGTATGGAAATGTCAGCTTGGGTATTAGCACTTGTGACTTTTGTGTCGAGCGGCGCCTTCACATGGGTCGTTCTGGCGCGGTTGTTCCGAGAAAAGTCCGCTTCGGACGCATTGAGCGATGTCTTGGATGTGTATGTGCCTCGCACCGGTGAACCTTTTGTCCCAACAGTTGCGCCATTCCGTCCTAATCTGTTGGACAAAATCGGGCACAATCTAATTCCCACACGGTATGCCAACACTATGAAGTCCAGGCTTGTCTCAACTGGCAAGCAGGATATCTCCGCCTACAGGAATCTGGTACGGCGCAAAGTAGTGGGCGCATTCAGCGGCTTAGCATACGGAATGGTTACACAGTTTGATGCGGGACCGCGCGGGGTCCTCATGATTGCCGCATTCACTTTGTTGGGATACTTTTTGCCTGATGTATTGACGTACAACACGGGAACAAAACGTTCTTTGGAAATCGACAAGACGCTGCCGGATGCCATTGATATTTTGAACCTATGTGTTGAGTCAGGTCTGACTTTTCAATCGGCGATGTCTCAAGTGGCATCCATCTTGAAAGGTCCACTCGCACAGGAGTTCGCTCGGGTACTGCGCCAGATGCAGTTGGGCCAGACGATGATTGATTCATTGCAAGACATGTCGGATCGTAACAATAATGCTGATCTTGAAAGATTTGTCAGTGTATTGGTCCAGGCTGAGCGGCTAGGCATTCCGATGGCCGGAGTGCTTCGCGAGCAGTCAACTGAGATGCGAATGAAGCGCCGAGACCGCGCCCGGGAACAAGCTCAAAAAGTACCAGTGAAGATTCTGATGCCCGTGATGCTGTGCTTCTTACCTGGTATTTTCATCATCATTTTGGGTCCTGCGGTGGTCTCGATCATTCGAGCATTTTCAGGGCTTTAGGCAGTCGGATTCACAACGACAATTTTCACAATGTGGACTTTCCCTGTGGAAAATCAAAAGTTTGTTATATGTCACACTGCAGCAAACCTAGGGATATCCCTGTATTAGCCCCTGTTTTAGGCCTTTGAGCGGACACGCACGTCCGTTTTAGGTGCAGCATGTCCGCTGTGTGGGTTACGGTCGAAGTAACAGATTCCACCTGGAATCGACTCTGGTGAGGCGCCAAATCTCACCTCTTGCCAGAGCAGCAAACCCTTGGGTGAGAGTGGGGGAACCACAGGTAAGTGGCTTCGAAAGAAGCCTTGGGGTCAAGTCAGGACACTGACCGGCAGCTTCTCCAGCCGAACCCGACAGCTCACCTCATCGGCGCCAGGAGATCCGTATGAATGTACGACCACGTGTTTTGACGCACAGAGTTCCTTTTGTCTTCACGACGGCAGCTTTATCTATTGCGGTCGTAGCGTTTTCAAGTTCCATCACCTATGCCTGGAGCCCTTCTCACACGAGCGCAACCGTCAGCGCTAACGGCTCAATCAAGCAATTCGATTCAGTTGTCGATCCCAACAAAGCATCAGTTGAGGAATATCTATCTGACGGAGTCCAAAGTCAGCGGGCAAGGACTGCCCGGGCGCTAGCAATCAGTGACTTAGAAATTCAATTAGCAGCAGCGACCGCGCAGCTAGCCAGCGCGCACCTGGATTCGGTGCAAGTGTTGAAAGTGGCGGCACGTTACAAAGGCGTTCACTATATATTCGGCGGTACGACGCCCTCAGGTTTTGACTGTTCGGGTTATACCCAGTTCGTTTACAACAAAGTGGGTGTCTCGCTCCCACGCGTAGCTCAGGCGCAGTACAACTTCACGACGAAGATTACTCGCTCTCAAGCTCAACCTGGTGATTTGGTATTTTTCCACGGAGTCAGTGGGGTGTACCACGTTGGAATTTACGCCGGTTCAAATACGATCTGGCATGCACCTCGGACAGGTAAGAGTGTTGAGAAGGTCAAACTATGGACCACAGTTGTTACTTATGGAAGAATTCCGCAAGGGCAGATTAATGCAGCGACTAATAAGAAAATCAAACGGATTCAAAAAGCCTTGAAAGTGCTCAGATCTGCCACTTAAGAAATATCTAGAACTGTACTGAACTCAGCTTTATGGCAATTGGTCACGGCGCAAGGTGCTGTGTGAAGCACGGTAAAGAGTTTTAAGGCGTAGTCGGAGTGGTCGCAGTTGCAACACCCACAGTGATGGTGATGACGGTATCGACATCAACCTGTGTGGCAGTTGAATGTGATGAAGCAACAACCACTCCAATGTGGGTGTCGTCGACCTGAGTTACTACTTTGTAAGCCAAGTGATTATCGGTAAGTGCCTTTTGGGCAGCAGCTTGCGGTAATCCGACGATTGCTGGCACGGTCGTTTTATCTGTAGTCAGCGCTGGGCAGGTGGCTGTGTAATGGTTGCTCGAATCAAGGCACGGATTATGGAACCAGGCGCGTAGATTTCCGCCACTTCGGTTAGGACCCTGCCGGTCCGAGAGGTAGACGCCATCTCCGAGTAGGTATCCAGTGGTTTGATAAAGACTTGGACTGTAGTTCTGAAACAGTGGAGTCGCTAATCCCCAGAAGTAGACGTTGGTGTTGATGTTGTCTGTACCTGCACCAATGTAGATTCGTGCGATGTGCCCAGGCTTAAGTACAGCGCCTTGTGGGAAGGTAAAGAAATTAAGTGCGGTGTCTCGTAACTTCCACCCATACAGATTCAAGTCCTGCGTGCTCGATAACGGGTTTTTCACCACAACATATTCAGCACGTGAGTCGTTAGGTCCGCCCACAGAATCGGTTCCCGGTGGATCCATAAGTGCCCACAACTCAGGTGTGATCTCGCGCTGGGGGGAATATGTTCCTAGCGCTCCTGCAGCTGGGTCTGGGCAGAGTGTGCCTGAAAATAGCCCCTTACCTTGAGCCGCGGCGCCGAGAAGTTCATTGAAGTATCTCTCATTGGGCAATGATTCGTATGCGTTACTACCTGGAACTCGGGCCAATGGGAACCACAAGGCAAGTCCCTCACGGTAGAGAAAATCTGAGGTATCCACAGTGAAATTACCGTCACTATCGCGGATGTAGATCCCACGGTAGTACCGATGGTAATTGCCGGCGTTGAAGTGAGTGTTGTACGAATCGTAGGCTTGGGCGCGCAGTTGCACGACAGTTCCAATAGGGATGAGCTGCTTGAGGCGAGATTTAGCGGGGTAGGCGCCGCACTGCGCAACCATTGCAGGTAGGTGATCAGTTTCTGTGGCTTGCACTCCAAGTGTGCGGATAACCATGGTTCCTGTGTCGGTGAGCACTTCGATTGTGTCACCGTCGGTCACCTGAGTTACGGTTCCGCAGTCCCACGAGAATTCCTTGCCTATTGCTTGTCCAGGTAAACATGTGGGACCGCTGTATGGAGTCACAGATGTAATCGCATTGACTTTGTTTAAGTTTGTTTTGTAGCTGGTATCGGCTGCAGTAAACGTCGCCGCGATGGCATCGCGATCGGACTGTGCCTTAATAAGTGGAGCATGAGTATTATCTAAAGCCTTCTGTGCATCGACTATGGCTTTGGCCGAGTCGTCGAGTGTGCTTTGCGCGGTGACCACACTTGCTTGAGCTAGCTTAACTTCAGAACGCGCCTTCTTGATTGCTGTTTTGTTAAGAATGTCAAGACGTGCTGCTTCCTTCTTGCCAGCCACAACAATCAGTGCATCGAGTGACTTTTGTCCAGGAATGCCATCGGCATTTGCCCCTGAGTAACCTAATGAAATTTGAAATGCCTTATATGCAGCTTTAGTCTTTTTATCCCACTTACCTGTTTTCTTGATACCAAGTTGCGCTTGAACAAGTTTTATATTGGCAACAGAAGTAGTGAGCGCAGCAACAGTGAGACCAGTAAGAGGCGTTGTTGGCAATGCTGCGGGGTCAGCTTTGGGATCTGGAAGAAGTTTGGCGAGCGCTTTTTGCGCTGCTGTGAGTACAGCATTTGCTGCATCAAGTGCTTTTTGGCTATCAATTTGCCTTGATGTTGCAGTGGCGAGTAGCGCAGTGGCACTAGAAACAGCGTCCTTAGCCGTAGTCAGATTTGCGTCCGCAACCTTAAGTGAGGCTTTCGCAGCAAGCATCGCTTTACGGTCATGTAGCGCTGAATCTGTCCAGGCGGCCATCTCACTGATTTGCGTGGCACTGACAATTGGCGTGGCACTATTTGTCGCTTGGGTCGCTGGCATAACAAGAGAAGCGCTGAGCATAATCATGCCCATCGCGCTCAATTGTCGTTTGCGGGGAAGCATAAGACCGGCCTTCAAACCAATGGTTTCGCGGATGCGATTGTCCTTTAAATGTACCAATTGGGTGCCGAATTGTGCGGCTGCCACATCTATGAAAAGGCTCGAATTTGGCCAATATTGAGCAAAAAGCACATTTTGCTCTAAAATGTCGATATTCGTGACGTGAAGGAGCATGGTCATGTGGAAACCAAGAATTGTCCGCAGAAACAGCATTATTTCGGTCGTAGTGGCGTTGCTCAGTGCTGGGCTGAGCGCCCAAAGTGCAGAAGCCGTCAATTTGGCACAGTTCCAGGCGCTGTACAACAAAAACATTAATGGTCAGTTTGTGATGACAGGCAATACTGTCGTGAGTTGCTCCTCTCAATTAGGCACTAATCAGGCAAATTGCGATTTAGCTCGTCGTCTTGCTCCAGGGCGCGTGAACTACAACAACAACGCTTATGTCATGCGTAACATCCAGTCTTCACATCCAATGGTTGGCGTGATGCCATTTAATTCATCGAGCGCTTCAATCAGAATTCCAGCTGGGGCAATTATTCAGAAGGCGTACTTCTTTTGGTTTGGCACTCTAGAAGGTGGCTCGGCTAACGCTCCCAATTACATTGTCGCTGCGCAAAATGGATTGCTTCGCGGTCAGGCACTCTTTTCTGGCATAGATCAAGATTGCTCATCGAATAAATGTCTCATTACTCGTGATGGCATTGGAGAAGAAAAAGACAACAGTCAACGTGTGAAGTACTACAGCGCCTATGCAGATGTGGCATCGACAGTTGTCAACCCAAGCAATTGGCATGATGGTGGCAACGCAGAACAAGTTGCTACCTTCACAGCAGGCAATATTCAGACATCTCAGGGCGTAGATCGTTCTGCTGGCTGGTCACTGATAGTTGTGTACGCACATTCTTCCGAACCACTGCGCAACGTCACGGTGTTTGCAGGTTTTTCTTTAGTGGCACAAAATTCGTCCGAAGATATTGAACTTTCAGATTTCGTTACACCTCCATCTGGAAAAGTTTCGTCAACAGTTGGAATTGTTGCAGTTGAAGGCGATGCCTCGAGCGGTGGTGATTCAGTGACTTTAAAGAGTGGAGACTTAGCAACGACGCTTGCTAATTCACTTAATCCCCCAAACAACTTTATGAATAGTACAGTTTCGCAAGACGACGAAAGAAACTCGTACTTTGACAATTGCCCAAGCGATACGTGCGAGCCGGATCATTTCAAAAATACCTTCGGGGTAGACATTGACCGCATCGAAACTATCAATGCGATTCCAAATGATGAAACCACAGCAACCGTAACTTTCACATCAAATCTCGACACGTATTTTTTGTCTGCAATGGGAATTGCCACAGAGCTGTACGCACCAAATGTTGAATTGACGAAATACATTTCAAACATGTCGGCCTCTGATGGTTTAACTCCCGCAACAACAGTGGCAAAAGATGATGTCATCGAATACACAATTGATGGAACAAACACTGGGTTTGGGCAAGCCGGCAATGTAACACTGCAGGATGACTTGCCCGAGTATGTCGATTTTCTTGATGCAAAGGCCTACCTGAATGGCTCCCTGGTCCCCAGCGCCTGCGCAGTGGAAAGCTCAACAGTGACTTGCGGATCATTCACGTTAAACCCGACATCGGGCGCCGTCGCTGCAGATGATCTCAGGGTGGTAATCAGGGGAACTGTGGCTGATTCGAGCATTGGTGGGGCAAGTCCTCCTGTGACTTTTAGTAACGTCTCGGAAGCTGTGTATACCTACGCGACCATTCCTGGAGATTTCGAAACATTTTCCAACACAGTCACCGCAGAGTATTCCGTGCTCCCGACTGACCTAGAAGTTCAAGTGGAGTTTGGGGATGCCTTTGTGCAAGCAGGCGATCAAACCACGGTGACTGCAGTGGTGACCAATTTAGGTGCAGGGAAAGAAACCAACCCAACTCTGGTTGTGACGTTGCCCGCAGGATTTTCCAGTGTTTGGAATCTCGGGGATGTGACGAATTGTGTTGTCGCCGACCCCGTTCTCACCTGCCATGGCGATCAGTGGGGTATTAATGGGGCAAATCCGCTGTTGCCTGGAGATTCCATCTCGGTGACATTCGCAGTATTGACTGGGCTTGCAGGTAATCGACATGAGGTGATGGCACAGGTATCAGCAAACCCAGATGGGGACGGTGATCCAGACTTGGACAACAATGTCGCCACCGATGTGATTGAAACTAATCATGCACCGAGTGCTAGTGATGTTGTCGTGACTGCCAAACAACGAGGGCCCAAGAAATTCTTTGACGTTGGTTCAAGGATTTCTGACCCAGACTCAGATTCACTGCACATTTCTTTTGACCATCCAGATGTAAAGTTTGGTCAGTTGACGCTGCTTGGAACCCGCTTTAGTTACACCCCACCTAAATCGTGGCATGGCACGTTCACCGTGGATTACCAAGTCGAAGATGGCAAGGGTGGCTTAGCACAAGCAACCATTACTTTTAAAGTTGCTCGAGCAACTTCAAAAGTTCCAGTTCCAAGCAAATGCGTTATCACAATGCCGCGCGGTTGTTAGTTAACGTTCCACGCTTCCCAAGCACTGGTAACAATATCGCCCAGTGACTTTGAGCTCTCCCAAGAAAGCAACTCGCGGGCTTTCGATACGGCAGCAACGAGTTGTGCTGGGTCGCCATCGCGTCGTGCAGCCATAGCTGGCTGAATTTCAATGCCACATGTTCCCTCGATAGCGTCAATGACTTCTCGTACGCTTGATCCAGTTCCGCTACCAATGTTGATGGGTTCAAACACACCTTCGCGACTATCGACAAGATTTATCGCAGCAACGTGTGCCTCTGCAAGATCCTGGACATGGATGTAGTCGCGAATGCATGTGCCATCTGGTGTGGGGTAGTCGTCTCCAAAAATTGTGGGTTGCTGGCCTTGGGTAATTGCATTCAGGACAATGGGGATTAAGTTGAAAGCGAACTGATCACCAAGGTGTGGCTCTCCGGCTCCTGCCACATTGAAGTATCGCAAGGCCGCAACACTAAATCCATCGGAAACTGTGCGGGATTGTGCCAGCCACTCGCCGGCAAGTTTAGTTGCTCCATAGGGATTAATCGGCCTGCACGGAGTTGTCTCTGTAATGAGATCAGTTCCTGCAAGTTCAGGTTGCCCGTAAACTGCGGCGCTGGAACTGTAGACCAGTTTTGTGACATCATGCTCGGACATTGCGGCGAGCAGGTTGTTTAATCCAATAACGTTTTCATCCCAGTACAACGTCGGATTGGCTACGGATTCTGCGACTTGTTTTTTAGCGGCTAGATGGATGACGCCACTTATTGAGTGGGACTTAAATACTTGATGGACAAGCTGTTGGTCAGTCAGAGTGACTTGCTCAAACATCACGTTGTCTGGAATTCGGGCTTGGATACCGGTTGATAGATCATCCAGAACGACGACGTCGCGTCCCGACTTGAGTACTTGCGCAACAACGTGGGCGCCAATGTAGCCCGCGCCTCCTGTTATCAACCACGTCACTGACTTATCCTGACACAACGTCGGACGCTAAAAGCACAGACGTTGGTTATTCATTAAAGATGACACCTGGATTGAGCCGCCCGTTGGGATCAAAGACAGTCTTTATCTGTCGCATGACAGCCAAGGCGGCGTCATCGTGAGCCAGGTTAAGAAAATCAGCCTTAGCGCGACCGATTCCATGTTCGGCGCTCACACTTCCTCCGGTGCGTGCCACAAGTTCTAAAATTTCTTGATCTATCGAGAAGTCTTCGAAGGTAGGACCAACTACTTCTATGTGCAGATTTCCATCTGCAAGATGGCCAAAGAATCCGCCACGTGTGACATTGTGGTGTGAGGCAAATACGTGCGACAGCTCTGTGACGAATTGGTTTAGATGTGGCAATGGAACACTGACATCGAGTTTGTGAACGTCTCCAAGTGATGTCCAACTATCACTAGCAAGTTCGCGGTATTTCCATAACTCCCGTTGTTCAGCGTAATTCGAAGCAACGAGTGCATCATCGGGAGCGGTAAACAAATTAATGTCGCCCTCAAATTCGATGAGTACCGCGTATGTGGCCGTTGATGTCCAGAGCGGCCGCAGGCTATGTGTGTGTAGAACCAACTCCATTGTTACGTTGTCGATAATTTCAGCCGCTAAAAGTGTGTTTGTGTGTTGTTGTGCTTCACGTACCCAGGCAAGCGCATCGGGAATAGTGTTGGCCGGAATAACAAGCACAGTTGTGGCCTGTGCCGGGCGTCGCAATCGGAGTCGCACGCGGGTAATCAGGCCAAGCACACCTTCGCTGCCAATCGCAAAGTTTGCCAACTGTAGCCCTGTGTTATTTTTCGCAGGCTTGTCAATCGTTGACACAACTGTTCCGTCCAGAGTAATGAATTCAATTCCGGTAACGTTTTCGCGCATCATCCCGAATGCGCATACTCGAATCCCACCTGCATTTGTTGCACACATTCCGCCGATTGTTGCAGTTTCTCGAGCAGCGAGATCCACACCGAACGCCCAACCGTGAGCTGAAATTATTTTGTTCAACTCACCAAGCGTGACACCGGCATCCACGGTGATACTGCCCGATACGTGGTCCACTTCGTCGCAATTCTTGAGATGACTTGTGCTTACAATCACTACTGGTAATGAACTGCGCGGTGGCGGTATGGAACCACCTACAAGACCTGTGTTACCACCTTGAATTTGAATAACTACATTAAGTGTGTTGAGGTGCGTAAACATTTGCTTGGCAGTGTCCACGGTTTTTGGTCGTAGTACTGCAATAGCTGGTCCAGTAAATCGTCTGGTCCAGTCTGTGGTGTAGGCATCAACCACATTGGGGTCGACAATCACTTCGCTGCCGTATGCAGAAACTAAAGAGGCTAGAACATCATTCACGTGGCCCCGGCATGATTCGAACATGCGGCACATGGTTTAGGAAACCACTGCTCTATCCCCTGAGCTACGGGGCCGTAGTAGCAACGACTCTACTGCGTGCCACGCCGCTTATTTGCTCTGCGAGCGCAACCCACTCCTGCTGAAAATGCTCGCGATCAACGAGTTCGTGTACCTTCTGAGCTTCATGGCTCATTGAGTCTTGTAATTCTGGGTTTGTCAGAATCGAGATGATGGCATCTGCAAGTTGGCCGATTTTGCCATCCTCAATCAGGATGCCATTGAGACCATCAGTTATCACTTCGCTTGGCCCGTACTTGATGTTGTATGACACAACAGGGCAACCTTGAAGCAAGCTCTCTGTAACAGCCAAACCATATGCTTCGCGTTGCGAAGTGAGTACTGACACTCCTGCTTGCCTAAATACTTTCTCCGGCTCCGTTGTGTAGCCGCAAAATTTGACTGAGTCTGTGAGACCAGCATCAAGTGCAAGTGCCTTGAGTCGAGCCTCGTCATCACCAGTGCCCCAGATGTCCAATTGTGCATCTGGTACTACTGCCATGATGAGCGGCATAGCCGACAACAGGTGGTGCACTCGTTTTACATCAACGAGTCGACACACCATGACGATGCGATGGCGATTGCGCGCGATTTTGTGTGATGGCATTTTGAAATCAATCACGGGACGGATGGATTCAAAATGGAAAGTATCCCCGTAACGTTTCTCTAAGTCCTCAGCTTGATCTGCTGTTGCAGTTACGATCGCATCAGCAAATCGGACGAACGGATTAAAGTCACGCTCCATCTTGCTTGTCAGTTCGCCGAGTGCCGAGTGTTTACGTTTCAAATGATTGAGATGGAGAACAAATATTTTGCCCCAACGCTGAGGCAATTGGGCAACCACAGAATATGTATAGGGTGAATCGGCAAAGACGATAGTGCCATCTGGCAGCGGTAATTCTGAAAGCCACGTTGCTCTCGCACTTACTGTTTCGTGGCGTTCTAAATCTGATGGACGCTGGATAAATGTTTCATTCATGTCGGGCGTAAACCATTTTCTGACAATCTCGCTACCGTCCGTGTCAAACCATGTTCGTTGATTCACTGAATGTGTTTGACTGTCAAATGTTTCGCTCGATGTTAAGCGACCAAGTCGATCAAAGTAGTTTCTTGTGTTCACACCTTCATGAAGGGGTGACGTCACATCGCGTGCAATCTTTTTCAGGAGCAGCTTTCGGGCGATAAACTTAGTCGTAGCTCGAGCAAATGCTCGTACACTCTGAGCCCTGGACATCTGCAAATGCCAGTAGGTATGCACTGTCACATCACTTGGAAATTTTCCACCAAGAATGCGAAGTAGGGCACGAGTTCGATAGCGTCGGTAGTCAATTAATCCGATATGTATGTCCCAGCCGGCATCGTGTAGGGCAGTCAAACGTTGGTACCACATACGACCGAGACCGCCGCCATCTTGCTTGAAGGCCCCATAGACGAAAAGGGCTGCTGGCTTTGTGGATTGTGTCACCCTTCCACGGTAGGTAGGCGTCATCTTCTAAGAAGGTGAGCAATGTACGAGCCGCGTAAGGACTTGCGCACATCCCTGAATACTCAACAAAACGTTGAACGATAGACTGCTATCACACGCTTAAACACTCTTTAGTTGTGGAGACCTCATGGCCCGCGTAATCGTCAATGTGGCATTGAAGCCCGAAATCCTTGACCCTCAGGGTCGCGCCGTACAAGGTGCCTTAGGTCGACTCGGTCTTTCTGGGGTCAGCGATGTACGACAAGGCAAGCAGTTCGTACTTGATGTTGACGGCGATATTGATGCTGCGAAACTTGAGCAAATTAATGCCATTGCAGCGTCCCTGTTGAGTAACCCTGTGATCGAAGACTTCACAGTGCAGGTTGCACAATGACCGCTCGGGTTGGCGTAATTACCTTCCCCGGTTCTCTTGACGATAAAGATGCAATGCGCGCGGTCAGTATTGCAGGTGCGCAGGCAGTGCCCATTTGGCACGCAGATAAATCTTTGAACAACGTTGATGCGGTGGTTTTACCAGGTGGATTTTCTTATGGCGACTATCTTCGCTGCGGTGCGATTGCACGTTTTGCTCCTGTTATGGAAAAACTTGTTGACGCCGCACGTGGAGGATTGCCGGTGCTGGGTATCTGTAACGGGTTTCAGGTGTTATGTGAGTCCCATCTACTTCCAGGTGCTTTAACTCGCAATGATCACTTACATTTTATTTGTCGTGATCAACGAGTCCGCATCGAAAATAACACCAGCTCGTGGACCTCAAATTTTTCCGTTGGGCAAGAAATTGTCATCCCATTGAAAAATGGTGAAGGCGGATTTGTTGCCGATGAGCGCACGCTTGATGAATTAGAAACTGAAGGCCGAGTTATTGCACGTTACGTCGGCCTAAATCCAAACGGTAGCCGTCGTGATATTGCGGGTATCACTAACGCGGCAGGAAACATCGTTGGCCTCATGCCACATCCTGAGCACGCGGTTGAAGCGCTCACTGGTCCCAGCACCGATGGCTTAGATTTCTTTACTTCACTGTTGTCGTCGCTCATCACGAATGGGCGGGTAGCCGTATGAGTATGGATACTGTGTCTCATGCACTGACATCTCCCACAACAGAACAACCGTATGCTGCTTTGGGTTTGAAGCCGGATGAGTATCAACGGATTAAAGATATTTTAGATCGACGACCAACATCGTCAGAGCTAGCTATGTATTCGGTGATGTGGTCCGAACATTGCAGTTATAAATCGAGCAAAGTTCATTTGCGTCAATTTGGAACTAAGGCACCAAAGAACGACGCCATGCTCGTCGGAATCGGTGAGAACGCTGGTGTTGTCGACATTGGTGATGGCTGGGCTGTCACATTTAAAGTGGAATCCCATAATCACCCGTCCTATGTTGAGCCGTATCAAGGCGCAGCAACTGGTGTTGGCGGAATTGTGCGCGACATTATTTCTATGGGTGCTCGCCCGGTAGCTGTAATGGACCCCCTTCGATTTGGTGATCCGTCCCACCCCGACACCCGCCGCATTGTCAATGGCGTTGTTGCAGGAATCGGTGGATATGGAAATTGCCTTGGTTTGCCCAATATTGGTGGTGAAGTAGTTTTCGATCCGTCGTACCAGGGAAACCCACTCGTTAATGCGCTGTGCATCGGAACGATGAAGCATGAAGACATTCACCTGGCTAAGGCAACAGGTGTAGGCAACGCTGTAATTCTGTATGGCGCACGAACTGGCGGCGATGGTATCGGTGGCGTGAGTGTGTTGGCCTCCGAGACTTTTGATGCAGATGGACCTGCGAAGCGTCCGAGTGTGCAAGTAGGCGATCCATTTATGGAAAAGCTGTTAATCGAGTGCACCCTCGAAGTTCTGCATGGCGGACTCGTCGAAGGTATCCAAGACCTAGGTGGAGCAGGAATATCGTGTGCCACAAGCGAACTTGCAAGTAACGGTGAAGGCGGCATGCATGTGTGGCTCGATCGTGTGCTGTTGCGCGATAGTTCACTATCACCCGAAGAAATTTTGATGAGCGAATCCCAAGAGCGCATGTGTGCAGTAGTGACACCCGACAAAGTAAATGCGTTTATGGACGTGTGCCAGAAGTGGGACGTCGAGGCTGTCGTCATTGGTGAAGTGAATGCGTCGGGTCGTCTCACGGTTGATTGGCACGGCGAGCGCATTGTTGATGTTCCGCCTCGCTCAGTTGCTCACGATGGTCCTGTCTACGAACGACCATTTGCGCGCCCGCAATGGCTCGATGCTCGGCAAGCGGATGCACCAACTCCGGATCGCTTAGTTCGACCAGGGTCAGCTGCAGAAGTGCGTGAGACATTACTTCGAATGACTGCTGCACCAAACCTGGCATCAAAGACCTGGGTGACCTCGCAGTATGACCGCTATGTCATGGGCAACACTGTGTTGGCGCAACCAGAGGACAGCGGGATGATTCGCGTAGATGAAAAGACTGGTCGTGGCGTGGCGGTGTCAACGGATTGCAATGCCCGGTTTGCCGCGCTTGATCCTTATCGCGGAGCACAGTTGGCATTTGCTGAGTCCTATCGCAACGTTGCGACAACGGGAGCAACTCCACTGGCTGTAACGAACTGTTTGAATTTTGGATCACCTGAAGATCCAGGGGTGATGTGGCAATTTGAACGTGCAGTCACGGGACTTGCAGATGCGTGCTTAGAAATGAATACACCGGTGACAGGAGGCAACGTGTCGTTCTACAACCAAACGGGTGACGTAGCGATTCATCCCACACCAGTGGTTGGAGTGCTCGGTGTCATCGACAATGTTGCCCATCGCACACCAATGGCATGGTCGACACCGGGTGATGCGATTGTGCTTCTCGGTGTGACTCACGATGAGCTTGCTGGTTCTGAGTGGGCTCATGAAATACATGGTCATCTTGGTGGCTTGCCACCCGTTCTTGATTTGAATATGGAACGAGCGCTTGCTCACGTTCTTATCGAAGGTTCGCAACGACGGGTCCTTGCTGCCGCGCACGATCTGGCAGACGGTGGCTTAGCTCAGGCGCTTGTTGAAATGTCGCTTCGTGCCGGAATTGGGGCACATGTAACGATTCCCGAGGGTAAAGATGCATTTGTGCAATTGTGGAGTGAATCGGCAACACGCGCAGTGGTCGTTGTTGCGCCAGCCAGCATGGGCGACTTAAGCGAATTGTGCTCTCGTCATAATGTACCTATGGCTGTTATTGGTGCGGTCATACCCGAGTCGATTTTAACAATTGGCGAAGTGTATTCCGACGAAGTCTCGGTGAGCATTAGTGAATTGTTTGCAGTCAGTGAAGAAGTGTTACCAGCATTATTTGGCTGATGTTGGATTCCAGTAGCCACTCAAACAGTAACTAGGCTAGATGCACCATGGTATTTACGAGCACAGTATTTTTCTTCGCTTTCATGCCGATAGCGTTTCTTTCTTATTATCTTGTGCCTTCGCGATTGCGCACCCTTCCTATCGTGCTCTTGAGTCTTTTCTTTTATGCCTGGGGTGAGCCGCGCCTTGTTATCTTGATCATGGTTTCGGCTGTCATCAACTTCACCATTGGCAAAGCATTGGTCCACGCAACCTCTCAGCGTCGTGCGCTGTTAGTTCTTGGACTGGCCTTAAATCTGTTGCCGCTCGTTATCTTGAAGTACACACACTTTATTTTGATGACACTGGGACAAACACAAGCAGCGAATCGAGTTCACCTGCCACTACCGATTGGCGTATCGTTCTACACGTTTATGGCGATGGGCTATCTCATCGACATTTATCGCCGGCGGGATGACGGCTGCGACCACCTGCTTCGCTTTACTGCCTACCTCACGATGTTCCCGCATCTGGTTGCTGGCCCAATTGTGCGGTGGGAGCATATTGGACCACAGTTGCGCAATCCCAAATTTGATGGGGGACTTTTTAGCTACGGTGCAGTGCGCGTAACGACTGGTCTTGCGAAGAAAACATTGATTGCCGATCCGCTATCCGTAACGGTAGATCAACTTTTTGCATTATCGAGTTCGCCGTCAACAGCAACGGCCTGGTTGTCGATGCTGCTCTATAGCTTGCAAATCTATTTTGATTTCTCGGCGTATTCAGATATCGCAATTGGATTAGCCGCGATGTTGGGGATTCGTTTTCATGAAAACTTTAATTTCCCATACTTAGCAACATCCGCTTCAGATTTTTGGCGGCGTTGGCACATTTCGCTTGGGTCATGGTTTCGTGACTATATCTATATCCCGATGGGTGGCTCTCGAGTGAGTCGGGCGAAGTTGTGGCGCAACCTTATGGTGGTGTGGGCGCTCACAGGCTTATGGCATGGCGCAGCTTGGACATTTATCGACTGGGGTTTGTATTACGGAATCCTTATTGGATTAGAGCGTACGGTTTACGGAGCTGCTCTAGCGAAACTTCCTGCCTTCATTCAACATGGATATGGACTCATCGTTGCTGGTGTGGGTTGGGTTCTGTTTAGAAGTACTTCGCTTGCGCAGGCCCAGAATATTTATTCCAAACTCATTCCATCTGGCCATGCTCCGCTGACAGACCCCTGGACAAGTTTCAGTGTGCATCAGAATTGGGTTTTGATAGTGGTTGGGTGTGCTCTGGCAGCAGGGATTGCGCGCCCAATAATGCAAGGTCTCGAAAACACGTTAACTAATGGTGCCGCCACGTGGACGTGGCCACGGGCATTGATATCCGCACTGGTGTTAGTTGCATTGCTCGTTATAGCGACTTCATTCCTAGTGTCCGTTTCCTACAAGCCGTTTATTTATTTTAGGTTCTGATATGCGCAGACTTTTACAAGGTTTAAAAAACGGTTTCCTGGGATTCGTACTTCTCGGAGTGTGTTCGCTTTTGATGGTGGCGTTCTCGACACAAAATCGACCACATAATTCTGCACTTGATGCCCGGATATTGTCAGTTTTCAAAATGCCAACAGAGAAGACTTTTCGCAGTGGGTCATGGATGAAAGCAACTGAGAGTTTTCTGGATGACCGTATTTTGGGTCGTACGCGGATGCTGGGGTTACATCAGAAAGTGGCTCAGAAAGTTTTTGATGCCCAAGAAGTTGCAGGCGTGTGGACTGATCCAAAGACGCACATCATGTTTGACCCAATGCCACTCTTGCGATCCCCACTGGAATATCAAACGCCGCTTGCTGACTTACGCGCTACAACCTCTCAAGCAGGCGTGCCGTTGCTGATGGTGTACGTGCCTCGCAAGCAAGAAGTATTCGCCGACATACTTCCGAAGCATTGGGATAACACGTACTTGCACGATAAAGCGGCGATTATTGATCAATTTAATCAAACGGGCACCACATTGGATTTAACACCCATCGTCGGTGATTCTGCTACGCGTACGAAGAATTGGTATCGAACTGATCATCACTGGAATTACCCAGCAGCTATTGCGGCCCGCAATGCTGTGACCTTGCGACTCCAGCAAATGGGAATTGCAACTCCACAACCACTTCCAGTTTTGAATCAGATGCGTCACTATCCAAAGTTCATCGGATCAGTGGGCCGTCGGCTTACTGCCACCGGAGTTGCGCAACCTGATGTGTTCCAAATTCCATGGGTAACTCACTCGGGATTGACTCGGTGTTCCGAGCAGCCGCTTGATACGCCAGTGTGCTCAAAGTCAATCTTGGTCAATTCGATAGGTAACAGGAAGGACCAATACACGAACCGCTATGCAACATTTCTTGATGGAGATAACGGTATCGATGATATTCGTGGATCCGGAACTGGTACCTATGTCATTCTCAAAGATTCATTTGGCGATGCATTCGTTCCGTACTTCGCACTTGGTGCAAAACGAGTTGTCTCAATAGACGAGCGACATTATTCTGGAGCGACATTGTCGCAAGTGATTGCACAGATTCATCCTGATGCAGTGATCTTTTTGCACAACCAACTCAGTATGTCAACGCTGACAACTGACCAAATGGCAATCTGGCGTTAGTCACACTTAGGACAAGTTAAGAAACACGTCACGCAAGTCGCTGCGTTCGCCGCTTGCGATGATGTGTCCGGAGGCCAGCGCTTGTTCCCATGACACTGATCCTGTGATCACATCGAGCCAAGTGTGGGGTGCCATTTCGACAACGGCTGGCGGAGTTCCGCGGCGGTGACTGGTTCCTCCAAGAATCTGAACGACTCGAAAGGGTGGCACCCTGACCTCAACGGCCCGACCGGGATATGTCGCTGCGAGCCAATCCAAACCCTCGCGCACTGCTTGGGCAAGTAACTCGCGGTCGTCCTGGTGCATCTGTGAGCGTCGCGCTAACTCTACGACTGCTTCGTAGCTTGGGGTGACGGACATGCGTTGATTCTTGCATGAGTGCCGACCCGGGCTAGGAGCGCTCTCGAGGATAGACTCGCCTTGTGGCAGGGGATGGTCGGCTCAATCACGAATTGTTGCCCGGCGAAAAGGGACCGCAGGATGCCTGCGGCGTATTTGGCGTGTGGGCACCCGGTGAAGAAGTTGCCAAGTTAACGTTCTTCGGTTTGTATGCATTGCAACATCGAGGGCAAGAATCAGCTGGAATTGCAGTCAGTGATGGTCATAACACCACGGTCTATAAAGACATGGGTTTGGTGTCGCAAGTTTTCACTGAGTCAGCGCTAGAAACACTGCAGGGATACATTGCCATTGGGCACACTCGTTACAGCACCACTGGATCAAGTTGCTGGGATAACGCACAACCAACGTTTCGAGCAACGGCAACTGGACATTTAGCTCTGTCACATAACGGCAACTTAACGAATACAACTGAGCTGTCACGGCGGCTTCGTGACATGCGTGCGCAGTCGGGCGAACTTCACACTGATTTCGAAACGCTTGCAACAACTGACACTGACATTCTCACGGCGCTACTTGCTGCGCATCCTGACAAGTCAATGGAGATGGCTGCGTTACATGAATTGCCGCAGGTACGTGGTGCATTCAGTTTGGTATTCATGGATGACCAAACGCTGTACGCCGCTCGTGATCCGCAGGGCATTCGTCCACTTGTACTAGGTCGGCTAGAACGCGGTTGGGTGATTGCATCCGAGAGCGCGGCGTTGGACATTGTTGGCGCATCGTTTGTTCGCGAAATTGAACCTGGGGAATTAATCGCAATCGATGAACATGGACTGCGAACGCAACGTTTTGCACCCGCCGACCCTAAAGGTTGCCTTTTTGAATATGTGTACTTAGCGCGGCCAGATACCACAATCGCTGGGCAACCAGTTCATGCGGTGCGGGTGGAAGTTGGCCGACGACTAGCTCGCGCTTTTCCAGTAGAAGCAGACTTGGTCATCCCAGTACCTGAATCGGGAACACCAGCTGCCGTGGGCTACGCACAAGGAAGTGGCATTCCATTCGCACAAGGTTTAGTGAAAAACGCATATGTTGGTCGCACCTTTATCCAACCGAGCCAAACGATTCGCCAACTTGGAATTCGTTTGAAATTAAATCCCCTGCGCGAAGTGATCGAAGGCAAACGTCTTGTTGTCGTTGATGACTCGATTGTGCGCGGCAACACCCAGCGTGCGATTGTTCGTATGCTGCGGGAAGCTGGAGCAGCTGAAATCCATGTACGCATTTCAAGCCCACCCGTTCAGTGGCCGTGCTTTTACGGAATCGACTTTGCAACAAAAGCGGAATTAATAGCAAATGGATTGACGGTTGAGGAAATTCGCCGTTCCATTGGAGCTGACTCACTCGAATTCATTTCGCTTGACGAGTTAGTATCGGCAACCAACATTGACAAAGATCGGCTGTGTCGCGCCTGCTTTGATGGTATTTACCCTGTTGAACTCCCAGATGAATCGGTTCTTGGTAAGCATGTGCTTGAAGTTTTTGATCGCACCGACTTTGACATGACTGCAATAGATGAAGCGGTTAGGCGTCCGTGACCGAAGAGCTTTCGTATGCGTCTTCCGGTGTTGATGTTGCAGCAGGTGAACGCGCTGTCGAGTTAATGCGATCAGCGATCGCGGATACCACTCGAAGCGAAGTTTTTGGCGACTTTGGAGGATTTGCTGGGCTGTTTGATGCATCTGCTTTAAAGAAATTCAAGCGCCCCCTACTTGCCACATCAACAGATGGTGTCGGTACCAAAATTGATGTGGCACGCCGCATGGATAAGCACGACACGGTAGGCATCGATTTAGTGGCCATGGTTGTGGATGACCTTGTTGTGTGTGGGGCTGAACCACTTTTTATGACGGACTACATTGCTGTTGGCAAAGTGAACCCAGAGCGAGTGGCCCAAATCGTGACTGGAATTGCACAGGGGTGTGCGTTGGCTGGTTGCGCGCTTATTGGTGGCGAAACTGCAGAGCATCCAGGATTACTGGGCGACGATGATTACGACATTGCGGGTGCCGGCACAGGTGTAGTCGAAGCTGACGCACTGCTTGGTCCAGATCAGGTTGTTGACGGTGACGTTGCGATAGCTGTTGCTTCAAGTGGATTGCACTCGAATGGATTTTCCCTTGCTCGCCGTATTGCCTTTGATGTTGCAGGACTTGATGTGCATGATCATGTTGCTGATTTTGGTCGCACACTGGGCGAAGAGTTGCTTGAACCAACCACAATTTATGCCAAACCATTTCTGGATGTGATTTCACACAGCGATGTGCATTCAATTAGTCACATCACCGGAGGGGGAATTGCCACAAACGTCGCGCGGGTGCTTCCCGAATGGGCGGCGCTAGACATTGATCGGGCCACCTGGACTCCGCAACGCATATTTACCTGGCTGCTGGAACGTGGAAACGTTTCACTGAGCGAAGGCGAAAAAACATTCAACATGGGAATGGGCATGCTGATTGTGGTCAAGGCTTCTGCTGTTCAAGAAACCATTAACAGGCTCGCTGGACACGGATTAGCTGCGTGGCAATGCGGCACGATTCGAGAGCGCGAAGCTGGGGAAAAAGGCGATGCTGCGGCAAAGGGTGGAATAGGCGGCGCAGTTACATTGCGCGGTAGTTACAACTAAGGACGAGTTTCCTCTTCAGTGTCGTCGTCATCTTCGTAGTACTTCGCGTAAGGATCGTCAGTAAATTCTTCAGACTCAAACGAGTCATCGTCACCAACGGGAGTGAGTGCTGCTGCGCCGGCCAACTCAGCCTGAAGCGCATTAAGGTCGGTATTGCCAGTGTTGTATTTCAATTCGCGAGCAACTTTAGTTTGCTTCGCTTTGGCTCGGCCGCGCCCCATGGCAGCGCCCCCTTTAGTGCAGGAGTGAAATTCTAAGCGCCCCGTGATTCAGGACGTTGGTTGATTCTACCTGAGATTCGAGGCGACGTTGCGGGGGGTTCAACACAGCCGCAGGCCTGAAAGGAGAATCATCAGTTTTGCGCCCCTGACGGAAAGTCCCGTATAGTTCAAGTCTGCCCAATTGACGTTGGGTGGTAAGCCCCCATCGTCTAGTGGCCTAGGACGCTGCCCTTTCACGGCGGTAACACGGGTTCGAATCCCGTTGGGGGTACGCAAGACCAGTAAGAAGCAAGAAATAACGAGCCGAACGTCATCTGCCACAATAGGTAGATGCACTAAGGCCCCGTAGCGCAGTTGGTTAGCGCGTCGCCCTGTCACGGCGAAGGTCGCGGGTTCGAGTCCCGTCGGGGTCGCTCGCAGGGTCGGCAAATATTGTTTTCAATGATTGCTGGCTTATGCGGTTGGCCAGGTAGCTCAGTTGGTACGAGCGTCCGACTGAAAATCGGAAGGTCGACGGT
>JBAXRV010000014.1:0-35649 GCA_037131045.1 Actinomycetes bacterium
TTAGGAAATTCGGTAGTTATGGCGTTGACGTGACTATCGATGCGCTGGGGAGTATTGCGACAGCAACCGCGGCGATTGAATCCTTGAAGCGACTTGGGCGACATGTACAGATTGGGTTACTGCCACCAGCGATTACCGCAGGACAAGCGGCTATTCCTATGCACCTAGTTATTGCCCGCGAGCTCAGCGTGCACGGCAGCCACGGAATGTCAGCAGCGGCCTACCCCGAAATGCTCGACGACATTTCTGCAGGTCGGCTACGACCTGAAACCTTGATTGAGCGCGTGATTAGTCTGGCTGATGCCCCTGATGCCTTGATGACCTTGGTGGACAATCCGCAGCCTGGCGTGACAGTAATTCGCCCATAGGTTCACCCGAATCAGGTGCCGATTGCTAGCCTAAACGTGTGTCAGATATCAGCGCCGATTCTCTAGAACAACTGCGCCTACGTAGAAGCGCTAAATGGCGTACCTTCAGCGAGGATGTCTTACCGCTGCCGGTCGCTGAAATGGATTTTCCAGTAGCTGCTCCTATCAAAGAAATGCTTATCGATATGGTCCAGAGATCTGACATGGGCTACGGCGGATTTATCCCCGAATTAGGCGCTGCATTTCGTGACTACTCACAGACACACTGGAATTGGGATGTGGATGTTGATCAGTTTCGGCTAGCAACCGATGTTGGTGTGGCTGGCGTCGAAGTTCTTCGCGTGATCACACAGCCTGGAGATTTAGTCGTTGTAAATAGCCCCGTGTATCACAACTTCTATGGATGGGTCCGGGAAGCACAGTGCGAACCAGTTGACGTTCCACTTCTTAATCGCGGTAACGGCACATGGGATTTAGATTTTGATGGACTTGAACAAGCATTTGCAAAAGGTGCCAAGGCGTACATTCTGTGCAATCCGCACAATCCAGTTGGGACCGTTTTTTGTAAAGAGCATCTGGAACAAATTGCCGCACTGGCAGATCAATACGGTGTCATCGTTATCAGCGACGAAATCCATGCGCCACTGAATTACACAAGCACTCCATTCGTGCCCTACCTGGCAGTGAATGAAGCCGCTCGCAAAAATGGCATCTGCATAACATCGGCCAGTAAGTCCTGGAACTTAGCTGGACTTAAGTGCGCCCAAATTGTCACCGCCAATGATGATTTGAAATCCAGGCTCGACAGCCTGCCGCTTGCAGTTACGTGGCGTGCTTCGCTACTCGGAGCCTGGGCAAGTCTTGCTGCTTATCGGGATGGTCAGCCGTGGCTTGATTCGGTCATGAAGCAACTGCACAGCAATCGACAATTAGTCTGCGATTTGGTCACTGAGTTCATTCCCCGAGCCACGTACTTTCCGCCAGAAAGTACGTACTTGGCATGGATAGATCTGAATGCCTACGGCATAGAGGATCCCGCATTGATGCTTATCGATAAGGCTCGAGTTGCGCTCAATGACGGCAAAGAGTTTGGCCCTGATGGAAAGAACTTTGTGCGGCTTAACTTTGCAACGAGCCCAGAAATTTTGCGCGAAGCATTCATTCGCATGGCTTCAGTCCTTGAGGATTAGGCACACAAGTAAAGTCAACTCATGGGTAACTTAGGAATGATTACAGTCGTAGTCGATAACTATGACGATGCAATCGACTACTACACAAATGTTTTGGGCTTCACTTTGATTGAAGATACACCGCAATCTGAAACTAAGCGCTGGGTGGTTGTGTCACCTGGAGAAGGAGCTCACCTGCTCCTGGCACAGGCGGTCAACGATGAGCAACGCGCAGCAATCGGTAATCAGACTGGTGGTCGCGTTGCGTTCTTCCTATATACCGACGATTTCGATCGCGATTACGCCCGCTTCGCTGAGCATGACGTTGCATTCACAGAATCGCCGCGTCATGAAGATTTTGGCAAGGTCGTTGTTTTCGCCGATAAGTACGGAAATAAATGGGACTTTATTGAGCGGGCGCAATGACGCTCATCGCACACACAATGAAAACACCATGGGTACCACTGACGATAATCGTTGATGTTACGAACAAACCAACTGTGCTTGCGGCGGCCTTTGTTTCGCTTGATGAATTAGTTGCAAAGGCTGGTCCCTCTGTTTCTGAATCAACCATAAAAAAGGACAGCCAACTCGCTGGAATCAGCGATGTCACTCGTAATTGGATTGACGGCGAGCTCAATGCGTTCGATGTGCTTACCGTGAAGCAACCCGGTGGCCCTTTCATGCAGGATTGCTGGAAGGCGTTGCGCAAAGTACGCGGCGGCAAAGTTGTGTCTTACGCTCAACTCGCACAAAAAGCTGGACGTCCACAAGCGATTAGAGCCGCTGGTACCGCGTGTTCTTCTAATCTGATTGCGCCAATCATCCCGTGCCATCGCGTAGTACGCACTGGCGGCGAACTCGGTAACTACGGCTTTGGTCTGGATTTGAAACGTTCACTTCTCATTCATGAAGGCATTAATCTCTAGTTGATTACATTCGCACTTATCGGAATATACTCGCATCGTGCTTGAGTATCTGCTCGTCATTGCCGTCGTTTTCGTAGTTAATGTTGTTCCCGCTTTTGCTCCACCAACTTGGATAGTCCTCGTGTACTTCTCGATAACACAAGACCTCAATCCAGTTGCTCTGATTGTGCTTGGAGTTCTGAGCGCTGCAAGTGGGCGTTACATACTCGCTTCATACTTCAGAAAGTTTCGAAATAGGTTTCCAAAGTCGTACGTGCGAAATATGGAAAATGCGGGCACTCACTTAACTAAGTCTTCCGCACACCTTTCGGCGCTATTTGCCTTGTTCTTTGTTTCGCCGCTTTCGTCGGCACAACTTTTTGAAGCTGCAGGCATCATGAAAAACATTGCGCTGAAACCAATCACACTTGCGTTTGCCGTTGGGCGCCTGGCAACTTATTCAATATATGTCCTTGGCGCACATGCGGCACAGCAAACGAGTCTTGGTCAGATAATGACTAAAGAGATCGCATCGCCGCAGGCAATCGCAATTCAGGTATTAATGGTGATAGCCCTTGTTGGGCTAGGCATGGTGAAGTGGGAACCGCACTCTAGAAATACATGATGTTGTAAATCTTGCGCACTGTTTCGTGAACGACCCAAGTGCCTTTCCATTGGTTAGGAGTAGCCAAAATGGAACCGAGGCCGACTTCTTCTACAACGCCATCATCACCGGTTACAGTCGCCCGACCCGAAACGATAACTGCAGTTTCGTCATAACCGTCACGGTATGCGGTGAAAGTGCCTGGTTCGCATTCCCAAATTCCAAGTGTTGACTTACCATCTGCTGCAGTCCATAGGGTCAGCAGTGATTCCATCTGGCCAGTCAGGCTCGTTGGCTTCAGGGTGCCCGGAGGCAGTTCCATGGTGATGGCATCGACGATCAAAGTTGTTGGTACTGGATTTTCGCTCATGCCACCAGCCTATTGGGCTGACTGTTTAAACAGGAATCGAGCCAGCCCTTAAAGGGGAAGTGCGCCAATTCGAGCTAGCCGTGCAACCGCAGCCTCTTCAATTGGAGAATGGGAACCCACCGCAAGACGCATGGCTTGCAACAGCGTGCGAGTTATCGGACCCACAATCCACATCGGAAGACTACGAAGTCCGAGACGATGCCGATACTTAGCTGGCATGGATGCAACTGCGCCCTGGAATAAGAACCAGTACGCAAATCGCGCTGTGCGTGAAAGTGGAGGTTGACGAATAAATTTCACCACTCTGTGTGTTGTGTCATCAACTCGAAGAATCCCGTCTTTGTCAAATTTTTCTAATGCGTTATGAAGCGCAGCTTGCGTCATCGGACAGTCACGTAACCCAAGCGGTTCGACGGCCTGTGACCATAACGCTACATAGCGATCAGCATCAACTGTGTTTCCCGAATACAACTGATATGTCGTCAGGAATGAATCTGTAAATGCAATATGAACCCATAACAATAAATCGGGATCTGATGCCCGATACGGCTGCTTCACACCTTGGGCATTTTCAAACTCGCCAGTTACTCGACTATGCATTCCATTGACCCGTGCTGCTTCATGTGCAATCGCCGAACGAGAGCCGAATGTCATAATCGTGAGCCAGCGGGTCGTTCCTGCTAATCGTCCAAGCGCATCAGTCTCATACCGAGAATGTTGCTCAACGCCAGCCAGACTTCCTGGATGCAGTGCTTGCATCAACAATGCGCGAATCCCACCTACGAGCGTGGTGAAATTTGCATGCACTTGCCACGGTTCATCCGTGGGTAAATACATTCCGGCATCGTTGCCTTCTGCGACTACACCTAGCCATGGCGGAACACCGTCAGGCGTGCTGGTTATGATCCGACGAAATCGAGTTCCGATGCGATCTTGAATGGTGGAGGGCACACCTTAACTATGTGCGAGAACTAAGCGCCTCGCAATACTTAAGTTCCTGTGGCTTCCTTCTAATACCAAAAACTAAGTACAACGCCCATAAGCGCCCAGTTCAAGACATCGTTACTGACTTCAATCAGCCACACCTTGAATCCGTCACCAGCAAAGAGTCGGTGACCAAGGGCCGCACCTGCCGTGGCAAGCCCAATGACCAGGCCAGTCACTAGTCCCTGCATGACTGAAACCCCAGTGCCAAGTGCTCGTGCTAGTACATCAAGAACCAGCGCCAAAATAACAGCTTGCCCGATTCCGCTGAGAACTGTTACACCAAAAACCAGACCCATATTTTGCCCATCGCCAGGCTGTTGGCTTTCTGGTTTACCCATGGCTTTCCACCATGTGTTGAAGAACATTTTTTGGCTAAACCAATTAAATGCACTTAAAAAACTTATGAACCATGCAGCCAGAACACCTAGCCACTCAATGGACGCGACATGCATACGGACTCCTTGTGCTCGAGAAATGCACTTTCTGTTGCGTTCTAGCCTAGCCAACAAACTAGGCTCTCCCTATGACTTTCCCGTTGAATCGGTTGGTGCCTCGCCTACGTCCTCACGCCGGCACAATCTTTGGCGAAATGTCGGCACTTGCAACGAAGGTCGGGGCAATCAACTTGGGACAAGGGTTTCCGGATACGGATGGATCTGAGGTACTTAAGGCTGCCGCCATCCGTGCAATTCAAGAAGGCCGCGGAAATCAATATCCGCCAGCTCATGGGTTGCCAGAACTTCGACAGGCAATCGCGGCACATCAAAAAACTTTTTACGACCTCGATGTGAATTGGGAAACCGATGTCGTTGTGTCAACGGGTGCATCTGAGATCATCCAGTCGGCGCTTATGGCGATCGTGGATACTGACGACGAAGTTCTAATTTTTGAGCCGTGGTTCGATATCTATGCAGTTGCCGTTGACATCGCGCGAGGTAGAGCAGTCGGTGTTCCACTTGATCGAGTAACACTTCGACCGGACTTCAATCGGTTCAAGGATTCAATCACAAGTCGAAGCAAAGTTGTTTTACTTAATTCACCGCATAACCCCGCAGGAATTGTTTTCACCGCAGCTGAACTTCAGGAACTTGCTGATCTTGTCATTGAGCACAACTTGATTGTTATTAGTGATGAGGCTTACGAACACCTGTGGTACGACGAACATCCACATATTCCGATTTCAACATTGCCAGGAATGTTTGAATGCACCTTGACAGTCGGATCGGCTGGTAAATCATTTTCGTTTACTGGATGGAAAGTCGGGTGGGCAAGCGGACCAACTGACCTCGTCGCAGCCGCTCGAGTTGTGCGACAACATTTGTCATTTGTTTCAAGTGGACCGTTTCAGTGGGCAATTGCTGAAGGGCTCGCATTTCCAGATTCCTACTGGGAAGACTTCCGCCTCGATTTGCAAAACAAACGCAACATATTCACATCGGGACTTCGTTCGCTGGGCTATGACGTGATCAATTCCGAAGGCACCTACTTTGTTTCAACTAATGTGCAGAGCATGGGTTTTGCAGATGGCCTTACCTTTTGTCGCGAGCTGCCCGAAAAAGTGAAAGTCGTTGCGATCCCCCATTCAGCTCTGTGTGGCGACCCTGAGGTTGGCGCACCGTTTGTACGTTGGGCCTTTTGTAAACAAATACCTGTTCTTGAAGAGGCGCTCAATAGGCTCAGTACTTTGTAGTAGTCGAAAGTGCCCGAAAGGCTATGTTTCGAGTTAGTCCTACAGCACCAGCAGTGGTCGTGACTAGGCTACATATAGATATTGCCCAATTCTAATTAAGGATGTTCATGAAGGTTCTTGTCATCGGGGCCAACGGCCTCATCGGTGGTGGAGTTGCACATGTGTTGCGCACCAATCACGACGTCATTTCTGCAAGCCGATCTAGCGACGTAAACGTTGATGTAAACGACCCGGCATCAATTGCAGCGATGTACAAGCAAGTGGGCAAAGTTGATGCTGTCGTTGCATGTATTGGCAAAGTTGCGTTTAAGCCGTTGTTGGAATTATCCCGCGACGATTACCTCAAAGGATTTACCGACAAAGTCCTGGGTCAAATAGAACTTGTTAACCAAGGTGTTGACTACGTGAACGATTCAGGCTCATTCACTTTAACGACCGGCGTATTGGCGCGCGAACCAATTAAGACCGGCGCTTTGGCTGGGTTAGCTAACGGCGCTCTTGAATCTTTCGTCATTGGCGCCTCAATCGAACTTCCGCGCGGAATCCGCATCAATGCTGTAAGCCCAAGCGTTTTGGCGGAAGCCGCTGGATATCACTCATACTTTCCTGGTTTTGCCCATGTGAGTTTGGCTGAAGTTGCCAACACATATGTGAAATCAGTTGAAGGATGGAGTACCGGACAGATCTACGAATTGGGATAACTATGCCAAACACAATCGATATTGAAACTATTGAAGTCCATGCAGCTGGTGAAGCTGGCCGCGTCATAACCAATCTGGCGCACCTCATTAAGGGTGACACCATGGCAGAACGTTTTGAATACTGTCGAAATGAACTTGATGGACTCCGGCGCTTAGTGTTACGCGAGCCCCGAGGCTACCCAGGTCTGTGTGCGGTCTTTATTGTTCCAGCCGTGAATGTTGATTCCGCTTTCGGAATTATCGTGCTTGAACAAGGTGGCTTCACGCCAATGTCTGGCAGTAACACAATCTGTTCAGTGACCGCCATGCTCGAAACTGGTCGAGTACCAATGAGCGAACCAACGACAATTGTAAAAATTGATACGGCTGTAGGAACAATTACAACGACCGCGCATTGCAGCAACGGCAAGGTGACGGGCGTAACCATTCAGAATGTGCCTGCGTTTGTGGTACACAAGGACTACCCGCTTGACGTGCCTGAGTACGGAATTATTCCCACAGACATTATTTTCGGTGGACAATTTTTTGCTCAGACTGATGTGTCGCATTTCGGCTTGGACATCGACCCCAACAAAGGCCGCGAACTCACGCGAGCTGGAGCGCTCGTAAAGATTGCCTGTAACGAGCAGATCCAAGTGCAACATCCTTTGAACCCAAACATTAAGAATGTAAACCTTATTGTGTTACACACTGGTAATCCCACGCCTGGTAAGCCTTCACGCAATGCAATGGTCATGACGCAAGGACCCGTAAGTCGCGATGACCCAAGCACGTGGTCCGGAGTGCTTGACCGCTCGCCGTGCGGAACAGGAACATGCGCGCGACTAGCAGGATTACACTCACGTGGCTTACTCAAAATTGGTGAAGAGTTTATTCACGAGAGCATCATCGGTACTCAGTTCATTGGACGGGTACTAGGCGAAACCAAAGTCGGTGAATACGACGCTATTTTGCCTGAACTGACAGGCCAAGGTTGGGTCACAGGAGAAGCAAAATGGAAACTGGATTCCACGGATCCGTTTCCGCAGGGTTACACGTTGTCCGATATTTGGGCACCGCAATAACTCGCTGCGTTTAAGTTCATTCCGGCGATTGGTCGTGCCATTTAGTACGCGAAAAAATCGCCGCAGACTAGGCTCGTACCTATGTCACGTAGACGAGTTTTAGTAACAGGTGGTTCCCGCGGTATCGGCGCAGAAATTGCGCGCGAATTTGCTGAGCTTGGAGACCAAGTCGCAATACATTTCAGCGCAAGCGCACAAGGCGCACAAACCGTTTTGGAGACGTTGCCCGGAACAGACCACTGCATTGTGCATGGCGATTTACGCGATGCCGACGCTGTTAAGACCATGGTTGATCAAGCAGCTGCGCACCTTGGTGGGATTGATGTCCTGATTAACAATGCAGGAATCTTTATTGACCACCCCATTCAGTCAACGACGTATGCCCAATGGCAAGAAGCGTGGACTGACACGTTGGGTGTGAACTTAGTTGGAGCCGCAAATGTCACCTGGTGCGCCTTGCAGCACATGCCAACTCACAACCAGTCCCGAATCATCAATGTTGGATCACGTGGTGCGTTTCGGGGCGAACCTGTAAGCCCCGCATATGGTGCTAGCAAAGCTGGTATTACTGCATTTGGTCAATCAATTGCCCAGGCGTTGGCACCACAAGGAATTTCCGTGATCACTCTTGCGCCGGGATTTGTTGACACCGAGATGGCAGCTGTCTTACTTAATGGACCTACCGGTGATGGTATTCGGGCACAAAGTCCATTCAATCGCGTTCCGACTGCCAATGAAGTTGCTAAGGCAGTCGTGATGCTGGCTTCTCGTGAAGCCGAATGGGCAAGTGGCGCGGTGCTTGATTTTAATGGCGCATCATACTTGCGGATGTAAGTGCAGTTTTTCTAAGTTGCTGTCTAACTTTTTTTGCGAACCGTTAAGCACAATGCACGCTTATCAAGTGTCGTCCAAATTCTTCAGTTAAGCCTTGCGTGCACGCTTTGGTGAAACATGGATTGGCATTCCCATTGCAACCCGAGCAGCTTCCACCCAGGTTTCACTGACTGTGGGATGCGGATGAATTGTGCTTGCTAAATCTGTGACGTTAGCGCCCATCTCAATAGCTAAAGTGAGTTCGCCAATTAATTCCGACACATGAGGTCCAACTGCTTGTGCCCCAAGAATCACACCATCGGGCGTGTGCACAATTTGAACCATGCCCGCAGACTCGTCCAATGTGCGGGCTCTTCCGGACGCTGCCATGGGGAACATAGCAGCGGCTGCTTCTAACCCTGCTGACTTCGCATCTTCTACAGTCATGCCCGTCGTGGCGATTTCAGGGTCACTGAACACAACTGCTGGGATGGCCATCGGGGCAAACTTTTCGGTATGTCCGCACAACACTTCAGCGGCAACATGAGCCTCGGCACTTGCTTTGTGTGCAAGCGCAGGTCCTGGCACGATGTCACCAATCGCAGCAATGTGTGGTGCAATCAATAAATCTGGACCTACTTCAAGAAGCCCGCGGGTGTTCGGTTGTACACCAAGCACCTCAAGTCCGAGGTCATGCGTATTTGGCGTGCGTCCGACAGCGACAACAACAAGATCGACATCTAACGCACTGACTTCGTCACCTTTCTTGATGTGTAACTGCTTTCCATCGTCATGTGTAACCACAGTCTCTGTCAGCACAGTTACGCCGATTTCGGTGAGCCGTTTTGCAACAGGTGACACTATATGACTTGGCATAGCTGCAAGAATCCGCGGCAAAGCTTCCACAATCGTCACGTGCGAACCGACTTTTGCCAAAGCTGTACCAAGTTCAATTCCGATGTAACCGCCACCAACAACAGCAACTCGTTTAGGAACTTCACGAAGTGAAAGCACATCAGTTGAATCAACAATGCGTACTCCATCGTGTTTCAATGTAGGTATGTGAGTGGGTCGCGATCCAGTAGCCACAACACAGGATTTGAACTTGATGTGCATCGGTGGACGTTCATCCCCGTAATCAACAGCGCCTTGATCTTTGCGAGTAAATCGGAAAAAGCCTTGTCGCACTTCGATGCCAGCAGTTCGGAAAAGTTGTTGAATCCCGCCGTTAAGCCCAGATGTCACTTGCTCTTTCCATACTTGAAAATCTGCAAGATTGACATCCTGAGAATGTGAACCCGGTAAGCCACGCACTGCCCATGAATCACGTTCGTAGTTTTCGTGAGCCAATTCAATAAGCGCCTTCGATGGTATGCAACCAACATTGACGCACACCCCACCCAGTCCTGCTTCACCAAGAACGTCAACGACAACGACTTTGCGACCAAGTTGCGCGGCGACAAGTGCAGCGACATAACCTCCTGGGCCGCCTCCCACAACGAGGAAATCGACCTGATCAGGAAGTTCGCCGACAACCACTATGAACCCACTAACTGTTGAGGTGATGCAAGCAATTGCGCCAAAGTATTTGTAAACGCGCCTAAGTGTGCACCGTCGTTAATGCGGTGATCAACTGCGATAACAATTGGCAAGACCTTGCGTACAACTGCTTGACCATCAATAGCAATCACGCGATCAGCAATTCGACCAAAGCCAGCAATCGCAACTTCAGGCGGACGAATCACAGGTGTCCCCAGCCAGGTGCCGAATGAACCAAAGTTCGTTATCGAGAACGTGCCACCAGTAAGTTGTTCGGTCGTTGCAGTGCGAGTGCGAGCTAAATCAGCGAGTCGATCAAGTTCACTACTCAACTCGGAAATATTCATTGTCTGGCTGTTGTGCACAACTGGAACAATCAGACCATCATCAGTCGCGGTTGCGATTCCAAGATGCACTGATTCATACTGCGACACTTCATTTGCTTGCGCATCATATCGAGCATTCAACGTTGGATGCTCGCGTAATGCAACAATGCAGGCTTTCATCAAGATCGGTGTGACTGAAATCTTCACACCAGTTTCCGCAATTATTGAATCGCGAAGTTCGAGTAACGCCGTTGCGTCAATCTCTTTAAATTCCAAAATATGAGGGATAGTCAAGGCATTGGTCATTGATGCGGCAATACTTCGGCGCAACCCCGTCAACGGAACAACTTTCACTCCGGCGGTCACAACACGTTCAGTCTTGTCGCTTCCAGCCTGCGTTGAATTAACTGCCGATGACGGGTGACTTGCCGCTTTACGTACATCATCATCGGTGGCGCGGCCGCCAGGTCCAGTAGCAATCACTTGCTCTAGATCTACCCCCAATGAAGCTGCTAATTTGCGCGTGCTCGGGCTAGCCAATGCGCGACCAACTGAATTTGCAGATGCTAATGAGCCAGTGCTGGTTGCGCTGGAGCTACCCGCATGTGCGGCAGGTGTGAGCGGATTTGTGCCATGACCAGATGAAGGCGTTGGTGGCAATGCAGCTAACTCACTACTTATTTCCACTAATACTGAGCCAACTTTGAGCACATCACCTGGCTTGCCATTCAAACTGGAAATAGTTCCTGCAACAGGTGTTGGCATTTCGATTTGAGATTTATCAGTTTCGATGACTGCAATGACTTGATCAACACGAACCACGTCGCCCACTGACACAAGCCACTCAATGATTTCAGCTTCTGCGATACCTTCGCCTACATCAGGCAACTCAAACTTAAAAATACTCACGCGGATTCCTGAACCAAAGCTGATACCTCTTTGACCACCCGATCAATGTCAGGAACATAGAGGTCTTCAACAGCACCAAGTGGGTAGGGCGTATCAGGCGCAGTGATGCGAAGAATTGGCGCTTGCAAATTGTAGAAGCACTGCTCTTGCACAGTGGCAATGATTTCGCTTGCAAATCCACCAGTAAGAGGTGCTTCTTGAATCACCGCAACGCGTCCGGTCTTGACGACAGATGCTGCAATGCCTTCGACATCAAGTGGATTCAAGCTACGCAGATCCAAAACTTCTGCACTAATTCCGCGCTCTGACAAAATTTCAGCTGCTTGATTTACCATGACAGATGCTGCCGACCAGGCAATCAGAGTGACGTCAGTTCCCTCACGCATGACCCGCAGTTTTCCAAAGGGTGTGCGGAAGCGTTCATCTGGAACCTCGTCTTTAACCAGGCGGTAGCCCTTGAGTGGTTCTAAGAAAAGCACGGGATCATCACTTGCAATAGCCTCGGCCAACATGCCCTTTGCATCATGCGCAGATGCTGGAGCTACAACTTTCAGACCAGGAGTATGCAGATAAAACGCTTCAAAAGCATCTGAGTGTAGTTCGGGCGTGCGCACACCACCACCGTAAGGAGAGCGAATAACAAGCGGCAGACTATGGCGCCCTTGTGAACGGAAACGAAGTCGAGCAACTTGCTGTCCTAATTGATGAAACGCTTGATGCCCGAACCCAAGAAACTGAAGTTCAATAACTGGACGCAATCCGCTGATTGCTAGACCGATTCCGGAGCCAATGATGACGCCTTCGGCAAGTGGCATATCAACAACTCGGTCTTTCCCGAACTGTTCTTGCAGACCATCTGTTGCGCGGAATACGCCACCTAGCCGACCAACATCTTCGCCAATGACAACAACGCGCGAATCTGCTTGCATTTCTTGACGCAAGCATTCTCGAATGGCTTCGATCATGGTTTTTTCACTCATGATTGCGCCTCTCGTGACTTCCAAGTTTGTCGCTGTTGTTGCACTAAGGCTGGCGCATCAGAATAGACATGATCAAACAGCGCATCGCTCGTAGGTAGCGGAATCGCACGTGCAGCAGTGACAGCACGATCTACCTCAGCAGCACACTCTTCGCGTAACTTTTCAGCTGTTGAATCACTCCAGATGCCTTTAACCCGTAAATAGTTTTCAACGCGTTCGATGGGATCTTTTGCAACCCACGCAGCAAGTTCGTCATTGTCAATGTAACGCGATGGATCATCTGCGGTGTTGTGAGCACCAGTGCGATAAGTAACAGATTCTATTAAGGTCGCACCACCACCGGCGCGAGCCTTAGCTACTGCGGCAGCAGTTACTTCATACACCGCTAATAAGTCGTTGCCATCTACGACTACGCCATCGATTCCATAGCCCAAGGCACGTTCTGCAAAACTGCGCGCCGCTGTTTGAATCGCTCGTGGTGTTGAAATCGCCCAACCATTGTTTTGCAAGAAGAAAATCACAGGAGCTTTTGTCACGCCAGCAAGATTAAGGCTTTCGTGGAAATCGCCTTCCGATGAAGCCCCATCACCGAAGTACGTTAACGCTACGCCGTCTGAGCCTTGCAATTTGAGGCCCCACGCCACACCAGTTGCCTGGGGAATTTGAGCAGCAAGTGAAATTTGCAGCGGAAGTAGGTTCACGCCATCAGGAATCGAGCCACCACGCGGATTGCCCATGAAGTACAAAGCAAAATTTTCTAATGGGTACCCGTGACGTAACAAAGCTGGAAGTTCGCGGTACTGCGGTGCAATCCAATCTTTACTGGGATCCAGCGCAAAGGATGAGCCGACAACAGATGCCTCTTGCCCGCGTACCGATGAAAATGTACCAAACCGACCCTGGCGTTGTAGCGCCGTAGCCTTCTCATCAAACGTGCGCGTTAAAACCATGTACCGCAACGCAGCAAGTACCTGCTCGTCACTCATAGAAGGATTTCCGTTAAGCGTTCCGTCTTGAGCCAGCAGATTAAACGGCGCGACGGGCTCGTTGCTAGGAACGAACCGGAAATCACTCATGTATGCACTATTGCATGCAATAGACGTCCTTGACAACATGGTTTGGGAGAAAAAGTCCTTATTTTGTGCGAGGTTTGCCACAACTGCTGGTTTATGAAAGATTGCGAAAAAGCCATTACTGCATGCAAAGATGTATACGAGAGATAAGGGCATCGATGATCTACACCACAAACCAAGAACAAGTTGCCTACGGTTACGCCATCGGCATGCTGTGCGCAGAATGGAACATTCCGTTCATCCCAGGCGATCTGAATAATGCGAATACTTTCGATTTTCCCATGCGTTATTTGACTGTTCCTGGCGCAAGTGGCGCAGATGTTCTTCGCGGTTCTGGGGATGCTTTTGCAGAACTCATGATTGAAGCTGCAAAGAAACTTGAATCCGAGGGTGTGCGAGCAATTACCGGCAACTGCGGTTTTATGGTGCTCTTTCAAGAGCGCGTGGCTGCCTCCGTAAACATTCCGGTGTTTTTAACGAGCATGGTGCAGCTACCCATGTTGCTCCAAATGATTAGCCCCTCAAAGCAGCTGGGAATCTTAACCGCGAACTCTGCAGCATTAGGCGACAAAGAATTTGCACAAGTAGGCGTACACGACACCTCTCGAATTCGAGTCAAAGGTTTGGAAGCATACCCACATTTCAACGATGTCATCCTTAAGGAACTCGGAACTCTTGACGAAGACCTGATGCGCAGCGAAGTTGTTGCCGCCGCAAAAGCCCTTCTGAGTGAGAATCCAAAACTGGGTGCATTTATGCTCGAATGTAGTGACCTGCCCGCGTACAGCAAGGCGATTCACGATGCTACTGGTCTTCCGGTTTTTGACTGGGCGAACTTCATTAATTACGTCTATCACGCAACAGTTCCACACAACTACAACGGAATCTTCTAGGAGAAGTCATGAGTAACGTCGAAACTTACAATCCGCCATCACTAGGCCCAGCAATCATGCCGTATTCAAATGCGGCAGTTGCTAACGGTCTGATTTTCGTAGCTGGCCAAGTATCACTTGATCCCGAAGCCAATGTCATGTTCCCCGGGGACCCCTACGAACAGACGAAGTACACCTTGGCGCGAGTTGCAACCATCCTTGCTGAAAAAGGTGCGACTCTTGACGACATTGCGCAAGCAACTGTGTACATCACTGACCTTGCACACTTGCCGCACTACAACAAGGCGTGGGCTGAAATCTTCACAACTCACCGTCCGGCACGAGCCACTCTGGTCTGTGGATTGCTGATTGAAGGCCTGGTTGTTGAAATCACAGCCATCGCAGCTCTGCCACAAAATTAATTTCTAGATATAAGGAGAATCCCATGCGCACCATCGTTTTAGGCGGCGGAATTGTCGGCGTCACAACTGCGTACTACTTAGCCAAAGATGGCCATGAAGTCACGGTAATCGATCGCCAAGACACAGTCGGGCAGGAAGCAACAGCTGTGAATGCTGGTCTGATTGCACCGGCACACTGTTTCGCATGGGCTTCTCCGGCTGCTCCAAAAATGTTGATCAAGTCGCTGTTCGGCGAAAAGACCTCCATTCGTGTGAAGCCAACGCTAAGTCCACGCTTTTTGTGGTGGGGACTGCAGTTCCTTCGTGAGTGCACCTCGAGCAGGGCTCGGATCAACACGTTGGCCAAGCTTGAACTTTCTGATTACAGTCAGCGCAAACTTGTGGAAATTGCTGCCACTGAGGGCTTTGACTACGACGGCGTGAACCAAGGCTTGGTTTACCTTTACCGTGACGAAGCTGAGCTTGAGCTTGGTCTGATGAAAATGGAACTACTGACTTCGCATGGCCAAAAACTTGAACGCCTTTCGATTGATGAGTTGGCCAAAATTGATCCAGCCTTTGCCGGCGCAGGCGGCACAATCGTTGGGGCAATTCATGCGCCTAATGACGCAAGCGGCAATTCCGAGAAATTCACCAAGAACTTGATGGAACGCTGTAAAGCTATGGGTGTTGAGTTCAAGTTTGGTATTACGGCGCAAAAGTTTACCCAGAAGAACGGGCACATTACTGGTGTCGTGACCGATCAGGGAACTCTGACCGCTGACAACTATGTGCTTGCACTGGGTGTGGGCTCTCCGTTCCTTTCGCGCAGCGTCGGACAAGATATTCCGGTTTATCCTGCCAAAGGTTTTTCAGTCACAATCGACATTACAAACAAAGCGGCTGCTCCAACTCTTGGTGGCGTAGATGAAAAGACCTTAGTTGCATGGTCTCCAATGGGTGATCAATTGCGAATCTCCTCAACTGCCCAGTTCAGCGGTTACGACAAGTCACACAAGCCAAGCGACTTCGAGAATATTTTGAATACAGGTCGCGAATTGTGGCCAGACGCAGCTGATTGGAGCACAGCTCGCATGACTGCCGGACTTCGTCCGATGACGCCAGATGGCCCACCGATAATCGGTAAAGGTCCTAAGCACGACAATTTGTTCTACAACACTGGGCATGGTCACATGGGTTGGACTATGGCTAGTGGATCAAGCGCATTGCTAGCGGATTTGATTGCTGGTCGCAAGCCAGAAGTTGCAACCGAGCCATTCAAGGTGCGGTCGATTCGTAAGTGACACCACCCACCGCACTGATCACAGGTGGCGCCAAAGGAATTGGCGCTGCTATCAGTGACGAGTTCGCTCGTAACCAGTGGAATGTGATTGTGTCAGGACGGGACTTAGTTGCTATCGATTCAACGGTCAGCACGCTCACAAAAAAATATCCCAATGTATCCATCACCGGCGTTGTAATGGATGTCACCGATACCGACTCAATAGCCAAAGCTTTTGAAACTATTTCCCAACAGCACGATGCACTGACCACTGTTGTGAACTGTGCCGGAATCATTATTCGTAAATCCATCGAAGAAGTCAGCGACGAGGAATGGCTTCGCGTGATTGATACTGACTTGTCCAGTGCGTTCAAAGTATGTCGGGCAGCCAGCACATTGCTTGGCCGTGCGACGCAAGCCAGTGTGGTCAATGTTGGCTCGATAGCAGGATCAGTAGGAATCGCCGGACGCACCGGCTATACCTCAGCCAAAGCCGGCCTCGAAGGATTTACTCGCACCTTGGCTCTGGAGTGGGCACCGCGCAACATTCGCGTGAATAACGTTGCACCTGGTTGGACTCGGACTGAAATGGTTGATAACGGAATTCTGGACGGCCGGATAGACGAAGCTTTCCTCAACTCACGTATCGGTCTTGGCCGGCTTGCGGAACCTGCCGAAATTGCGTCAGCAGTATTTTTCCTAGCTAGCCCAGCAGCTAGTTACATCACAGGTCAGACTCTTTTAGTTGATGGTGGAATCACCATCAATGGCAATACCTAAAACTCAATAGCGCGCTATCGCAATTTGCTTAGTGTGACCTTAAGTCCATTAAGTACATGCTCCCGAGCTGCCGTTTCGGCAGCATCGCCATCGTGCGCCCTAATTGCCTTGATGATGCGGGCGTGCTCCCGAATTGATGCCATTTGCTCGTCATTCGTATACAACTCGGCAATACGGTAATTGAAGAAGTGCTGACTATTACTGCGATTCATGCGGGCTAACCGTTCGTTGCCACAGGCAACAAAAATTGCAGCATGAAATTGGGTATTCAAATCGACCACACGCGATTTATCTTTGGTCTTTCCGATTTCGTCTTTATGAGCGCCAACCGCTTCAATGGTTCGCACAGCGCTCAGCCCCTTGTGTTCGGCAACTAACCGAGCGGCCATACCTTCTAGGGCTGCTCGCACTTCATAAATCTCTCGGATCTCATCTCGAGAATGTTCGCGAACAACGTAACCACGTTTCACCGCAACTACTAAATCTTCGGCCTCCAATAACTGCAAGGCCTCGCGAATTGGGGTTCGGGAAATATTGAATGCTGCTGCCAAATCTGCTGCAATGAGTCGTTCATTCGGACGGATGTTGCCTTGAATAATGTCAGAGCGAAGACGATTAAAAGTTTCAACAGTGAGCGACCCATTTGAAGACGCCATAAACAGGTGCCAGCCTTTCAATGTCGCTCGACGAAGATTTTTTTGAGCATAGCACCCTGCTATGCTCACCGCTATAGAAAGAAGCGTGACTCATGACTCACACAATTGACGGCGAACTACGCGCACTTGCCTTGAGAGTTCGTGAATTCATTAACGCTCAAGTGATTCCGCACGAGTCCTCGTTGCATCCGGAAGAGCATGGCATTGCACCTAAGGTGCGCGCTGAACTTCAATCGCTTGCACGCGAAGCTAAAGTATTTGCGCCGACCGCACCCATAGAGTTTGGCGGAATGGCCCTATCCCATTTTGAACAGTCAGTGATCCTAGAAGAAAGCGGGCGGAGCCTTCTGGGTCCGACTGCTATGAACTGTGCCGCACCTGATGAAGGCAACATTTTGTTGCTCAACAAAGTTTCAACACCTTCACAGCGTGAGAAGTATCTCGGTCCACTCAGTCGCGGTGAAATTCGTTCAACGTTTTCTATGACTGAGCCGAGCCCGGGTTCTGGCGCTGATCCCGACCAACTCAGTACAACTGCCACTCAGGCAGATAGTGGCTGGGTCATTAACGGCACAAAGTGGTTTATCACTGGTGCACAGGGTGCCGAGTTTTCTATCGCAATGGCCCGCACGGGCGATAAGGCCACTATGTTTCTTGTCGATAGTGACAATCCCGGTATGACAATAGTGCGTACTTTAAACACTATTGATAGCGCGTTTTCGGGCGGGCATGGAGTAATCAATTTTGATAACTGTTTCGTCAGCAATGACTCAGTTCTCGGTGAGGTGAATCAAGGTTTTGAATATGCTCAGGTGCGTTTAGGACCTGCACGCTTGACACACTGTATGCGCTGGCTGGGTGCTGCCCGACGAACTCACGAAATCGCGGTAGGTTACGCGACACAACGTCCGATGTTTGGAACTTTCTTGTCGTCTCTGGGCATGGCCCAGCAAATGATTGCTGACAACGAAATTGACATCGCTGCCAGCCGGGCTCTGATTCGAACTGCTGCCTACGCATTAGACGCGGGATCCCCAGCACGTAAGGAAACATCTATCGCAAAGACCTTCGTCGCCGAGGCAACGAATCGAATCGTAGATCGCTCGATGCAGTTGTGCGGCGCTGCAGGAATCTCAGGCGACCTTGCGATAGCCCAGATTTTCCGAGATGTGCGCCCATTCCGAATTTACGACGGTCCATCTGAAGTTCATCGCTGGTCGCTAGCTAAGCGAGCATCCCGACAAAGTGAAGCCGGACTGTTGCCAGGAGACTGGTCTTGACCGACCCTGCCGGCCTGCGGCTGGAAGCATTGCGCACGTGGTTAGCAACGAATGTGCCCGAGGTTGATGTCCGCTCTGAACTCATACCGAGCCTGCTTGCTGGCGGTCGCAGTAATGTCTCATATACATTGACCGACGCATCTGGCCAACGATTTGTGCTTCGGCGCCCGCCGCTAGGTAATCTGATGCCAAGTGCCCACGACATGAAGCGCGAGTTTCAAGTACTTCACGGACTTAACTCCGTTCACTTTCCCACTCCCCGCGTTATTTCGTTCTGCGACGATGCCGATGTGATCGGAGCGCCGTTCGTCCTCATGGAGTTTGTGGATGGCAATGTAATTGATACCGAATTTGAATCCAGAAAATTAGCACCAAAGCAGACCGACTCACTCTCGAGCAATTTGGTTTCAGCGCTGAGCACACTGCATTCCATAGCGCCAGCACATGCGGGCCTAGATAACCTAGGGCGCCCTGACGGTTACTTACAACGTCAAGCAAAACGATGGGGTGAGCAGTGGACTCTGACTAAAACTCGCGACCTGCCTGAAATTCTCCAACTCCACGAATGGCTCACGAAGAGTCTGGCGACTCTGCCCACAGATTTGCCCTCAAGCATTGTGCACGGCGATTTCCGGATAGACAACGTCATTGTGAATCCGACGAGCTTTGACATTAGGGCGGTTCTTGATTGGGAAATGGCAACACTGGGTGACCCAGTGTCCGACCTTGCTATTTCACTGGTCTACTGGTCGCAACCAAGTGACACCTTACGTGCTCAAGTCCCTGTTGCACAGCACGTCACTGACGCACCTGGATTTTGGACGCGAAGTCAGATCGTCAATGAATACTCCGCCTTAACTGGTTTTGGTTTAGATCACCTTGACGTTTGCGTTGCCTTGGCATGCTTCAAACTTGCCGTGATTATGGAATCAATTCGAAAACGTGCGATGTCTGGACAACAACTCGGCGAAGCCAGCCACGATGTTGAGGCCATGGGTCTGGCAACCATCGCATTGACGACATTAGGGTTGACCGTAATTGAATCTGATGCAATCACCGCGCTAAATTCATAGATATTGAACATACTTAAATTATTCAAATATTGTCAGGAGATGACATGACAAATCGGGCACGTATCGGAACTATGTTCGGCGCAGTCGATAACGCATCATTTATGGGCATACCAAGTACCACGATTGAGAACCTCAACTTCACTTCGGTCGTGTTCGGCGCACCATGCGCGACACCCTACGAATCGGTCGGCGCCTACTGCGCACAGGCGCCTGATGCAATTCGCGCTGCAGTTGGTGGCTTCACGTCAAACCTGACTCACTTTGATTTTGATCTGGGTGGACCCATGTTCCCGTTTGGTGTGGACGCCGCAGACCTTGGTAACTTGCCGTATGACGAATCAGATGCGCCGGGCAACCGCGAACTCATTCGGTCAACAACATCAGCAATCCTTAAAGCAGGTGGCGTTCCCGTAGTAATTGGTGGAGATGACTCAATTCCCATCCCGATGCTTCAGGCCTTCGAAGGGCATAGCGACGTCACAGTTGTTCAAATTGATGCCCATATTGACTGGCGCGACGAAGTGCGAGGTGAAGTGTGGGGTTTGAGTTCCACCATGCGGCGTGCTTCCGAAATGAGCCACGTAAAAAATATTATTCAAGTCGGGCAACGAGGAATAGGTTCAGCTCGCGCCGCTGACCACCAGGCGGCATTGGATTGGGGTGTGCAGTTCGTTTCTGCCCGCGATGTACATGCTCGCGGAATTCAGCAAGCCATTGATCTGGTTCCTGCCGGAGCCCAAGTAGTGATTGCACTCGATTGTGATGCCCTAGATCCGTCCATCGTCCCTGGTGTCATTGGTCGCTCACCTGGCGGTCTGACTTACTGGCATGTGGTTGAACTTTTACACGGCATTGCACAGAAGTCTTCAATTGCTGCGTTCGACTTAGTTGAGTTCATGCCCGAGGCGGATGTGGATGCCATCGGCGCCCTAAACAATGCCCGAATTATATGCAATGTCCTTGGGCTTGTGACGCGTCAGGCACAGTCACGCTAAAAACCAAATGGGCTGCTGAAATAATTCAGCAGCCCATTTCCTTAAGTACTATCCAGCAGGATTGTAGTTGTTGCTGTAATCGACGGTGAACTTCAACGTCACGCGCCGGTTTCTGGCTTGCTTCTTTACGCTCACCGGATTAGTTGCACCACGAGCAATCGTGATGTACTTAATCTTCACTCCCAATGACCTTAGGTAAGATCTCACAGCTTTCGCTCGTTTACCCGACAAAATGATACAAGCCAATCGAGCTGCTCGTGATGGTTGTTTTGTTTCGGTATAGCCAGTAATTGTTATTTGCTTTGCATCCTTGAGCAGCGAAGCGTAAGCCCGAAGACGTTTCTTGTAGGCCTTGGTAAGGATCGATTTATAGTTCGGGAACAAAATGTCCTGCAACTGAAGCGTGACTATCGTGTTTTTATCCTTGGTTAAGTACGGTGCCTTACACGTCGGATCTACGATGAATGAAATCGACTTACTTACCGTGCTGCCGTCAGGCGCAGTACCCTCGACAACGAACCTATGAACACCCGGCGTTGGACACGCAGGGATCACATACTCGCCAGTAAATTCACCATTTTCGTTCACTGCGAAAGTACCAACTAATGTACGTCTCGAATATTGGTACAGCTTTGTAGTGTACGAATCGCAGTAGGGACTATCCAAATTCGGTGTATCTATTAACTCGCCATCAACGTAAACATCACCATCAACATGCTCTGGGTAACAGTTTGAAACCGTCGGGTCGGTGTTAGGTAACATGCCATCGCCCTCGGTAGATGCAACTGCACCCTTAAGGCCACCATTATTCAATTCAAGTGACACTACCAAGTGAAGGTTTTGTGTCGTGAAGGATTGAATGTTTCCAACCACTTCTCTCATGTTCGCGCCAGTACCAGTCCTGATGTACACGCAGTAGAAGTAGGTCGTCGCTGGCTGAAGCTCCTGATCTAAGTATGCCGACACCGCCACATTGCCATTGCCCAGCACATTCGTTTTGGTTGACGCCAGAGTGTTCTCAATCAGTGCTATTTCAGGGTCAGCATTGGTTGACGTTGTTGCAGGAACATAGGCCTGAACTTCTGTTCCATCGGTTGTGCAGTTCTCTTGCGTTAACGGCTGAATTGACCAATAAAACTTCATTGAAGTTGATGCCCGACCCTTTGGATCCACAGTGCCATCCAGCAAAGCTGATTCAAACGACTGGAATTGCGAAGGGTCGGTAACTGCGATGGGCGAAGTTGGATCCAAAACAAGTGTGTACGTAGCTCCGTACACGGTTTCAGTCGGGCTTTCCATAAGTACGCAGTAATAGTAAGTATCACCTGCGGTACCACCGGTCAGTGTGTAACTTACATCCACTGGGTCTGTTCCAGTCACTTCGGATGGAGTTGCATCCACATCCGTCGCTTCAACCATGTTTTCACAGGTCTGACCTGCTGTTGGCTCGATCAGCGAGTAGCGGAACTTCACCTTCTTAGTAGAACTATCAATCAACTGTGGATCAACTGTGCCATTGAATTGGCCGCCAGTAAGTGAAATCCCTGTAGCAGCCTTCGTTACAGCGGTTGCCTCTGGACCAGTTGTAAATTCGTAAACGTCACCATAAACCATTTCGTCGACTCCTGCGACCTGGTATCCGCTGGACGCCATTGCGATGCAGTACTCGTAGGTTTCACCTGGCATTAAACCTGTGAGTTCAGCAAACTCGAGACTAATACCATTTTCCCCGGACACAATTTCCTTGCCTGGGATCGCAACGATGGTCTTCACTCCAGGAGTGCCTTCATTGCAGGTGGAAATACCTAACGGATTTTCGATATCTTTTCTCTTGTAGTGGAACTCCAAGGTCGACACCGTGGCAGTGTGGGGATTAACAGACCCATTGATTCGTGCCTTGTGATTACCAACGAGAGTCGCAGGCGTTGTGATCACATCTGGTGCAGACGCATTCGTAATGAAAGTCAAACTTCCACCAGGCGTACGAATTCCAGACGCTTCAAAATAAACACAGAAGTAATATGTTGTGTTAATTGCCAGGTCTGACAGATCAGCGTGGACTGAAATCTTCGAACTTCCGCTACCAGTGGAAGTGCCCGGTGCGCTGTCGTCCATAGCGTCTACTTGAACCGCATTCGCTGGCGCATCCGCATCGTTACAAGGATCACTTGGGTTAACTGGAATATCGGTCGTATAACGGAATTTCATGTCACCGGACGCGCCACTATTTGGTGTTATCCAACCATGAATTGTCGCAGTGGTATCCCTGATGTTGGTTGCAGCGCGAGTCTGTACAACTGCATCACTCTTAGCATTCGAAAATGACTGAATGAAACCATACTTATTTCCAACATTGGTCTGTGACTGAGCGCAGAACCAATACTGCGTGTTTGCAGCCACGGGAGTTAACACTGCAGAAATCGATAGCTCACTGTCCCCAGATACCGGGCTTTGGTCAGCAGCAATTTGAGTCCAACCAATACCTGTTGGAGCAATCGCCTGCTCTAAATCACCCACGAGGAGCTCGTCTGAACAACGGCTGGCAAGAACCTCAGGGCTTGGTTCGGTCGTTGTGTAGTAGAACGAAGCCGTTCCATCTTCGAGTAGATAAGGCTTGATTGTGCCATTCAAGGTTGCGCTCGCGTCAGTCACTGACGATGCTGCATCTGTCTCAACGCTCGACAGCCCGGTTGTGAATGATCCGATGTGGCCGTACTTATTTCCGACATCTGTCGTAACAAACACGCAGAAGTAGTACGTCGTATCTTCATCAAGGCCAGTTAAATCAGCAGACACACTCTGCTCTGAATCGCCTGAGACGGAAGTGGTCTCAGAAACAGACTGATTTTGCCAATCCTCTCCTGCAACTAACTCGTCGGAGCAACGGCTCTCAAGATCAGAAGGCGCAACCTTCGTGTAGTAGAAAGCAGCATTCGCTGGTGTTGGAAGGGTTCGGAAAGGCTTAACCGCTCCAGTGACAGTTGCTGTCGTATTTCGAACACTGTCTGCTTCACTATTGGTCTCAGCAGTCGATAGCTCGGTCTTGAACTGCTTGATAAATCCGTACATGTTGCCTGAGTCGGTTGTGACGTGCACACAGAAGTAGTACGTCGTGTCTTCTGCCAAGCTCGTCAAGTCTGCGGACACATTCTGATCCGAGTAGCCATACACGGGACTCTGTGCAGCATCTTTCTTGGACCAACCTGATACAAGTGCATCGGTACAACGATTCTCGAGATCAGTTGGAGATGGCTGGTCCTTTGTGTAATAGAAGGAGGCGTCACTTGAAATCAAACGATACGGGTCAACAACACCGTTGACAGTTGCGGTTGTATTTCGTACAGGAACTGTTGCGTCATTTGTTTCAGCCTTTGGCGTGCCCGAAGTAAATTCGTAGGCGCCGACGTCGTGCTGTGGCATTGAGTTTTGTAGACCTGGAATCTGGCCAGTGTTACGCGGACCAGCCAAGTTGCTATCGCGACTTACCGAACTGCCCACAGTGTCGCGTTCATCAACTGTAGGTACAAACAGGTCACGATCAGCTTCTGTGAAGGTGGCGCTGGTCTGCACCCACGGTAGTGAACTTTGTTCAGGATAAGCAGAGAAGTCAGTGTCCTCAAACTTAAAGAACACATTCACTGCCGATGAGCTGATGCCCAATGCGATGGTTGTCGCGTATCCGTTGTTATCTGGCTGCGACGTGTACCGACTGAGTTCGAGCAAAGTTAGATGATTCACCGTGTCAACCACGTTGGTCGAAAGATAGTTGGGAGCTGCTGGACCTGGATCGGCACCAATTGTCGCGGCGGCGGCGCCACAGGAATTATCGGTTGCGATGTTGAACTGCCAGTCGGTGTATGCACTCCAACCGTCATTAAATTGCGAAGCACATTGAACTCGGCTCTGGTCACCTTCGCCATCGGTATCAGCAGCAAAGATATTTGCAATAGCGATGAGTACTTTAGTGCCCACATTTGATGTGTCGCCGGTGCTGAAAATCGAATCTCCAGCAGACGCTAAGGCAGTATTTCCACGGAAAGTGTTATTGACGAAGTGGGAGCCTGCAGAGCCAATTGTTGCATCGAGGGCTGCAGATCCGTCATTCCACACATAGGCCGCTCCACCTTGACCGTTAGACACGTTCTTATAGAACGTGTTGTTTACTGCGTTGGTGAACGAATAGACAGCGAATGCGCCACCGTTGCCAGTAGCTGAATTTTCATCAAATGTTGACTTCTCAACAGACAACGAGTCATTTGCCGAAATCGCGCCACCATTAATACTTGAGGTGTTGCTATTGAATTGTGACTGCGAAACTGTCAAGGGTGCTGTGTAAGTGGAAAATACTGCTCCACCGTCCAAATACGAAGTGTTACTTGAAAATGTGGAGCGAACAATGCTTGTGGTTCCTGATGCATGAATTGCGCCACCAGCGCCATGATCCGCGTCAGTGCCTATTGCGTTATTCGTCGCAAACTGAGCATCTGAGACGTTTAGCGCGGCGCGGATTGCGAGCGCACCACCATGTCCGTTTTTCGCATTGTTATTAGTGAAAGATGTCGTTGGTTCTGCGCTAGTAGTGACATCTAGATTGCCATCACCATAGACTGCGCCACCGTCACCGTTAGTTGCAGCGTTGTTGTCAAATGTAGATGAATCAATCACGTCATTAGCGGCTAACAACTCTGGATCAATAAATGGTGTGCCATCACTCATGTCGCCATCTGGATCAGCGATCCAGATTTCAGCATCTGGATCATCAGACTCGAGGGCGGCACTTGTTGGCAGGTGTTCGCCGTCAAATCGAACCCAGCCCGCCTCCGGAGTGAAAATGTTGGAAGAAATTGCTCCACCGAATCCGACTCGCATGCTTTGTGGCGCCAGATCCTGATTCAGTGGCGATGGCGAAGTGGTGTCTGGATTGGCGGAGTTATTCTGCACATTTGAATTACTGATGTCGAACTTTCCTGCTACCGCGATTGCACCGCCGTAGCCATCAATGATTTTGTTGTCCACTACATCTGAACCCGTAACCGTCACTTGGTTTAGGGCCAGAATCGCACCGCCACCTCGAACAATTGCTTGATTCGGATCTGAATACGCTGTGTTTTGATACACCAAAGAGTTTGTGACAGTAACACGGTCTGCAACGATTGCCGCGCCCAAACCCTTAGCAAAGTTGTTTGATACAGAAGCATCCGTGAGGTGTACGGAGGTACCTACGCTCTGCGCCAAAATTGCAGCACCACTGGCGTGAAGTCGATCCGCATCCACATAAGTAACACAAATCGTGTTGTATGAATATTCACCATCAATTCCAGTGAAATCAGGAATGGTCGGTGGTGTCACGCCTGAGGCATCAGTGCAACTATCTTCGACTCCCAATCGGTTGTTGACGATATCGGTATTCGTTACATTCAGTACCGCTGTGCTCGGAGCCGCTTGGGGTGCAATCTCAATTGCACGACCCATGAAGTTGTCACCATTGCCATCAATTTTCAAACCTGTGAACGTTACGTTGAAATCCGCATCGGAGCCATTGACGAAAAATAGAGGACCGCTGTAGTACACCTCTTGATACAGAATCGAATTAGTTTCATCAACGTACCAGTTGGATTCATCGTCGGGACTTGTGGCATTGCTATAACCGCGCACAATGTCGTTCATGTAATGCGGATGAGCTCCAGTGGTCTTTCCGAGTCCGTCAATTGTCAGGCGATTGACTGTGATCAAAATTGAAGAATCGAGTACTAATGGGTGGCCATCAACCGCAGTGGCATCGGCAGTACCGTTACAGGAAATGCCTGCGTCAAAAGAAATCACCTGATCGGGTACAGCTGCAATATTTGCTGCGTTTACTGCTTCACGAAGAGACGTTAAGCCATCGTCAGCAAATGTGTCTAGGCAAGTATTGACTGTGTAAGTAGGAGCTACATCCGCGTGAGCAGCTCCGGCGAACTCCAGTTGGCCGGCAAACATTGCCACTGCGACACCTGTCGCAATTACCCAGCGCGACTTGTCGCGAGTTGCATTCAAATTCATTATGCGGGACAACAACACAGTGTTCTCTTTCCTTTAATTCTTGTGGCGCGGCACCGACAAGAACGGGTCATTTCACAACACTCTGTTGACAAGTTGTGGAATTGGACATTGATTTGGTATTCCCCCAAATCGCAAGTCAAACCCCCACCAGGTCCGTTCGACACACCAAAGTACAACCAGACTTCAGGGCGTTGCTCGTTCAATGTTACAGGCGGATTCGGTGAATCTGGGACGAAATCTATAAGACAAAGTCCGGCAAAATAGGGCCTTTAAGTAGGTGGGGAAATCCCCATATCACGATGCTCCGAGTTCCAAGGTGAGGGGCTAAAAATCAGCTCCCGCTCGCCGCCACTAAGGAATTAGCGCTGTGGCGGCGCTTACTTTTACCACAGTGGTCACAGCTGGCTTAGTGCCGGTTACTTGAACAGAAATAGCTGTTCCGCGCTGCAGCGCAGTCAGAGTAAAAGTCTTTGCGGTTGCAAGTGCGATTGGATTGCCATTGCTCAGCCATTGATAAGTAATTACCACTCCGGTATCCCACGTTCCTGGAGTCGCTGTCAGGCGGCTACCCACCGTAAGTGTTCCTGTAATTGTTGGTGTCGGTGTAAGTACTTGGGTTCCCACAACAACTGCTGCGGTTGGAGCACTCGACTTCACAACACTCGTGAAGCCAACTTTTGCGCCAGTCACATTCACGGAAATTGTAGAACCGATGTCTGCCGCGGCCCCGATAACATAGCTACTTGTCGTGGCACCCGTGATTGCCGAAGCCCCGCGGTACCACTGGTAAGTCAACGTTGTGCCAGCATCCCAAGTACCAGGAACAGCAGTCAACGTTGATCCGCCCTTTGCGGTTCCCGTAATTGTTGGAGTCGGCGTGTTAGTCCAAACACCCGCTAAAACGGAGGCTGTCGCCACACTTGTTTGGGTCACCGAAGTAAACCCGGCCTTTGCTCCAGTAACACTAAAAGTAAGCGGCAACCCAATGTCGGCAGTGACAATCGCATACGTCGTTTTCGTTGCTCCCGTGATCACAGTTCCGTTGCGCTTCCATGCATATGTCAGGGTAACTCCGGTATCCCAGGTACCGACTACTCCGGTTAACGTGCTTCCGCCTCGAACGGTACCTGTAATAGTTGGTACTGGTGTGAGCGTCAATGTTCCAGCGGTAACGGCCACGGTCGCCGCACTCGTCTTCGTCACTGTTGTAAATCCTGCTTTGGTGCCTGTGACACTAAATGTCAACGTGGTACCAACATCTGCAGAAGCAATCGCATACGTAGTACCTGTTGCCCCGGTGATATTTACACCGTTGCGCTTCCATGCGTAGGTCAGTGTTACTCCAGAGTCCCAAGCTCCGACGGTGGCAGTTAGTGAATTGCCACCCTTCGGTGTGCCATTAATTGATGGGGTTGGGGTAAGAAGTTGTGTTCCTGCAACCACAGTGGATGTCGGTGCACTGGTCTTGTGCACGGTTGAATAGCCGGCTCGAGTACTAGTGACTGTAAATGTCAGTGTGGTACCAAGATCAGCGGTAGCAATTGGATACGTCAAACCTGTAGCACCTGAAATTGATGATCCGTTTCGGTTCCAACTGTAAGTCAACGTGACGCCGGAATCCCAAATACCAGGATCTGCCGTCAAGGTCGAGCCACCAGTTGCTGACCCGGACACGGTGGGAGTGGGCTGCAGAGTTTGAGTACTGATTGCGACCTGCGAGGTGGGTGCACTAGAACGTGCTGCCGAGAAATATCCAGCACTACTGCCAGTTGCCACAACAGAAAGTGCGTAGCCTGCGTCAGCGTTTGTAACGACATATGTAGCACTGGTCGCACCAGAAATTGGCATGTTTCCGCGACACCATTGAACTGCGACTGACACGCCAGAATCCCAAGTGCCAGTGTGCGCATTAAGAGTCTGACCAATCGCTGCAGTGCCACTTACTGTGGGCGTTGGCGTGAGAGTCTGTGCCTGCGCCGACGTGGAACTGATGGCACAACTCTGGGTTGTTGCGTTCCAATTCTGTTGAATATAGAACTGCGCACCACCAACCATGATGTTGTAAAGCGAACCGTTCGTTGCCGTCTGGCTCGGTGCAAATGACCACGCACACTTGTCAGCATTTTCGTTACCAGCCGAATCAAACCATGCATTCAAAAGAGGGTCAGAAACTGCTTCAACAAGTTCATGTGCCACAACGCTGAGCATCGCGTCAGCTCGTGGATTCCCATTCGGTGACGAAGCGGATTGGCCAGAACAACCACCCAAGTAATTCTGTGGGTCACCCACGAATGAATACTTGTAAGTCACGCTTGTCGAGGCATTTGTACTGTACGAGTGGTATCCACAAAATGAAGTTCCAAAACCACTTACGGCTACATCTGGCGACGTAAGTACGAAATATAAACCATTGCTATCCGCAGGGAGTATTCCAGAGTCGATTGCGTGGTTCACAACCGCATATGTCTGCGGATTTGCACCATCAAGCGATTTCCCTAATGAACCGGTATCAACAGAGCAACCATTGAGATTGACGTAGTCAGTGACGTGACTCGTTACCGAGTTAAGAGTTTGGTAGTAGGACATGTTGACCTTGTACCAATCCGATGAGCCAACGTTACTGAAAAACGTATTTGTAAGAGCAGGAGTGGTGGTCCCAGTTTGTGAGCAGGAGTCTGCAGCCCAGGTGCCGTACCAAATGACGTAAACATTGGGGTTGATCATCACCGGAGTGTTGGCGTGGTAGTTAATGTTTGCCGTCGCGGCAACACCAGTTGTAGCTTTGCCATTGTAAATCGGGAATGCCTCAATTGGAGTGGTCGTGATACTGCGACCATTACGCATTTCGTGGTTGTACATCCGGATGTGGGATTCGCTTCCCGTGGACGATGGCGACGCACCATGTGCGGCCATTGCTGGCGTTAGCGATCCGGCAATAACTGAGATGGCCACAAGACTTGTTCGAAAACTCGTCTTCACGCGCCTAGTACCTAACTCAACCATGATGAAAGGCTAACATCGAATATCTATCTTCACATCTGACAAAAATCCAAGAACTGGTCAATTATCTGGGCATTTAGCCACATAGAGTTAACTTTCCGTAGCCACACACCCAGCGCTGCAGGGTGGAGCCCAACCCTGGTTGGTGGCGCCGATGTGGAGCTTCCAGGCAATGTCCACATGTAGACGCCAATAAATATGTACTCAAATCCAGATATCCCTGACTTGCGGTGGCATGTGGTCACAAAAGCCTCGCTATCAGGCTCGGCAAACCCGAAAGCCCCAAAGGCACTTGCGATCTTGATCGTGTCTGTTGATCACACGAGTGCATGCGTTCACAGTCTGCTCTGGTGTTCGCTAGCCTAGAGTTCATGACTTCTGAAAGCCACGAGACTGCGCATAACACTGGAGCAGCGGGTTTGGTCCTTGGTGCAACTGGAGTTGTGTTCGGCGACATTGGTACCAGCCCGATTTATGCGCTCCACGAAACATTCGCAAAGTCAGGCACATCGTTGCCTGATATTTTCGGAGTTGTTTCTCTGGTTTTCTGGTCTCTCATGCTTGTCGTGTCTATTAAGTACTTATCGTTTGTGATGCGCGCAGACAACGACGGCGAAGGTGGCATCTTGGCCCTGCTGTCACTGTTGCCAACCGTTTATCGGAATCCGACAAATCGCAAGCAATCAGCACTTCTGATTTTGGTTCTGATCGGCACTGCACTGCTGTTTGGAGACGGCGTTCTCACTCCAGCAATTTCGGTACTTTCTGCTACTGAAGGTTTGAGCCTGGTAAACGAAGGGCTGTCTCACAGTTCCGTACCAATTACGGTTGTGATTCTGGTTTTGCTGTTCGCGGTTCAACGGCGAGGCACGCATCGTATCGGTCAAGTGTTCGGACCAATCATGGTTCTATGGTTTGGCACCATTGCAGTGCTCGGAGCAATCCGATTATTTGAGCACCCAGACGTTATCAAAGCGCTTTCTCCTACTTACGCCATTGCATACATCCATCATCATGGATTTCACTCGGTCATTTTGCTTTCATCAATCATTTTGTGTGTCACGGGTGCTGAAGCGTTGTATGCGGACATGGGTCACTTTGGTGCTCGTCCAATTCGCATGGCGTGGTGGATTCTGGTCGGACCATCGTTGGTGTTGTGTTACTTAGGGCAGGCCGCACTAGTGGCTGAACACCCCGAGGCGATATCGAATCCATTTTTCTCGCTGCCCACAAATACCGGGGTCACTTTTTTCCTGGTGTTGCTTGCAACAGCTGCGACCGTTATCGCATCGCAGGCCTTGATTACAGGGGTGTTCTCACTGTCCCAGCAAGCTATTCAGCTTGGGCTTTTCCCGCGCCTTTTCGTGAGCCACACAAGTGTTGAGCACTCGGGTCAAATCTATGTGCCTGTTGTTAACTGGTTAGTGGGCGGAACAAGCATCATTCTGGTTATCACCTTCAAGACTTCGACCGCTTTGGCACACGCCTACGTTTTGGCGATTGCGGGAACAATGTCGGTGACAACAATCGCGTTCCACAAAGTTGCCACCGAAGTCTGGAAGTGGCCCAAGTCAAGAACGTACCCATTGACAACCTTGTTCCTCATCGTTGATCTGGCATTCCTTGCAGGGACTTCCGCCAACTTGTTCAAGGGCGGATGGGTACCAGTGCTCCTGGGATCATTCGTTCTGGGAATTATGCTTTTGTGGCGCAAGGGATACCAGGCACTGAATCACTACATGGCAGATCGTGCCATTCCATGGTCGGACATTCACGAGGAAATTGGACACGGAAGTTTGTATCGCGTACCTGGAATTGGAATTTATCTGGCAGGTCCAAACGAGCAAGTGCCAGCCGCACTGATTTCACAAACTGAAGTGTTGCACTCCATGCCCAGTGAAATTTTGGTAGTAACTGTGAGATCCATCCCGGCACCATACAGCGATGGTGTGGTGAGCGTGGAAAAGATTTTGCCTCGGGTTCACAAGATGACGATTCCCGTCGGCTACATGGAGCAAGTGAAATTGCCTGAAATTCTCCGGGCAAATCACCTTGGCCAGGCGGAGCGTTCCGCCACGTACTATCTTTCGGAACGAAAATTCCATGCCACTGATGCCAACCGCGTGAGTCACTGGCCAGAATTGCTGTTCAGCATTTTGCATCGCAATGCCACGTCGCCAGTGCAGTATTTCGGGCTTCCAGCTGAACGCGTCATCACGATCGGTACCAGAATCGACCTCTAACGAGTTAACCCATCACGGTTCCGGTGGAGTTTTCGTTTTCTGACCGCTTACGAGAAAACGTTGCCAGATTAATCGTCACGCCGGTGTATGGACCCACATATTGAACGGGCTCTTCGTCATGCGGCGCTCCAGCTTCCACTTCATTAATCAAGTGAGCCATGATACGACCAGCACCTGGAGCATTCTTAAACTGATTGCCACTGGATCCTGCAGCAAGATAAAACCCATCAAGACTTGTTTTGTCGTAAATCGGTGACCAATCCGAAGACACATCATAAATTCCTACAACACCACTTGCCGTACTCGGAACCTGTAAGTCAGGAAGTCGGCGAGCAGCGCGAGTAACTTGAGATTCGAATAACTCTTGCGTTCGATTCATATTGGCTACGTCGGGGTCATCAACCCATTGGAATGGATCACATTCCGGCTCGGTGCCCCCGATGAGCAACGAGTGGCCGGTTTCCGGACGGATGTACACACCTGTGTCGAGGTCACCAATAATTGGTGGATTGTTCAGATTTGCAGGTGCAGCTGCATGATGAACTTCTTGGCGCATTGGCCGCAAAGAAATTGTGAAGTCTTCTCCAACCCCAGCCAAGGTATTCACGTGGCTGGCCCAAGGTCCTGCAACATTGACCACCACAGGTGCCTGGATACGCTCGCCGGAATCAAGGACAACTCCAGTCACGCGACTGTTGCTTGTAGACACTTCAAGCACCGTTGCTCGATAAATGAATTGCACACCTACCCGCTGTGCAGCGGCGGCCAGATTCTCGGCGGCTAATTTCGGATCATTCACATATCCGCCATCAGGTGTGTACATTGCACGAATTGATTCAGTCGCGTCATTCCAGAACGCATCGTCGTCGATTCGTTTGGGGGGCCAGTACTTTCCAGTGTCAATACTAGGAATGAGTTCCTTAAGACCCTGTGCGTCAAGCACGCGATAGCGAATTCCCAGTTGTTCAAATAGTTCAACTGTGAGCGCCATGTTCATCACTGGAACTTCCATCATGGCTACTCCGATGTTGTGCACGGTGATAAGTGATTCGTCGGCCGTCGCATTGAGATGTTCTGACCAATTAAGCCAACCTTGAAATGACTCCCACGCAAGTGCCACTGCATCTAGAGTTGAATAGTTGAAGCGAATCACTGCGCTCGATGCACTTGTTGAACCTTGGCCAGGTCCAGTTGCCTTATCTATGACAATGACGTCTCGCCCTGTCTTCGCTAGCTCATAAGCAACAGAAGAACCGATAACACCTGCACCAATAACGATCGCATCACATGAGCGATTCATGTCACTTACCCTTTCGAATAATCTATGCTGGCAAAACCCGTCGGGCCACGAAGGCGAGTGTCGAACGCAGTCAACCGATCACTTACGACTCAATCAGAAATCCAACAAATCGTCATGCTAAGCGACTATCTACCAAATCACATTCTTTGGCGCTTCAATTTTTTTGAGTAACTAGACCCCCGCAGCGCTAAGGTTCATGAAATAGTTGAGTTCTGGTGAAAGGGTCTAAATCGATGGATCGGCGTGCCTTTCTTGGAGTGGCCGCGGCAACAGCGGCATTTCCTTCTCTGCTGCTGGATCCTGCAAATGCCACTTTACCTATTTCACCGAACTCGCGAGCATCCGTAATTTACAAATTGCCACCAAGTAGCACCCGCAGACTTGCGTGGACTGTTGACGATGGCTGCAGTACAGATGCGGTCCGTAAATACACGGAGCACTGTATCGAATACAACATGCGACTAACTTTTTTTGTGTACTCGGGGATGTCAGCATGGAAGGCTAATCAGGAGCTCATGCAACCACTCATAGATTCGGGTCAGATCCAACTCGGAAATCATACGCACATGCATCGCGACCTCACTCGACTAAGTAGCGCGCAAATACGTCGTGAAATTTGGGATTGCCACAATTACCTTTCCGATTATTTCGGAGTTGATGCCCGCCCTTATTTCCGTCCCCCATACGGGGCATGGAATCACAGAGTGCGGCAAGTCGCTGGCGAGCTCGGTTACACCAAACTAATGATGTGGTCAGGGACACTTGCTGACTCCGGGCACATCTCGTTGACGCGAGAAATGTATTTTGCTCGCCGGTATATGAACAATGGCGCTGTGCTTCTTGGTCACGCGAACAATATGAATGCCAGCACCTTATTTCCCCAGTTGCATCGAGTCGCGACGAACCGTAATTTCAGCATGGTTACATTACGCGACGCACTGTGATGGGCCTGCAAGCTTAAAAACATGTCCTTACTCAGGCTCTGGCTTCAGTCGAGCCCGTGTCACCCTTAGGACCAATGTCACCTTCTGGAAACCTACTGGCTTGCCGACGGTAAGGGAGCAACCGAAGGATCTGCCGACGGGATAACGGATGGCTCCGTCGTTGGAATTACGACTGGGTTTGTTGATGCGGGTGCTAACGGTTCGGTCGATGGCACTGCGATCATGCTCGGAGATGGCAGACCACGCGACACTACGGCAAGTAAAGTTCCACGAATATCAAGGGGCAGCGCTGAGAGATTAAACGTCGCCAGGAATCCTTGGGCATCAGTTCGCATGGAATAGCGAGCAAACGAACGAATATCCGTTTCACTCCCCCCGGTGCACAGGTGTTCGTAGATTGGAAATAATGCTTGCCACGGTGCATCAGCAGTGGTGGCGCCATCCGCTGGCAAAGCTTTCTTGTTCGGGTCAAGAATTGGAAGAAACGGTGGATTACTAACCGACATCGTCAGCTGCGTCAAGCCAGCATAAATTGAATTCAAGTTGGTGGCCACAGGATCTTGTCCCTTCGATACCTGAACTGCCATCGACTGCAAACCAGCGCTCGTCACGTAAGAAAAAGGCACAAGGCCTATGCCGCCCTCGGTCGTCAATTCAGGCGCAACATTGGCGGTGTCGAAATTGTCGGTGACGGTAAAGTCGCTCGGAATTCCCTTCCAATTTTGCGGGTCTAAATGTTTCATCCATGAATCGATAGAGTTTGCTACCGCTTTTGAGACTGACTTATCCAATAAAATTGCTTCATTGGGCAGCGTCAAGTTGGGATTCAGCGCTGCAATCGCAGGGTGTGACCACGTGGTGATTGCACCGTTAAGAATTTTCGATAGCAATGGTGCATCCACGATGATTCCATCAACGCCGCCAACTGTGGTGGCAATCGCTGCACCATCAATGGCAACGGGTAAACTCAAAAACGCATTACAAACTAAGGGCGCTGTCGCTGAATCTGTAAATTCAATGTTGGCCACTCCAGGTTGATCCGTGACCGTGACTGTCGCACCAGCACATGTGTTGCTGTAGTCGGAACCCCATTGGTTCACCACATTGTTGGTATCTCCCGACGCGTGAACAGCAATCCCGGCCGAACCACAATTGATAGTTGAATCAGCAAGTTGTGCTACCAACTCCGGCGGCATGGCCGGGGTGCAGGCAGCCGCACCCAGTACCGGCAATAAAGCCAGGACTAGTAGAACACGCTTAATGATGTGCAACTACTTACC
>JBAXRV010000015.1:0-33185 GCA_037131045.1 Actinomycetes bacterium
CGTCCGTCATCTGATCGTCCACGTAGTGACCGTCCGTATAGCGATAGATCAGATCGTCCGTCGCGTCCTTCGAGTGATCGTCCGTCAAGTGATAGACCAGCTCGTGAAGATCGCCCACGTCGTGAGTGGTCGCGCGATGATCGTCCGAAAGCAAGTGATGACCGTCGTGGTGCACGTCCAGATCGCGATGCACGTGGTGGACGTGCGCAGACAAACGGTCGGTTCTCAGATCGCGATGATCGTGCGCCTCGTGCCCCGCGTGGAGAAAAGCGCGTCAATGTGCAAGATCCGATCATCCCTGATCACATCACTGGCCAGGAACTTCCTCGTGCTGTGAAGAACGAACTTCGTACCTTGCCCGATGGTTTGGCTTTACGTGTTGCTCGACATCTGGTTGCTTCTGGTGAAGCAATAGACATTGATCCAGAATTGGCCTGGCAGCATGCAAAGGCCGCACTTAATAAGGCCTCTCGTGTCGGAATCGTTCGCGAAGCTGCTGCAGAGGCGGCCTACCACGCCGGCCATTTTGCAGAAGCACTTCTTGAGTTTCGTGCCGCCCGTCGCATGCGCGGTATCAAAGAGTATTGGCCGTTGATGGCTGATTGTGAGCGAGCACTTGGTCGTCCAACAAAGGCGATACAGATGGCAGGCGATCCTCTGGTTGCAACGTTGGATAAAGCCTCACGTGTAGAAATGCGCATTGTGGCATCAGGTGCTCGGGCAGATCTTGGTCAATGGGATGCCGCGTTGGCAACGTTGCAATGTCCTGAGCTGACAACAACGTCAGCTGAACCATGGGCCTGTCGCATTCGCTATGCGTATGCCGATGTGCTCGCGAACATGGGCCACAACGAAGAAGCTATTGAATGGTTCCATCGTGCTGCTGCCGTAGATGCGGAATCCATCACCGATGCTGACGAACGAATTGCTCAACTTGAAGGCACGATCTACGAAGATCTAGATGACCTCACGGAGTACGTCGACACTACTGACGAAGACTAAGCACTCGTAGACATCGCCAAGGTGTCCACAGCGCAGGTGGCCGAACTGACGTCGTCGTGTCACTTCCTTTTACTAGTAGCCCTAGCGAAAGGAAGTGTCCGATGGCCAATAAGGATTTTCAAGAGTGGGTCAACAATGTTGTTCTCGTCGGTCGAGTGACCAGCGTGGCTGAAGATATTGTTCTCCCAAGTGATGATGTCCTGACCCGGTTTCGCATCGTTGTTCCACGCATAAAACCCACCACACGAACGACCGTGGACACGATTGATTTGGTTGCTTTTAAACCTGCCATTCAAAAACGTGCCCATAGCCTGGACATCGATGACGTTGTTGAAATTGAAGGCGCATTGCGCCGCCGATTCTGGAAGGCTGGCGCATCAGTGGCTTCACGTGTTGAAGTTGAAATGAGTTCGTTGCGCAAGTTGTAGGAAGCTGCGCAACACGGCAATCTTGAGGTATGGATCCGCTCCAAACACCCAGCGATATTCTCGCCAAATCATATGACGCCATTTTGTTTGATCTTGACGGTGTGATTTACATCGGAACCGATGCGGTTGCGGGAGTTGTTCCTGCAATCAATGATGTACAGCGCAACTATTCGGTGGCCTTAACCTATGTCACGAATAATGCATCGCGTTCCTCTCAATCCGTCTCAGAGCATCTCAATGCACTTGGACTTGTGACCACAGCTGATGATGTAGTGACCTCGGCTCAAGCTGGTGCTGCTGAATTGGCTAAGCGCATCGCTCCTGGCTCACGTGTTTTTGTTTTGGGCAGTAAAGACTTGATGCACGAAGTTGAACTTGTTGGTTTGGTGCCAACGCAAGAATTCGATTTGGATGTTGCAGCCCTCATTCAGGGCTACTGGCCCGACATGCCATGGCGGATGTTGGCCCAGGCTTGCGCCATGATTAGTGCGGGTGCATTGTGGGTGGCGACAAATATGGATGCGACGATTCCCACGCAGTGGGGTGTTGCTCCAGGAAACGGCTCTATGGTGCAGATGCTCAGCACTACTTTGGGCCGTACGCCTGACGTTGTTGCTGGTAAGCCCGAGACTCCACTGATGATGGCATCAGTAAATCGCACGGGGGCCAAACGAGCGTTGATGGTCGGGGACCGGCTCGACACCGACATACTTGGCGCTACACATATCAATATCGACAGTCTGCTTGTTTTATCCGGGGTGACCACTGTCAGTGAACTATTTCTAGCTCCACCTGCCTTGCGCCCAACATTTTTAGGGTGGGACGCTCTGGCACTCAATGAAGTGCAACCTGCCGTGGTCATTGTTGCGGGGCAACTTACCTGCGAGCAATGGCGCCTAGACGGCGAAAGCATTGTTGGTTCGGGTGACATTTTGAATGCAATTCGGTTGTGTGCAGTAGCGGTATGGCAAGAAAAACTGACTCCAGGAACGGCTACTCACGAACTAGCTCGCCGCGGATTCAACGCGACTGCTGTGCGTCTTCCTGAGGTCACAAGTTAGGCTTGCCACAGTAGCAATGAGGAGCAGCACGTGACTGAGTACGTGGAATCGAATGAACTTGACTCGGGCGATGACGACCTCGACGCTGCTAGTGATACTTCTACTCGAGATTCAGAAGCACCTGGTGTGGCATTTACTTCGCTGCCTATCACCGGTGAGCCACGCGTCGATGATGCGTTAGGCAGACTCACTGATCTTGCTGCGCTACCTGTCGAAGAGCACGTTGCAGTTTTTGAAGATGTACAACGCAGACTTCACGACACGTTAGCTGACTTGTCGGGCCAGTGACTCGTCGCAGACTTGATGTTGAGTTGGTGCGACGCCACCTTGCACGTAGTCGCGAACAAGCTCAATCATTCATCGACGCAGGTTTCGTATTGGTCAATGGGTTAGTTGCCACAAAATCTGCAACTCAAGTTGATGAGGCAGCCGCAATTAAGGTAACTGAATCAGCAACTGATGATTTTGTTTCGCGCGGTGCGCACAAATTAATCGGTGCGCTGGACTCATTCCAGATTGATGTCACTGGACTCACTGTGCTCGATGCTGGTGCGTCCACTGGCGGGTTTAGCGATGTGTTGCTGCGACGCGGTGCCGAGAAAATTTTCTGCGTCGATGTGGGCTATGGGCAACTTGCCTGGAAGGTCAGCCAAGACGAACGCGTGGTCGTGATGGATCGCACGAATGTGCGTTATTTGACCCCCGAAGCATTGGGTGAGGCAGTTGACCTCATCGTGGCTGATTTGTCGTTTATTTCACTTGAGACAGTGTTGCCTGCTCTGAAATTAGTTTTGAAACCGAAGGGGTTTGCCCTTTTAATGGTGAAACCGCAATTTGAAGTCGGCAAGGAACTTCTGGGTTCAGGCGGCGTTGTGGATTCGCCGATTCAACGCGCACATGCAGTCAATAAGATCGCTATAAAGGCTTATGAGATAGGTCTCGGTACTCGAGGTGTTGTGGCTAGCCCGCTGCCTGGTCCATCGGGAAATGTTGAGTATTTCTTGTGGTTGGCTTTTGGTGCAGCCCAGCCACTACTAGAAGATATCGAGCGTGCGATTCAGGAAGGACCGGCATGAGTCGAAAAGTACTTTTTGTTGTCCATGCTGGACGCGAAAGCGCAATAGAAGTTTCTCGAGCGGTAGCTTCGGGACTGATGTCTCACGGCATTTCTGTTTTATGCGCTGATGATGACTCAGCACTATTGGACATACCTGGAGTCAGTGCAGCCGATGATAGCGCTGGCTGTGAACTTGTCATTGTTTTTGGCGGAGACGGGACAATACTTCGGGCAATCGAGATTGCTCGACCACATGATGTGCCCGTTCTGGGTGTGAATCTCGGTCACGTGGGTTTCTTGGCCGAGGCTGAGCCAGAAGAAATCGATGATGTTATTTCCGCTGTGATTGACGGTCGGCTAGTTGTTGAAGAACGCACGGCACTTCACGTTGCGGTGACTGATGCCGATGGCCGGGCGTGGGAATCGTGGGCACTTAATGAAGTGGCTATTGAAAAGCACCAACGTGAACGCATGGCGAATGTATTAGTGAGCATTGATGATGAACCATTGTCGCAGTGGTCATGTGACGGTGTGTTGTGTTCAACTCCAACTGGTTCAACGGCATACGCGTTCAGCGCGGGTGGACCAGTTGTGTGGCCGCAGGTCGATGCGTTTCTCGTCGTGCCTATTAGTGCGCATGCTCTTTTTGCCCGTTCGCTTGTGGTGTCTCCGAAATCTGTTATCGATATTTCCGTCACATCGGGGCCAGTCATCGTGTCATGCGATGGTCGCCGTAACTGCGATGTTGCTACCGGTGGTCAAGTGCGAGTAGTGCGCAATTCCCAGCCCGTTAAATTTGCTCGTGTTCATGCAACAACGTTTACTGCCAGGCTTGTAGCAAAATTTGAATTGCCAGTTCGTGGCTGGCGAAATCAGTAGGGCACCCGCGTGATCGAACAAGTTCGCATAAAGAATCTTGGTGTCATTCGCGATGCCACGCTTGACCTTTCACCAGGACTCACAGTTCTCACCGGTGAGACCGGGGCTGGCAAGACCATGGTGTTTCGCAGTCTCAATGCTGTGTTCGGAGCGAAGGCAGATCCGACTCTTGTCAGTACCGGACAAGAGCAAGCCGTTGTCGAAGTCGATGCAGTATTAACGCAGGCACTTGTTGCTCAAGCAACTGAACTCGGTGCGCAACTTGATGATGGAAATGTTGCGATCATTAGCCGGCACATTAATGTTGGAGGCCGTAGCCGTTCGTTTGTCGGTGGTGTATCGGTTCCCAGCGGGGTTGTCAGCGACATGGGCGAGCAACTTGTCGCCGTGCATGGCCAGAGTGAACAGCTCAGATTAACTAAGGCCAGTCAGCAGCGAGTCATTTTGGATCGGTTTGGATCCACTCCTGTGCTGCACGTGTTACGGGAGTACCAAGAGTTGTGGGCCAGAGCTCAGCAACTTCGTCAAGAGATTTCGGATTTAACACTTGACGAGTCTGCGCGCGCCCGTGAACTTGAAAAACTTACGAAGCACATTGCCGTTTTTGACAAGTTGAAGCCACAGGTGCGGGAACTAGACCAACTCGATGATGAAGCTGCTCGGCTGGGAAATAGCGAAGTGCTTTATGCGGCATCGTCAGCTGCTTCTGCCGCTCTGGAGGGGGACGAGAGTGACCAGCTCCATGTCCTTTCGCTCCTTACTCAGGCACGAAAGGCACTCGAGCGCGAACAAGTGTTTGACCCGGCGCTCACTCAACTTGTTGCCCGAGTCAAGGAACTCGAAGTAGTTGCTGCTGACGTAGCAGCTGATGTTTCTGCCTATGTTGATGCAATCGATGCGTCCCCTGCTCGACTCGAATATGTCGAATCTCGCCGAGCCGCATTGCGCAAAGCGTCTAGGGACTTCGATTCGCTGGAAGATTTCATTGAGTGGGTCACAACAAATCAACCACGCCTAGCCCAACTTTCGGGTGGGGATGAAGCGATAAACGATTTGCGAGAAGAACTTTCTGCTGTGATGGACGATGCCCAAGCAAAAGCTGCCGAATTAACCCAGGCTCGCACGAAAGCAGCTCACCATTTTTCTCAACTGGTGAGCCAAGAACTTGCCAGTTTGGCAATGCCCGGCGCTCGTGTGGAGTTTTCACTTGAACAGACTCAACTTGGTCCATTTGGCGCTGATGACATCTCGCTAGGTCTTGTGAGCCGTCCCGATTCGCCACTTGTGTCTATTGCCAAGGGTGCATCGGGCGGTGAACTTAGCCGAATTATGTTGGCAGTTGAAGTGGTTCTGGCCTCAGCTGATCCCATTGGGACATTTGTGTTTGATGAAGTTGATGCGGGTGTCGGCGGCGCCGCCGCGGTTGAGGTCGGGAAGCGATTAGCGAACTTAGCGAAAACTGCACAAGTCGTTGTCGTCACACATTTGCCGCAAGTTGCAGCCTTCGGAGACAAACACTTGGTCGTTTCTCGAGAATCTGATGACCAGGTTCATTCGTCTTCAATCAGCGAAGTCACTGGCGCTCAACGGGTCACAGAAATTTCCCGCATGTTGGCTGGGTTGACGAGTTCGCAGGCCGGCACTCAGCTTGCTGAGGAACTATTGGCAGTGGCTGAGACGTTCAAAGACGGTCTGACCTAGCGTCACGTTTCTAGACGCCACGCGCGTTGGGGTCGGTGATGCACCATTGACTGCTTGCAGGATAGTCTGGACTTCCGTGGGTAATCAGAAACATATTTTCGTCACGGGTGGCGTTGCCTCTTCGTTAGGCAAAGGCCTTACCGCCTCAAGTTTAGGAAATCTCCTGACGGCGCGGGGTCTTCGAGTCACAATGCAAAAACTTGATCCGTATCTCAACGTTGATCCGGGCACAATGAATCCGTTTCAACATGGTGAAGTATTTGTCACCAATGACGGCGCAGAAACCGATCTTGATATTGGGCATTACGAGCGGTTCTTAGATCGGGATTTGCATGGCTCTGCCAATGTCACCACGGGCCAGGTGTACTCCACTGTGATTGCTAAAGAGCGTCGTGGTGAATATCTCGGCGACACGGTGCAAGTGATTCCTCACATCACAAACGAAATTAAGTCTCGCATTCTTGCTATGGGTGCTGACGATGTCGACGTGGTGATCACAGAAGTAGGTGGCACTGTAGGCGACATCGAATCACTGCCATTTCTGGAGGCAGTTCGCCAAGTGCGTCATGAAGTGGGTCGTGACAACGTTTTCTATTTGCACGTGTCATTGTTGCCATACATCGGGCCTAGTGGCGAGCTGAAAACAAAACCAACCCAACACTCAGTAGCCGCCTTGCGCAGTATCGGTATTCAGCCCGATGCGATTGTTTTGCGTGCTGATCGTGAAGTCCCACCCGGGATTAAGCGCAAGATTTCATTAATGTGTGACGTCGAAGAGGAAGCAGTTGTTTCTGCAGTCGATGCTCCAAGCATCTATGACATTCCAAAAGTTTTGCATGCCGAGGGCTTAGATGCTTATGTTGTTCGACGGTTAGGTTTACCGTTCCGCGACGTCGATTGGACTGCGTGGGACGAGTTGCTAAAACGGGTTCATCATCCCGAGCATGAAGTCACTGTGGCGCTAGTGGGCAAGTACATCGACTTACCGGATGCCTACCTTTCCGTCACAGAAGCACTGCGTGCTGGTGGTTTTGCAAACAACGCAAGAGTACATATTCGCTGGGTTGCATCGGATGACTGTGCCACTCCTGCTGGTGCGCAAGAAGCACTGGGTGACGTGGACGCAGTGTGCGTGCCTGGTGGTTTTGGAGTGCGAGGGATCGAAGGCAAACTTGGTGCTTTGCGATTTGCTCGCGAGAACAAAATTCCAACTCTGGGTTTGTGTTTAGGTTTGCAGTGCATGGTGATTGAGTATTCGCGAACAATATTGGGACTGGCTGATGCCAACTCCGCAGAGTTTGATGAAGATACCTCGAACCCTGTGATTTCGACGATGGCCGATCAAATCGATGTGGTATCTGGCAAACGTGAAATGGGCGGCACGATGCGCTTAGGGCTCTACCCTGCGGCGTTGAAAGACAATTCAACTGCGCAGCGGGTGTACGGATCATCGTTGATTGAAGAACGCCATCGTCATCGTTACGAAGTGAATAACGACTACCGCACGTCGCTTGAAAGCGCGGGGCTCGTTTTCTCAGGCACCTCACCAGACGGGCACCTTGTGGAATTCGTTGAGCTTCCTGTTGATGTGCATCCGTATTACATCGCCACGCAGGCGCATCCAGAACTTAGGTCGCGACCCACTCGCGCGCATCCATTGTTCCGTGGCCTTATTGAAGCAGCTATTGCCCGTCACGCATGATTAGCGATGAAACTCGAGACCTAGTTGTTGAGTCGAGTACTGATGTGTTCCTCGGGCGCGTGTGGAACGTGCGTCGCGACGTGGCAATCTTCGATGGGACTGCAATCACTCGTTACTACGTAGTGCATCCTGGCGCAGTTGGCATCATCGCAATCAATGAACGTGCCGATGTGTTGCTGGTTAACCAATACCGTCACCCAATGGGCAAAACCATGTGGGAGCCGCCAGCAGGGCTACTTGATGTTGCAGACGAATCAGCCCTTGATGCCGCCAAGCGTGAATTACTTGAAGAGACTGGTTACGTGGCATCGACGTGGAATGTGCTGGTTGATTTTGCCAACACCCCGGGCGGCTCAACTGAGTTAATACGGTGTTTCTTGGCACAAGGCCTCACTCTTCATAGTGCCGGGCGCCCAGCACAACAGGACGAAGAAAAAGACATGCCCGTCGAATGGGTTCCTGTGACTGAAATTCTTGCTGCGATTCAAGCGGGTTCCGTAACGAATGTGCTTCTCGTGACAGGTACTTTCGCCCTGCTGACTGCTTTGGCAGATCCAGGCTCCCTGCGTTCAGCGGATGCGGATTGGCCAGCCCGTCGGGCATTGCTGGATTCCAACCGAATCTATACGCCGTAAGAAACCAGATGTCGTTCGTTACAGGCCCGATCTCTTGAATACGAGCCCTGATTTTTGAGTTCGGCAACCCAAGCACTACCGTAATTGAGGGTGAGCAATGAGGCTCACATTGTGCGAAAGGCAACCTCGATGAAAATCGGTGTCCCGAAGGAAATCAAGAATCATGAATACCGCGTCGCGATTACTCCCGCAGGTGTTCTCGAACTCGTCCGTAACGGCCATGAAGTATTCGTCGAGCAGGATGCAGGCTTAGGTTCTTCAATTTCCAACGAGGAGTATGCGTCAGCTGGCGCAACGATCCTGCCCACAGCAGATGCCGTGTGGTCAACCGGCGACATGATTATGAAAGTGAAAGAACCAATCGCAGCCGAATATGACCGGATGCGAAAAGGTCAACTACTTTTCACCTATCTACATCTTGCTGCTGAGCAGAAGTGCACCGATGCACTGCTCAAGGCAGGAGTCACAGGTGTTGCTTATGAAACAGTAGAACTTGCTGATCGTTCGTTGCCACTTCTTGCACCGATGTCTGAAGTTGCTGGTCGCCTTGCACCACAAGTGGGGGCTTACTCATTAATGCGAGCCAATGGTGGTCGCGGCGTTCTTTTAGGTGGCGTACCTGGAGTTCCTTCGGCAAAAGTTGTAGTACTCGGTGGTGGCGTATCTGGTCTTCATGCGGCACAGATCGCTGTGGGTATGGGAGCAGATGTCACAATTTTGGATTTGAATATTCCACGCCTACGCCAGATTGACATGATCTATCAAGGACGCATTAAGACTCGTGCATCAAACGTATTTGCCATTGAACAGGAATGCATGGCGGCAGATTTAGTGATTGGTGCGGTCTTAATTCCTGGCGCAAAGGCTCCGACCTTGGTCTCGAACGCATTAGTCGCGAAAATGAAGCCTGGGTCCGTTCTTGTGGATATCGCAATCGATCAGGGTGGATGTTTTGAGGACTCACACGCGACGACTCACGCAGACCCGACGTACACCGTGCACAATTCAGTCTTTTACTGTGTTGCAAACATGCCAGGCGCTGTTCCGAATACTTCAACGTACGCATTAACAAATGTGACGCTGCCTTATGCAGTTGCGTTAGCGAACAAGGGTTGGAAGAAGGCTTGCCAGGATGACAAGGCACTTGGTTTGGGTCTTAATACCCACGATGGCAAAGTTGTCTATGCCGCAGTTGCCGAAGCTTTCGGGTACGAGTTACTGCCACTAGCAGACGCACTGGCTTAGTCTTAGGGCGTGCCCACGCTCTTCGAACGACATGTTGAGGCTTACCTCGATCACCTCGTTGTCGAACGTGGACTTGCGAAAAACTCTTTAGCTGCGTACCGGCGAGATTTAAGTCGCTACGTACGGTACTGCCATGACCATGGTTGTGATGATCCTCGAGATGTCACTTCTATTGTGATTTCCAATTTTCTCGTTGCCTTACAAACGGGCGATTCTGATCATGAACCGCTTGCCTCGTCATCCGCATCGCGCACAGTCATCGCAGTGCGTGGTCTGCATGCCTTCTTGGCACGTGAAGGAGTGGCAACAAGCGATGTCGCCCGCAGTGTGAGACCGCCAACTCCTGCGAAACGATTGCCGAAGGCACTGTCATTCGCACACGTTGAATTGATGCTCAACGCGGTTGGCGCCGACAGCGATGCTGACTTAGGCCCACTTGAACTGCGCGACCGTGCCTTGGTCGAATTGCTCTATGGAACCGGTGCACGCATCTCTGAGCTGATGGACTTAGTGGTGGACGACCTGCAATCAATGCATACGGATCACCCAGTTTTGCGACTTCGAGGTAAAGGCGACAAAGAACGCATTGTGCCACTGGGTCGTAAAGCCATAGGAGCCTTGGACGCTTACTTAATCAGATCGCGGCCGTTGCTTGCAGCAGGAGGAAAAGGCACGCCTATCGTTTTTCTTAATGCGCGTGGTGGCAGGTTGTCGCGGCAGAGCGCCTGGGCAATTTTGCAGGATGTTGCTCGCCGCGCGGGCCTTGAAGGAAAGGTCTCACCGCACACGTTACGACACTCTTTTGCCACGCATTTGCTCGAAAATGGGGCAGATGTGCGAGTGGTGCAAGAGCTTCTTGGACACGCCTCAGTGACGACGACCCAGGTGTACACCATGGTCACTGTTGAACAACTTCGCGAGGTTTATGCCACGAGTCACCCTCGGGCGCGGTAGGACACTCGGCATTGTGGTACCCGAATCTGCATCAGCGCGGGCGTATCCTAAAATTGGTCGTGTCTTCCCCGGCGACTACCAGCCGGAAGGACTATTGATATGACCGTTCCATTGCCACAGGATCAACACGTGACTAGCCAGCCCTTTGAGGCCGACCATTTTGCTGCCGAGCCAGCCCGAGCTTCGGTCACGACAATCGCAAGCGACGATCCGACTGTCCCTCTTGGAATCACCGGGCGTCCAATTCCTAAATTCCCAAAGCCTGCCCCTAAGGCAACACACGGACCTGCCTATGTCATTTCCATGTGTAATCAAAAAGGTGGTGTTGGAAAAACAACGTCCACCATTAACTTAGGTGCGGCTCTGGCTGAAGCAGGGCGCAAAGTTTTGTTGGTTGATATGGATCCGCAAGGTTCATTGTCGATTGGTCTTGGTGTTCGTGATGACGAGTTAGTTGGTCGCCCAACGATTTATGACATGTTGATGGATGCCACTGCAATGCCAGCATCAAAAGTTGTTATGTCAACGTCAGTTGCGGGTCTGGATTTGCTTCCTGCAAATATTCATCTCAGCGCAGCGGAACTTCGTCTGGCAGGAGAAGTGGCACGCGAGTACGCGTTGGATCGCGCACTTGAATCAGTGAAGGCCAACTACGATTTCATTTTGATTGATTGCCAACCTTCGCTTGGCTTGCTCACTGTTAACTCACTGACTTCTTCGGATGGCGTCATCATTCCAATGGAGTGTGAGTTCTTCGCATTACGCGGTGTTGAAATGTTGCGCCAAACAATTGTGAAGGTTCAAGAACGCCTCAACAACAAGCTCACTATTGATGGTGTGCTTCCCACGATGGTTGATTCTCGTACTCTGCATACTCGTGAAACCATCACTGCGGTTTTTGATTTGTTTGGTGATGCGGTATTCCATTCCACGATTAGCCGAACCGTGAAATTCCCAGAGACAACCAAAGCTGGAGTTTCAATTGTGGAACAGGCTCCAAATTCATCAGGAGCGATTGCATATCGCAATCTTGCATGGGAACTAGTCGAGCGACTGAATAAGCAAGGCTCGGTTACGTACTGATGAACGCCCCGGCACCCGTCGTGCCTGACACCGCGATGCCGGGGGAAATGTCAGAATCGTTTATCGTCCAGTTGGACGAGTACTCAGGACCATTTGATGTCCTGCTTTCGTTAATTGCAAAGCATCGACTCGATGTCACAGCGCTTGCATTGCATCAGGTGACTGACGACTTCTTGGGATACATCAAGCAGGCCGGCGATACGTGGTCGCTTGATGAAGCTACAGAGTTTTTAGTAATCGCCGCAACATTGCTTGACCTGAAGGCAGCACGCTTGCTACCAGGTGGGGAAGTTGAAGACGAAGAAGACATTGCAATCCTAGAAGCGCGAGATTTACTCTTGGCACGCTTGCTGCAATATCGAGCCTTCAAAAAAATGTCAGAGGATTTTAAGCATCGCCTAGAAACAGCCGGCCGCATGCACCCTCGCACTGTGGGTCTGGACGATAGGTACACCAAACTGCTGCCTGAGGTTGTTTTCAATTTTGGTCCTGATGATTTTGCAAACTTGGCCGCTCGCGCCTTAGAGCCCAAATTGCCTGAAGTTATTTCCATTGCTCACATTCACGCGGCACGTGTATCGGTGCGAGAACAAGCAGCAATCATCGTTGATCGCCTGCGACGACTGGGAAATACAACATTTAGTCAGCTGACTCGCGATTGTGACACCACGTTGCTGGTCGTTGCTCGCTTCTTGGCGCTACTTGAAATTTATCGTGACGGTGTTGTGATGTTTGACCAACCAATACCGCTAGGTGAACTCTATGTTCGCTGGGTAGGCGATGACCGTGTCGAGTTATCACGCGAGATTGACGAGTTTGATACGACAGAGGTACAAGATTTTCGCGAGACAGTAGTCACGGAGGATGAATGACATGACTGAGAGCCAAACAGATTTCGAAGAAATCGAATCAGTTACTACGGAAGAGCCTGAAGTTGGACTGGGTGCTCCATCGTTACGTGCTGCGCTTGAGGCATTGCTACTAGTTGCCGATGAACCAACACCAACTGCAACCTTGGCAACCTTGACCCGCATGCCTGAGGACGATGTGCTCACCACGCTGCATGACTTGGCGCAAGAGTATGCCATTCAAGGTCGGGGATTTGATTTACGCGAATTCGGTGGCGGATGGCGCTTTTGGACTCGTGATAACTGTTCTGGAATTGTAGAACGTTTTGTTCTCGATGGGCAGCATGCTCGGCTGTCGCAAGCCGCTCTTGAGACTCTCGCGGTAGTTGCTTATCGTCAACCCGTTACCCGCTCTCGCATCGCAGCGATTCGCGGTGTCAATGTCGACAGTGTTGTACGAACGCTCGTTACTCGCGGATTGATTGAAGAGTTGGGTCATGACCATGAAACCGGTGCTTTGTTCTTGCGAACCACACCGTATTTCTTAGAGCGACTTGGGCTGCGTGAATTAACTGAACTTCCGCCAATTGCTGAGCATTTACCAATGCCTGACAATGTTGAAGAAGTTCTTGATCTGACAGTGTCCTAATGCCTGAAGTGCGACTTCAAAAAGTACTTGCGGAAGCTGGACTGGGCTCTCGTCGCAAGTGCGAGGAGTTTATATCTTCTGGACGAGTCACCGTTGACGGTGTGATTGTTGACGAATTAGGAAGTCGCGTTGATCCAGAAGTGAGCATCATTCACATTGATGGGGTTCGAATCGCGCAAGCAAGTGGAAAAGTCGTTTTTGCTTTCAATAAACCCAAGGGCGTTATCACTGCAATGTCTGACCCGCATGGCCAACAATGCGTGGGGGATTTTGTAACCAATATCGAAGAACGCTTGTTTCACGTTGGGCGACTTGATAGTGATACCGAAGGCTTGTTGTTGCTCACCAACGACGGTGAACTGGCACAGCGGCTTGGACACCCGTCTTATGGAATCTCTAAAACGTATGTAGCAAAAGTTTCGGGCAACTTTGATAAAAATGCGCTCCGAGATGTGCTGGCAGGGGTCATGATTGAGGATCGCCCAGTCGAGGTCACGCGATGCCGCATCATTGATCAGTCCAAAGCGGTGACGGTGCTTGAGCTCGAGATTCACGAGGGCAGAAACCGAATTGTTAGGCGACTCTTTGATGCCCTCGGGTACCCAGTGCTAGATCTAGTCCGCGTCCAAGTGGGACCTGTGAAGCTCGCGCAACTGAAGTCCGGCCAGCTTCGCCAAATAGCGAACGCCGAGTTGGGCAAGTTGTATCTTGCCGTAGGGCTCTAGACTTCAAGAATGACTGTACGAGCAATTCGAGGAGCTACCTGCTTAACTCAGGATGATGTAGCCGAAATGACCGATGCGGTTGTTGAGTTAATGCAAGAGATTTTGGATAAGAATTCATTGACTAACGATGACTTGGTGAGTGTCTTTTTCACTGCTACACCAGATTTGCATTCTGCGTTTCCTGCTGCCTCTGCTCGAACCATTGTCGCGCCCGATGTGCCATTAATTTGTGCCCAGGAAATCGATGTGGCTGGTGCAATGGCTCGAGTGATTCGTGTCATGGTTCACGTAAATTCAGATTTGCCGCGATCAGACATGAAACACATTTACTTACGAGGCGCTCAGGCGCTTCGACAAGATATTGCTCAGTAGGAGTTGTCATGTCGAATGATCAATCCTTCCTGGTTGTAGGAACGGGTCTTATCGGTACATCTATCGCTCAGCGCTTAGTGTCACATGGTTTGCATGTCTTGCTGACTGACACAGATACCGACGTGTTGGAAATCGCTGTAACGAAGAGTGGTGCTTCGCGCTGGGATGGTCTGGAGTTAGTGGACGTTGTCATCATCGCAACACCACCTGCTGTAGTGTCTGCGCTGATTAAAGACCTTCTTCCTCGTCAGCCTCACGCGGTGATTACTGATGTCAGCAGTGTAAAAGGTTCAATCTTTAGTCAACTCCGTGAGCTATCGACAAGTGACCAAGCGCGGCTAGTCGGAAGTCATCCGATGGCTGGTCGCGAAGTCAAAGGCCCGGCGGCAGCACTGGGGGAATTATTTGTGGATCGTCCGTGGGTTATTTCTGCCACTCAATTCTCAAGCCCTGCGGCGTTAGAATCTGTTCGCAATCTTGCGCTGTCACTAGGAGCGGTCCCGATGGAGCGCACCTTGTCTGATCATGATCGTGCTGTTGCGTTGGTATCCCATACACCGCAAATTGTGTCATCGGTGTTAGCAGGACAGTTGCGCCAAGCGGATGCGGCTGATGTGGAACTAGCGGGTCAAGGTCTTCGTGACACAACTCGGATTGCGTCCTCAGATCCCGAATTGTGGAGTCAGATTTTGTCGGGCAATGCATTGCAGGTGGCTTCACAAGTGACATTGATTGCACAACGGTTAAATAGTGTGGCGCAGGCGCTCCTTGATGGAGATGAAGATTTCATACGCGAGGTCTTGGTTCAGGGCAATGCCGGTCGTGACCGACTTCCTGGTAAGCACGGCGGTCCAGGACACGTTGCGGTAGGTGCTGTGATGATTCGACTCGATGACAAGCCAGGCGAACTGGCGCGATTGTTTGCTGTTGCGGCAGCAGCCAATGTCAATCTCGAAGACGTTCGCATCGATCACTCGCTGGGTCGAATGACGGGGTTAGTTGAACTTGCAGTAGCGCTGCAGTCCGAAGCAAAGCTAGTCGAGGCCCTCGATTCGGCGGGGTTTGTGGTCGTTCGCTGACGGCTAGAATTAGGGCATGTCCACTCCACTGATCGTCGCAATCGATGGTCCAAGTGGTTCAGGGAAGTCATCAGTTTCCAAAGGTGTTGCCAGGTCCTTGGGCTTGAATTATCTGGATACGGGCTCCATGTATCGGGCATTGACCTGGCTGGTGCAAAATCGCGGCGTCGATGTGAATGATTCAGACGCGATCATCGCGCTGATTTCGCAGGCAGATGTGGTCCCTAGTACTGATCCGGCAAATCCTGGAATTACGGTCGATGGCATTGACGTGAGCGAACCAATCCGAGGTGACAACGTCACACGCGGTGTCAGCATTGTGAGTGCTGTGCCTGAAGTTCGTCACCAAATGGTTGATTTGCAGCGCGCGATTGCTGCTGGTTCGCAACATGGGATAGTCGTTGAAGGTCGTGACATCGGCGGAGTTGTCCTTCCTCATGCAAATGTGAAAATTTTCCTTACTGCTGATGCCCAAGCTCGGGCTTTGCGTCGTGCCGCAGAAAGTGGCGCAAGCGTCGACGCGACAAAGGAACAATTATTGAATCGCGATCAAGCAGATTCAACTCGCGTTGCATCACCGCTTGAAATAGCCGATGGTGCAATTGAGGTAGACACAACGCACATGTCCCTTGATGAAGTCATCAGTCACATCGTGTCGTTAGCGAGCAATAATGTCTGACGATCAACCAACCGAAATTTATGACATCGCTGGAAATGCGCTGGAATTTGACGATGATTCTGTTGACTTACCGGAAGATATCTCAGAGCTCAGCGATGAAGATTATCAACGCCTGATCGACCAACTTGGACTTGAAGAGATCATCGGCGAAGAAGACTTTGATGAACAAACAAAGGTTCCCGTTGTTGCTGTTGTTGGTCGCCCAAATGTTGGCAAATCTACGTTTGTTAATCGAATTATTGGCCGACGAGAAGCAGTGGTTGAAGATACTCCTGGCGTCACTCGTGACCGCATTCGTTATGAAGCGGAATGGAATGGAATACCTTTCGTTGTCGTTGACACTGGTGGCTGGGAACAAGATGCAAAGGGCATGTCCGCCCAGGTATCTGCACAAGCAAAATATGCAATGACATCAAGTGACGTTGTGTTATTTGTCGTTGATGCCACTATCGGTGCCACAGATGCAGATGCGGCAATTGTAAGAATTCTGCGCCAAGCGAAAGTGCCTGTCATTTTGGTTGCCAACAAGGTTGACGATGCACGTGTTGAACCTGAAGTAGCGAATCTATGGTCACTCGGACTCGGAGAGCCTTTCCCTGTGTCGGCGCTTCATGGCCGTGGCAGCGGTGACTTACTTGATGTGATTGTTAATTCTTTCCCAGAAGATGGCACCGGAATAGCGCGAGCCCGCGGACCCAAGCGCATTGCGTTGTTAGGTAAGCCAAATGTGGGCAAGTCCAGTTTGCTCAATGCGTTAGCTGGCGACTCACGTTCGGTTGTCGACAGTGTTGCGGGAACCACAGTTGACCCAGTTGACGAACTCATTGAGTTGGGTGGCCAGGAATGGATTTTCGTCGACACTGCAGGTATTCGCCGTAAGTCGCGTCAGTCTTCAGGCCACGAATACTATGCAACCTTGCGTACCAAATCGGCCCTCGATAAGGCTGATGTCGCGGTTGTGTTGCTGGATGCCAGCGAAACGCTGAGCGACCAAGACATTCGAATTATTGGCATGGTTGTTGAGTCCGGCCGGGCACTCGTTATTGCCTTCAATAAATGGGATCTCGTCGATGAAGATCGGCGCTATTACTTGGATCGCGAAATCGAAAAAGACCTTGCCCAGGTGGCATGGGCTCCTCGGATTAATGTGAGCGCTAAAACAAAGTGGCATACCGACCGGCTTGTACCTGCGCTTGATAAGGCGATTCACGGCTGGCAGACTCGCGTGCCAACTGGTCGACTTAATGCGTTCTTGGCTCAGATTGTTGCCGCCCATCCGCATCCAGTACGCAGCGGCAAGCAGCCCAAAATTCTTTTCGGAACTCAGGCTGGGGTAGCGCCCCCAGTATTCATCTTGTTTACGTCGGGATTCCTTGACCCGGGATATCGCAGGTTTATCGAACGCCGATTCCGCGAAGAATTCGGCTTTGCGGGCTCACCGATTGTTATCAATATGAGGATCCGAGAGAAACGAAAGCGCTAGACATCTGCGATACGTTAAATTCATGTCGCATTCACTTGTCGCACCATCGTGGGGTACCGAAAAAACGCGTGACTTAGTCGATTCTGTTGCAGAAGCTGTCGCGCATGAGTCTCCGGCTCAGACTCAAAGTCGGATTGAGAATCTGAGTCGCGAGAGCCATCGCCTGCACGATGTTGCTGGATTGAATTTGAATCCCGCGACAAACATTTTGAATCCCCGCGCTGAAGCGATACTCGCATCAGGCCTAAGTTCTCGGGCATCGTTGGGGCACCCTGGAGACAAATACGAAACAGGGCTTGATGCTATTGAGCAAATCGAAATTGCAACAGCCGAGTTAGCCTGCGAAGTGTTTGGTTCGCGGTATTCCGAATTCCGTATTGCATCAGGTGCACTGGCAAATTTGTATGGCTTTATGGCGACAACCAGTCCTGGTGACACGATTATTGCGCCACCGGCAACTATTGGTGGCCACGTTACGCACCAACAGGCAGGTGCTGCCGGACTATACGGGCTGAAAACAATCGCTGCACCGATTGATCCCTATCACTTCACAGTGGATCTTGATGCGTTGCGAAAATTGGCGCACAATGTGCTACCCAAACTCATCACGATCGGTGGAAGCCTGAATCTTTTTGAACATCCAGTGGCAGCAGTGCGTGAAATTGCTGATGAAGTTGGGGCCAAGGTTCTCTTTGATGCTGCGCATCAATGCGGACTGATTGCGGGGCGCGTATGGTCTTCGCCTCTCGAGCATGGTGCGCATGTGATGACATTGAGTACCTACAAGAGTCTCGGTGGTCCAGCTGGTGGACTACTCGTAACAAACGATGATGACTTGGCCGCAAAAGTTGATGCGATTGCCTATCCAGGACTTACAGCTAATTTCGATGCTGCGAAAACGGCCGCGCTAGGAATCACGCTTGCTGATTGGAAGGCTGTTGGGATGCAGTATGCGCAGATGATGGTGGCTACTGCGCGCACGCTCGCATCATGCTTACATGAAGAAGGCGTGAAGGTTTACGCTGCGGATCGCGGATTTACTATGTCGCATCAGTTTGCAGTTTTAGCGGCGCCCTACGGTGGTGGGCAAACTGCGGCTAAGGTGCTGGGACGCGCGGGCTTGCTGGCTTGTGGAATAGGTTTGCCCGAGGGTCACGTTGAAGGTGACCTTGCTGGTCTTCGCATTGGTACACCTGAACTTGTAAGAATCGGGATGAAGGAAAGCGACATGCCTGCGGTGGCGCAGTTTATTCGGCGCGGGCTTGACCCGAAAGAAAACCCAGACCAAGTCGCTGTTGACCTGGCACAGTGGCGTAGTCAATTCTCCGGGGTTCATTACACCGTGGATTTACCCGAGTAATCGCCCGACTAGAATCGGTGGAAGTCGCGGGCTGTAGCGCAGCTTGGTAGCGCACTTCGCTGGGGGTGAAGGGGCCGCAGGTTCAAATCCTGTCAGCCCGACCAACAATTGAATCCAAGGATTTCCTTGGATTTACTTGTTTTCCCCACATTTATCGGCAGTGTCGCCACACCACCCCCGATGTCAGCCAGCGCCATTTTTTCACCCAGCCATCCACCCGCTTAAGTAACAGCCACATAACACCTTGTACCAAGCCCCGAGTTTGGTTAGTTTTTGTCGGTATTTCCCGATAGATTTTCTCTTGCCCGCATGTGTGACATCGGGTTCCATGAGAGGACAAATACATGATCAAGTCAATCAAGATCGGTGCACTGGCAGCTGCCGGCGCAATTGCTCTTGCAGCTTGTAGTGGTAGTTCAGGCAGCAGCTCACTCGTAGTTGGTACTGACCTTCCATTGCAGGGCGCATCAGCAGATGCAAGCACCGCAACAAACAATGCCGTTGCGCTTTACCTTGAACAACAGGGTGGCAAAGCTGGCAGTTACACCGTCACCATCAAGCAGTACGACGATTCAACCGCTGCTAAGGGTGCATGGGACGACGCACAGTGTGCAAAGAACGCACAGGATCACGTAGCCAACGCAGCTGAAGTTGCTGTTATGGGTACTTACAACTCCGGTTGTGCAAAGATTGAACTTCCAGTTCTTAACCAGGACCCAACTGGTCCGATGCTGATGGTTTCGCACGCGAACACCAACCCAGGTCTTACAGTTGCTTGGGATCCAGGCGAGCCTGAGAAGTTCTACCCAAGTGGCGTTCGTAACTACGCTCGCGTAATTCCAAACGACATCTACCAGGGAACTGCAGATGCTCAGTTCGCATTCCAAGATCGCAAGGTCAGCAAGTGTGCCGTTCTTAACGACACCCAGACCTACGGTCAAGGTATTGCTAAGGCATTCGCTGACGAATTCACCAAGCAAGGTGGAACTGTAGTTATTGACGAAGGTTGGGATGCAAAGCAGCCTAACTACACAGCTCTATTCCAGAAGATCAAGGCATCTGGCGCTGACTGTGTATTCTTCGGCGGTATCTATGACAACAACGGTGGAATTTTGATGAAGGATTCAGTTGCTGTTCTTGGCGACAATGCAACCTTCTTCAAGATGGCACCTGATGGCTTCTCCGGTTACCCAGATCTTCAGGGCATGCCAGAAGGTGAAGGACTATACATGTCATTCGCTGGTAAGTCACTCAATGGCATGGTCAAGGCTGGTGGCAACGGTGGCAAGTTCATCGCTGACTACAAGGCTAAGTACGGTGTAGACCCAGCGTCTTCATACTCGATCTACGGCGCTTCGGCAATGCAGATCATCCTGAAGGCAATCGCAGCATCGGATGGTACCCGCAAGGGTGTTAACGCCGCTCTGCTCGGTGGCTCTACTCCAGTATGTTTGACCGAAGCTGAGTCAATCACAGGTGTTGGCTTCTGTATCGATCCAGCAACTGGTGACGTAGACAAGAAGGCAGTTACTATCCAGACGATGACCGCTGGAGCAGAAACTGACCTTATGGTTTGGGATATTAAGTAATACTTAATCCTCCTAAATCAGGGTAAATCCAGAATTAGGCGGTATTAGTCACATGACTAATACCGCCTAATTCCTGCCAAAAGCAGTCCAGATAGTGTTAGATAACTTTTCATAGCAAGTTCGTACTCATTTAGGGAGACCGCAGACGATGGCGTCAACAACGGCAAGTGCACCTCGTGCCTCGGTAAATGTCGGAAAACTTCTCACCCGTGTGTCCATGTTGATGCTGGGTCTAGTCGTTGTTTATTGGCTCGGACGTAACCTGATCACCAGCCCGACCCAGTTTTTCTCAGTCGGTATTACCGGCCTGAGTAACGGAGCGTTGTACGCGCTGATTGCGCTTGGATACACACTCGTGTACGGCATCATCGAGCTCATTAACTTCGCACATGGCGATTTGTTTATGCTCGGCGCCGTATTCAGTTACTTCTTCCTTACTAAGTTTTTAGCGGCAGAAGGTGGCGGTGCGCATAACTACGCACTCCTTGCCTTGACGCTGGTCTTGGCAATGACGTTCTGCGCCACCATCAATGTGGTCATTGAGCGACTTGCGTATAGACGATTGCGTGATGCGCCCAAGTTGGCGCCACTTATTACTGCGGTTGGTGTTTCATTCATTTTGCAGTTCATCGGTCTGAAATGGAATGGCTCCGCGCCACGAAACTTCACAACAATTCTTCCGAAGACTTCATTTGAGGTACTCGGCGTTATTGTTCCTTACACGGCGCTGATTGTTGTGAGCCTGACAATTCCATTGCTTGCGATCTTGGTGACTCTGGTCAACAAGACCCGGCAAGGACGCGCAATGCGCGCGACTGCTCAGGACAAAGATGCAGCTCGCTTGATGGGCATCGATGTCAATAAGACAATTTCGTTCACATTCGCACTCGGTGGTGCAATGGCGGGTGCTGCCGGGCTGATGTTTGCGCAGTCAGTTGGAACAGTTGCCTACAACCTTGGATTCCAGCTTGGCTTGATTGCATTCACATCGGCAGTGCTTGGTGGCGTAGGAAACCTAAATGGCGCTGTGCTCGGTGGTTTCCTTATCGGTGTGATTCAAGGTTTCAATGATGGTCTACCGTTTGGTCCCGGTCAGAAGTGGTCACAGACGATGGTGTTCACAATTCTGATTCTTCTGATGGTTTACCGCCCTGCAGGTCTGCTCGGCAAAGCAACGACAGAGAAGGTGTAATCGTGGCTAAAGGACTTAAAGTGCGTAAGAGCAAAGAAAAGAAAGCGATTTCTGCAAGTGGCGAATCATTAGCGCAGCAGTCAAGTATTCAAAATCGTAAGTGGTCGCGCGGATTCCTCATCGTCGTTGCTTCGATTTACATCATCAACAAGTTCTACATTCCGGTTGCTCCAGTTCAGGTCAAGACGGCGTTCAATACGTGGTTGTCGTTGACTTCGATGGGCGAAATCATGGTCTTCATTTTGATGGCTTTGGGATTGAACATTGTGGTTGGTTACGCGGGCCTCTTGGACCTCGGATACGTTGCATTCTGGGCTCTGGGCGGATACGTAGCCGGTTGGCTCATGAGTGGATTCTTCGATCAGGTGACGGTTCACGTCGGTGGTAACCCAGCGAAGGGACTTCCTAACGGTATCCACCTGAACGTGTTTATCGTGTTGATTGCGGGGGGTATTTTTACTGCAATCTGGGGTGTCATCATTGGTGCGCCAACACTGCGATTGAAGAGCGACTACTTGGCGCTTGTGACCTTGGGTTTCGGTGAAATTATTCCGCAGTTCATGGTCAATGGTGAAAACATTGGTGGCTTCAACATGACCAATGGCTCAAAGGGTATTAACCCAGTGGACAACATCAAGTTCTTTGGATTTGAATTTGGTCCATTCGCTTTGGCAGATAAGTTCCTTCTGTACTCAGCACTAGCCGGAATGATGATTTTCTTGTCGTTACGGCTACGTGATGGTCGTCTTGGTCGTGCGTGGCTTGCTATTCGTGAAGACGAACTCGCTGCAAGCATGATGGGTGTCCCATTGATGCGCACTAAGTTGGCTTCTTACGCAGTAGGTGCGACCGCTGGTGGTGTTGGAGGCGTGGCTTTCGCTACGTTGATTGGCGGCGTTTACGCCGAACGGTTCAACTTCGCAATCTCAATCATCATTTTGTCGATGGTCGTACTCGGTGGAATGGGTAACGTCTGGGGTGTGATGGTTGGCGCTACTTTGCTTGCCTGGATCAACAACACAGGGCTGGTACAAATTGGAAAGATTTTCAATGCCGCCACAGGAATGAATGTTGACTTCCCGTCGTTTAACTTCCTTATCTTCGGGGTGCTCCTCGTCCTGATGATGCTCTTCCGTCGTGAAGGATTTATCCCTGAAGCTCGAGTCCGACTGATTATGCATGAAGAGGAATTTGCGGACGTGTCGAATGTAACTGACGATATTAAGTTGGAAGGACATCATCACCATGAGTCTCACTAGTAAGCCCGTTCTTGATGCCCAAAACATTTCAGTTGTTTTCGGTGGTCTTGTCGCAGTAAATGATGTTTCGTTCCAGATTCCAGAAGGATCAATCGTAAGTTTGATTGGACCTAATGGCGCTGGAAAGACAACTTTCTTCAACGTCCTTACTGGCCTGTATCAACCAACTTCTGGAAACGTTGTATACGACGGCAAAGACATCACTGGATTAACTCCTAACAAGATTGCCTCCGGTGGAGTAGCTCGTACCTTCCAAAACATTCGTTTGTTCGGAATGATGACTGCACAGGAAAACGTCATGGTGGCTATGCACTCGCACATGACTTCAGGAGTGTTGGCTACAACCTTTAAGACTAAGAAGCAGCGTAAAGAAGAATCTGACGCCCGTGACTTTGCGCAGGAACTTCTAGACTTCGTGGGTATTGGCAGCACAACCCACGAGTATGCACGCAACTTGTCATACGGAGATCAGCGACGTCTTGAAGTGGCACGCGCTCTTGGGCTTCGTCCAAAGGTTCTGCTTCTTGATGAACCGACTGCGGGCATGAATCCTAATGAGTCTGCAGCATTCGTTGAATTCGTCCAACGTCTACGTAATGAGCGTGAAGTCAGCATCTTGCTGATTGAGCACGACATGAGCGTTGTTATGCAAGTTTCGGAGCGCGTCACCGTTCTCGACCAAGGTGAAAAGATTGCCGAAGGTTCACCAGATCAAATTAAGAGCAACCCACGCGTTATCGAGGCTTACCTCGGCAAGAGTGGATCGGAAGCGAGTCAGAATGTCAACTGAACGTAAAACCACTCCCGTCATGCTTGATGTGCAAAACATCACCGTGGCATACGGAGCTATTACCGCAGTAAAAGGGCTCAGCCTGCAGGTTCGTGAAGGCGAAATTGTCACACTCATTGGGTCAAACGGCGCTGGCAAGTCAACAACGCTGCGCACAGTGAGTTCACTGTTACACCCTAAGAGTGGATCAATCACTTTCCAGGGTGAAGTCATCAGCGGACTGCCTGGCCATGAAGTGGTCAAGCGTGGCATTTGTCATTCTCCAGAAGGTCGTCGAATTTTCCCTCGCATGACAGTTGATGAGAATCTTGATCTCGGTGCGTTCCTGCGTAAGGATGCTGCGGGCATTAAGGAATCACGCGAACTCGTGCTTGATTTGTTCCCACGTCTGCGGGAACGTATCACCCAGCGCGCTGGAACGATGTCCGGTGGCGAGCAGCAGATGCTTGCTGTGGCGCGTGCGATGATGGGGCAGCCTAAGTTGCTCATTCTTGATGAACCATCAATGGGTCTGGCACCAGTTCTTGTTGACTTGATCTTTGAAACAATTCAAAAGATTCGCGACCAGGGAACCACAATCTTGCTTGTGGAACAAAATGCTCTAGCTGCGCTGCGTATTGCTGATTATGCATACGTTCTGGAGTCAGGACACCTCAAACTTGAGGGCAATGCAAAGAAGCTATCGACCGACCCAGCAATCGCTAAGGCATACCTAGGCGGTTAGTAACTGGATTAGTCAGTGTAGGTGGGCGCCGCAATCATCGAGATTGTTGCGCCCACTTATTTTTTGATCGGACACTGATGTGCATGCCGGTATTGCTGACGTTGATGCACTGAAATCTAATGATTGGGCTATTTGTTTGACAAACCTTTGGGCAAAAAGCACGTTGCAACAGTTAGCGGCTTAATAACGCAACAAGCAATGGGGCGATGACAAGTGTTGGCAACATGTTGGCAACAGGTACCTGTTTGATGTTAAGCAGACGCAGCGAAATGCCCATCAACAGCAAGCCACCTGTTGCGGTAAGCATTGTGATTTGCAGGTCGCTCATGAAGTTTCCAAGCAACATTCCTAGAACGGTCAGTGATCCCTGAACGACACCCACCGAAATTGCGGATGCGGCTACGCCCCAACCCAAAGCTGCCGCGAATGCCATTGAGGCAAAGAAATCTAGAGTGGATTTGAGAACGAGTTGTTCGTTTCCGCCGCCAAGTCCATCGGTGATAGATCCCAGAATTGTCAGAGGACCAACGCAAAATAATAACGACGCCGAAACGAATCCTTGTGTGAACTGTGATTCCGAGTCGCCGCTTAATCGACGCTTAAGTCGGTCTCCAAGGGAATCCAGACGCCCTTCAATGCCAAAAGTTGTGCCCAGAATTCCACCAATGACGATGCTGGCAAGTGCGATAAGGACTGGACGCCCTTGACCCAAATGTTGCTTGAGCGCAGGGTCAGTAATGCTGGCAATGGACAGTGCAGCAACCAAGCCAGTTATGAGTCCAAGTCCATCTGTGACTACGCTGCGGACTGAGTCGTTGAGACGGTGCGCAATGGTGACTCCAAGACCCGAGCCAATCAGTACAGCGATGACATTAATAACGGTTCCTGAGCCAATAAACATACCTGTAACTTAACGGTTTATTGAGGGATTGCGCCAAGCGGTAGCCAGGCCTGCAGAGCCCGTACTACGGTATGAAAGTGGCTATTCAGGTGAGAGATGTCGTTTTGGACGACCTTGTGTCCCTCATGCCAATCTGGGAAGAAATTCAAGCCGAGACTCCAGGGCTTGCTGTAGACGCGCTTCTTGGTCGAATTGAATTGTCACTGTCTCAAAATGGTTTTCGCATGGTGGTTGCCCTAGACGCAACGACTGTGGTTGGCGTGGCATGTGTTGGTCTGACTGATGTGGGTACCTGGACTGAGACACCAGGCATTCAAGTAAGTGGGCTGCATGTGTTGTCGAATTATCGACATCGCGGTGTGGCCAAGGCGATCCTTAATGCAGCGTTGCAGTCAGCTGACAACTGGGGCTGTTCGAGCATAGTTGTCTCTGTTCCACCGCAATCGCGAGATGCGAACCGATTCTTTGCTCGTCTGGGTTTCGCCCCCACAGCAACTCATCGCGTGACGGAGGTTGCAATACTTCGCAAGAAGATCTCTGTTGAGCCCCGACATATGGTGGTCGCTCGTATGCGCCGCAGGCAAGAAGTTGTGACAAACCCCGAGATTATGGTGCGTCACGCAATAGGCAAGTAAGCCTGGCAGTACAGATCAGCTTTTCTTTTTCGTCTCGTATGACAATTTCGTACACCGCGACTGTGCGACCCAGACTCAATGACGTCGCAGTTCCAGTTACCGTTCCCGACGTTGCTGATCGATGGTGGGTGCCATTGATTTCGATTCCAACTGCGACACGACCCACACCGGCATGAATGTTCGCCCCAATCGACCCTAAGGTTTCCGCAAACGCGATTGAAGCGCCGCCGTTAAGCAAACCAAATGGTTGAGTATTGCCCGCTACAGGCATTGTGCCGACGACTGTCCGGGCGCTTGCCGAAGTCAAGACAATGCCCATGTTGCTCGCCATGTCTCCAATTGGGATTTCTGAAACTGGAATCTCGTTTGCCATGCCATACCTCACGCTGAATGCCTTACATTTCCTGAATAACACGATACTCGTGAACCATTCGTAGATGTGCGCTCTAGTATCGACGTGTGGCTGATAATGCGAAGTTCCTCATCCTCGATGGTCATTCGCTGGCATATCGAGCGTTCCACGCGCTCCCGCCAGAGAATTTTCAAACCTCAACCGGGCAGCACACAAATGCGGTCTACGGATTCATGTCGATGTTTATCTCAGTCCTTAAAGAACAGCAACCAACACACATTGCAGTGGCCTTTGATTTGTCGCGCGATACATTTCGCTCGCGTCAGTATCCCGAATACAAGGCGACGCGAGCCAAAACACCAGATGAGTTCAAGGGTCAAGTTGAGTTGGTTCGACAAATTCTTGATGCACTCAAGATTCCAGTGGTGACGGCTGAAGCGTTTGAAGCCGATGATATTTTGGCAACGCTGTCTCGGGCATCTTCGATTCCGGTTCGTATCGTCACTGGTGATCGCGACTCATTCCAACTCATCAGTGACACAGTCAAGATTCTTTATCCAGGTCAACGCATGGCCGACTTACGGGTGATGGACGATGCAGCCGTTCAAGAAAAATATGGAGTGCCTTCGAATCGGTATCGAGATTTAGCGGCTCTCGTTGGGGAAACCAGCGATAATTTGCCTGGCGTTCCGGGAGTGGGTCCTAAGACTGCAGCGAAATGGATTACCCAGTTCGGCAGCCTTGAGGAAATTCTTAAGGTCTCGGACACCATCCCAGGCAAAGTTGGAGAAGCGCTACGCGCCCACTTGAACCAAGTGCAGTTGAACTTTGAGCTGAACAGACTTATCGATGATGTTCCCCTTGACGTGGATTTGTCGCATTATGAGAAAGCCGCGTACAACGTTAAAGAGGTCCACGACATCTTTGATGCACTGGAATTTGCGGCTCTTCGTCCACGATTGCTTCAAGTGTGGCCATCGACTGAAGGTGGAGTGGAAGAGACCATCAATGCAGCCGCGCCTAGTCAACAGCCCCGTATTGAAGTTGCCGCCGCGCACATTCAAGGCGATGACCTTGCCGGTTGGTTGTCAGCCAATGGCACATCGCGAACTGCAGTTGCATTCTCTGGTACGTGGCAACGTGGCACTGGATCCATTGGGCACGTAGCATTCGTCGCCCAGAACGGTAATGCGGCATGGTGCGAATACGGTTCTGATGAGTTGGCTGGCTGGCTTGTTGGACCAACACCAAAAGTTATTCATGATGCCAAAGGACCAATGCTTGCACTGTTAAACGATGGACTCACTCTGGGAGGGCTTGTTGTAGACACGGCGATTGCTGCCTACTTGGTGTCACCTGGCACGCGAAGCTTTGCCTTAGCAGATATCGCGTTGCGCTATCTGGATATGTCACTTGAATCAACGACGTCAACGGATACCAGCCAAATGTTATTTGATGACTCAACATTTTCTGGTCAGGATCTGGCCCGCCAAGCGCGAGCAACTTTAGATCTGGCCGATTATTTCGAACGAGAACTTCGTGAGCGTGGTGGGCTTGATCTCATGAACACACTTGAACTTCCGTTAGTCAGCGTATTGGCACAGATGGAGGCGGCTGGAATTGCTGTTGATGTCGCAGACTTAAAGTCCCTTGAACGTTCGTTCGATGACGATGCCCAAGGTGCTGTACGTAGCGCTCACACGGCAGTTGGCCATGAATTCAACTTAGGTTCCCCAAAGCAACTTCAGGAAGTGCTGTTTGAGGAACGTAAGTTACCTAAAACCAAAAAAATTAAAACTGGATTCACAACGGATGCCGAAGCGTTGCAGGGACTTCTGGCGCAAGTTCCCGATGATGAATTACTTGTCGCGCTGTTGCGATACCGCGAAGTTAGTAAGTTAAAGCAGACAGTGACGGGTTTGTTGTCGTGTGTCTCTGATGATCAACGCATCCACACATCGTTTAATCAGATGGTGGCAGCCACTGGGCGGTTGTCGAGTACTGATCCGAACTTGCAAAATATTCCAGTTCGCACGCAGGAGGGAGGTCGAATTCGAGATACATTCATTGTGGGAGCTGGTTTCGAAACATTATTAACTGCCGACTATAGCCAAATTGAGTTACGCGTTATGGCACACCTCTCGCATGATGCTGGACTCATCGCAGCTTTGAAGTCAGGTGAAGATCTGCACACCACTGTTGGATCGCAGGTATTTGGAGTGCCAACATCTCAAGTCACCAGTGACATGCGTCGCCAGATTAAGGCGATGTCGTATGGGCTTGCTTATGGCTTGTCAGCCTTTGGCCTTGCGGCACAACTTGGCATTTCCAATGGGGCTGCTCGGGACTTGATGGAAACATATTTTGAGCGATTTGGTGGGGTACGCGATTACCTAGGCTCAGTGGTAGTAGCCGCCCGAAAAGTCGGGTACACCGAGTCGATTATGGGACGGCGACGTTATTTGCCGGATTTGAACTCGGATAACCGACAATTGCGTGACATGGCCGAGCGAATGGCGTTAAACGCACCAATCCAAGGAAGTGCCGCAGACATAGTCAAAATCGCGATGCTCAAGGTGCATGCGGCCCTGAGCGAGCACAAGCTACAGTCTCGGCTCTTGCTCCAGGTGCATGATGAATTGGTTGTAGAGGTCGCAGCAGGCGAATTAGAGGCTGTCAGTGCGCTCGTTCGCCAAAATATGGAGCAGGCCACCTCGCTTTCGGTCCCGTTAGATGTTTCGGTCGGGGTCGGACGATCATGGACCGAAGCGGCGCACTAGGGGCGTTTTGACCCTTGTACTAGGCATCCCTATCCTTAGAAGGTTGCCATTTGCCTTGCGGACAGACGTAGTTCCCCAAGGTCTAGATTCTAGAAGAATGACAGCGTCCTGCTACATCTATCCGTCTCGAGGCAATATCTTTTATGACTGTCACTTCTGACAAGCGTTCCATTACAGTGAACGACTTCAGCTCAGCTGAAGAATTTATGGCCGCAATCGATGCAACAATCAAGCCGTTCAATGATGGAGACATCGTCGAAGGAATCGTTGTTAAAGTCGACCGCGACGAAGTCCTTTTGGACATCGGCTACAAGACCGAAGGAATTATTCCTTCCCGCGAACTGAGCATCAAGCACGACATCAACCCGAACGAAGTAGTGACGGTTGGCGATCGCATTGAAGCACTTGTTCTTCAAAAAGAAGACAAGGAAGGTCGCCTCATACTTTCAAAGAAGCGTGCACAGTACGAACGCGCGTGGGGCTCAATCGAAAAGATTAAAGAAGAAGATGGTGTCGTTACTGGCACGGTTATCGAAGTCGTCAAGGGCGGCTTGATTATGGACATCGGACTTCGTGGCTTCTTGCCAGCGTCGCTTGTTGAGATGCGTCGCGTTCGCGATCTTGCTCCTTACATCGGTAAGCAAATTGAATGCAAGATCATTGAACTTGATAAGAACCGCAACAATGTTGTGCTTTCACGTCGTGCTTACTTAGAGCAGTCACAGAGTGCAGTTCGTCATGGCTTCCTGAATCAACTGGAAAAGGGTCAGATCCGTAAGGGTGTTGTCTCGAGCATTGTTAACTTCGGTGCATTCGTTGATCTCGGTGGGGTAGACGGATTGGTTCACGTATCAGAACTTTCATGGGAACACGTTGACCATCCGTCAAAGGTTGTTGAAGTCGGCCAGGAAGTAACTGTAGAAGTTCTTGATGTTGACTTTGAGCGCGAGCGTGTTTCGTTGTCTTTGAAGTCCACACAAGAAGATCCATGGCAGCACTTCGCACGTACTCACCAGTTAGGTCAAGTAGTACCTGGCGAAGTGACCAAGCTTGTACCGTTCGGTGCATTCGTTCGTGTGAGTGATGGCATTGAAGGTCTGGTTCACATTTCAGAACTGTCGGGTCGTCACGTCGAGATTCCTGAACAAGTTGTCAACGTTGGAGATTCGGTCTTTGTAAAGGTCATTGATATTGATCTTGAACGTCGTCGTATCTCGTTGTCACTACGTCAAGCTAATGATGATGTTGATGTAATTGACGAAAACTTTGATGCATCGCTTTACGGCATGAATCAGTACGACGAGAGCGGTAACTACATTTATCCAGAAGGTTTCGATTCTGAAACTAACGAATGGCTACCGGGCTATGAAGACAAGAAGGCCGCTTGGGAACTGCAGTATGCACAAGCTCACGCTAAGTGGGAAGCACACCGCGCTCAAGTGACCGAGTCAAAGAAGGCAGACGCTGCCTCTGCAAGTGACAGCGAAAACCCAACGTCCTACTCAGGTGAAGTATCAAGTGAAGGCACCCTGTCTGATGACGCTGGACTCCAGGCACTGAAGGAATCATTAGGTGAGGGCGCTGCCGAATAGGCAGACAATCACATAACGTTTAAGACTGTAAGGGTGTAGGCCGAGGGCCTGCACCCTTTAGTCTTTAGTTGTGTATCTAGGACTCACTGGCGGTATCGGCTCTGGAAAAACTACCGTTGCGGATATGTTTGCTCAGTATGGTGCCTACGTACTTCGGGCAGATGAATTTGCCAAAGCGGCACTGGAACCACATTCGCCTCTGTTGCCGGATCTCATTGATGCTTTTGGTGCCAACATTGCACCCGGTGGAATTGTTAATCGCCAGGCGCTAGCCGACATCGTGTTCAACAACGACATAGCTCGACAGAGGCTAGAGGGATTGGTGCATCCTGAGGTGGCGCGTAGATTGCGTAGCGCTCGCGAGGCCCTGCCGCAGGATGCAATGGTCGTGTACGACGTTCCCTTGTTGGCTGAAAAGAACATGGCTGACCAGTTTGACGTTGTGGTTGTTGTCGAAGCTCCGCTGGATGTGCGAGTGGCCCGGCTGATTAGCCGAGGGATGAGCCACGAGGATGCCTTGGCACGTATCGCACATCAGGCTTCAGATACGCAGCGACGTGCGGTCGCAGACTACATAATTGACAACTCAGGCTCGCTTGCTGATCTCACGGGGGAAGCCAGCAGAGTATGGAGTGCCATAACGGCGTAGTCTGTTCGTATGGTTCGCCCCGTCACTGATTTACAGCGCACGGTTGCACCATTTGAGGTCATTAGTGACTACATTCCATCGGGTGATCAACCTACAGCGATCGCTGAAATTGAGCGCCGAATTCGAGCCGGTGAACAAGACATTGTGTTGCTCGGTGCAACTGGCACCGGTAAGAGTGCGACAACTGCATGGTTAATCGAACGCCTACAGCGACCGACTTTGGTATTAGCTCCAAATAAGACTCTGGCCGCTCAGTTAGCCAATGAATTTCGTGAACTCCTTCCGAATAATGCCGTTGAGTATTTTGTGTCGTACTACGACTATTACCAACCTGAAGCGTACATTCCGCAAAGTGACACTTTTATTGAAAAAGACTCGTCGGTTAACGAGGAAGTTGAGCGTCTGCGCCACAGTGCGACCAATAGCTTGTTGACGCGTCGTGATGTCATTGTGGTGGCGAGTGTGTCGTGCATTTACGGTTTGGGTACGCCCCAAGAGTACGTCGACCGCATGATCCAATTGCGAGTAGGACAATCAATCGATCGCGACGTGTTGCTTCGACGCCTCGTAGACATTCAGTACACCCGAAACGACATTGCATTTACCCGGGGTACGTTCCGAGTTCGCGGCGACACGGTAGAAATTTATCCAGTTTATGAAGAGCATCCTGTGCGTGTAGAACTGTTTGGCGATGACATCGAGCGACTGATGTCGCTTCATCCGGTGACAGGCGAAATTCTGACTGATGACACAGAACTTTACATTTTCCCTGCCTCACATTATTCGGCAGGACCAGAGCGAATGAACGCTGCGATCATTTCGATAGAAAATGAACTTCAAATCCGATTGGCCGAACTCGAGACACAAGGCAAATTGCTCGAAGCACAGCGACTCAAGATGCGAACCGCCTACGACATCGAGATGATGCAAAATTTGGGATTTTGTTCCGGAATTGAAAATTACTCACGCCACATCGATGGCCGAGAGCCCGGTTCCGCTCCAAACTGCTTACTCGATTATTTCCCTGAAGATTTTCTCCTTGTGATTGATGAAAGTCACGTCACAGTGTCGCAAATCGGAGCCATGTATGAAGGGGATGCTTCTCGTAAGCGCACTCTGGTTGAGCATGGATTTCGGTTGCCAAGCGCAATGGATAATCGACCATTGAAGTGGCCAGAGTTTCTCGACCGAATTGGGCAAACTGTTTATCTCTCGGCTACTCCTGGTAAATATGAGTTAGCCAAGGTCGACGGTGACGTTGTTGAGCAAGTCATTCGCCCTACTGGTTTGGTGGATCCGGAAATCATCGTAAAGCCAACGAAGGGTCAAATCGATGACTTGATTCATGAAATTCACAAGAGAGTTGCAACAAACACCCGCGTTCTTGTCACAACGTTAACTAAGAAAATGTCCGAGGATCTAACTGACTATTTGTTGGAGCAAGGGATTCGAGTGCGTTATCTGCATTCTGAAGTAGATACTTTGCGCCGTGTAGAGCTCCTGCGCGAATTGCGACTGGGTGAGTATGACGTCCTGATTGGTATCAATCTGCTTCGCGAAGGTCTTGACCTACCAGAGGTGTCTCTGGTGGCAATCCTTGACGCTGACAAAGAGGGTTTTTTGCGAAGTGAGCGCAGCTTGATTCAAACAATCGGACGTGCAGCGCGAAATGTATCGGGAGAAGTGCACATGTATGCCGACCGCATTACCGAGTCGATGCGGGTGGCAATTGATGAAACAAATCGACGTCGTGCAAAACAGGTTGCCTACAACGTGGCAC
>JBAXRV010000016.1:0-32727 GCA_037131045.1 Actinomycetes bacterium
TGCCTGAACACATGCGAGTGGTAGCACTTGCGCACGGTGCTCGCGAAGTAACGTCGCGCGAAATTTTAGCTGCGCTTTATCAAGCAGGCATTCGGTTGCGGCCGCATGAACGCCAGGGACGACCTGAAAAAGTACCGCCGCACCAACCGTAAGTCATCACTGACACAATGAACACATGAGCAACCCGCCAAGCACAGTCAGTGGAACGACAACTTCTGGAGTCACCGATCTAACACGCTATGCCTGGTTATCGATTGCTACCGGAATCATTGTCTTTTCATTGAAGATTGGCGCCTATCTGACAACAGGCTCCGTGGGATTGCTTTCCGATGCTTTGGAATCGATCGTCAACATTGTTGCTGCCGTGGTCGCGCTGATTGCGCTTCGTACCGCAATGAAGCCACCTGATCCCCTTCATCACTTCGGACACGGCAAGGCCGAGTATTTTTCGGCTCAAGTCGAAGGTTTCATGATTTTGTTAGCCGCCGTCGTGATTGTGGGCACTGCTGTTGAGCGACTACTCAAGCCACAACCACTTGAACAAGTTGGCTGGGGATTAGCAATTTCAACCGCTGCCTCCCTACTCAACGGTGTAGTCGCATTTATTTTGATGCGAGCTGGCAAGAAGCACAGGTCAATGGTGCTCACTGCAGATGGTCGCCATTTGCTCACTGACGTATGGACTTCAATTGGCGTCATAGTTGGTGTGGCTGCCGTAGGCATCACTGGCTACCTACGTCTTGATGCATTAATCGCTATGGCAGTTGGCCTCAACATTGTTGTTACAGGATTGAACTTGCTACGTGAAAGCACCGCAGGTTTGATGGACAAGTCACTTTCACCCGATGACCATCAAAAGATTGTTACTGTTCTGCAGCAGCACGAAAGCGAAACTGTGAAATTCCACGCGCTGCAAACACGGGAAGCTGGACGGCATCGATTCGTTCATCTGCACGTACTGGTACCTGGCGCTTGGACTATTCAGCAAGGCCACGACCTATCGGAACAAATTGAAGCCGAAATTATTGCAGCACTTCCCGACACCGCAGTTCAAACCCACATTGAGCCACTAGAAGATCCTCGATCATGGGCCGACGAACACGAAGGCCAACACCGCTGGGACTAATCGCTGAGTGCTGTGAGTTCCTGGCCGACTTTACGCTCAGCCACAAATGACATCAGCGGAATTGTGCCGGCGACCATGATCAAAAGCGTCTTCGGTAGAGACCAGCGAAGTTTCTGGGACAACAAGAATGTGGCAATTAAATAGATTGGAAACAGCCAGCCGTGCGCGGTCCACGCAACAATGGTCAACGTGGTCTTACCGTGATCCAAAATGTACTCGTACGGCAAGGCGATAAAGAAAAGAACTGCAAACGTTGTACCAACAACAAAAGCCATTGTGCGATAGAAGTTCCATAAGCCTGCAACTGAATTTGGGATAAGTGACATAGGTCTAGTGTGCCCTATTGCCTAAGCGTCAGTGGATGTGGCCAACTCATCTTGGGCGACTCGCACCCACATGCCCATCACAATCAGCGCAAAGACCAGCCAATTAAAGACATAAAAAATATTTCGCCAATGTAGCGGCACGCGAGGACTTGTAGTAAAAATTGGGCTTACGGTAGTAAGACCTGCAAGTGACTCGGTCGAAACCAAATATCCGTCGTGCACTGTGCGCTGTACCAGCGAAACCACACTTGCCGTCGTAAGTGTATTGGGCAATTCAACGAGGTCGACAATGTCAGCATCCTCTGAGGGTTGCAGCACTCCAGTCACAGTGACTTGACCGGTAGGTACCGCAACCGACTGTGGTGTGGCCGAACACCCTCGCACCACCATGATGATTGATGCATCATCAAGAACAAGTGGATCGGCAATCCAATCGCACATGGGTCCCGCCCAAGAAACGATGGTCTGCGCACCCGGATTCGGATTCTTCAACGAGCTTCCTTGCGCGATGCGTCCCGTGAGCACAATGCGTCCTTGATCAAGCCAGTGACCAGTAACCGTCGTTGTTGCTCCAATGGAAGCTACGGGTAGAAATTGTCGCAATGGACTCAGGACCGTGAAATCACGCGTTACGGACTGACCTTCTTTTCCTTGCAGAGTATGAGCTCGCTCCCACTGCCAGTGCGCGGCAAACAGACACACCGCGATAGCAAGCAATGCCAGGACGTGGATACCTAGCATGCGTCGTGTGAAGTAGCGACTCATCACTATTGCTGAGTGGACTCTTCGTCAAAGTTCACTTTTTTAATGTGGCGATTCATACTGATAAGCAAAAGCACTAACGCGACACCGAGCAATGTGAAAGTAACTGCCCCACCGATACCGGGATTTACTTTTGACACATCCAAACCTGTAGGCGATGGAAACGGAATGGGTGACGTTGTCGCGATGTGATGCCACAGTGCCTTCATTGTGAACTCCTTAGTCCGTTAAATAAATCATCTTCTAGGCCGATCTCGCCAATGCGTGATTGGGCTAGTTCAAAATCTTCTGTCGGCCAAATCTCAATTTGCATTGCATGGGGAACAGCGAACCAGGAACCATCTGGGTCAATCTGTGTTGCATGGGCCTGAAGTGCTTCATCCCGTATGTTGAAATATTCGCCACATGGAATACGCGTAGTTACACGTTGTAATGCGTTTTCGGTTTCGTCCCAATCCTTGAGCCAATCCTCGTATGGTGATTCCAGACCAAGCCCGAGCAAGGCTTCATGCATCGCAACAACTCGCTCACGCGTAAATGTGTGATGGTAATAAATTTTCGAAACGGTCCACGGCTCTTGTCCAGTTTCATAATCTGCATCGGCTGCCTTGTCCCAAGCAAACATCGCGACTTCATGCGTACGAATGTGATCCGGATGCGGATAGCCACCGTTTTCGTCATACGTTGTCATGACATGAGGACGAAACTCACGAACTATCTCAACTAACGGTGCAGCCACAAACTCAAGTTCAAGATCTGCAAAGCAACCCTGAGGAAGCGGCGGTTTGGGATCACCATCTGGCCAACCGGAATCTTCAAACCCGAGCCAACGATGTTGGATGCCAAGAATTTTTGCGGCATTTGCCATTTCCTCACGCCGCACCTCGCCTATTGTGCGACCCGCTAACTCAACACGATTATTTAAGATGTCGCCGCGTTCACCACCTGTGCAACTTACAACGAGGACTTCAACACCTTCACGCACATACTTCGCAGTCGAGGCTGCGCCTTTGCTTGACTCATCGTCGGGATGGGCATGTACCGCTAGAAGACGCAACGGTTCGCCAACGCGTGGTGGAATCGGGGTGCTGGGCATGCCTCTATTGTCCCGCACGCCTTATTGTGGAATCACCATGACCGACCTTTCTGCGCTACCGCCCGATTTGCAGCAACGCTACGGCTACAAGAAATCCACATTCGGGCGCACCCTATTTAGCATTGTGATGACCGGTGTGATCGTTGCCGGCGGCATGTTCGTCTATCTGAAAAGTAAAACGCCTGATGTGGGCTGGTCATTGCGCACCTTCGTGGTCACATCAGATACCAAGTCCACCGTAAGTTGGCAGGTGTCTCGCCCAGCCAAGCAGGTGACTTACTGCGTATTGCGCGCTCAAGACATCAATCGAAGCGATGTGGGTTATGCCACGGTCACCATTGCTGCTGGTGACCCAGTTGAAAATGTGACTTACCAACTCTCCACAGAAAGCAAGCCAATCCTGATTGAAGTGCTGGCGTGTTCAGCCAGCCCCACAATGCGAGTGGCACCAGCACATTTCCCCCCAGGTGCGGCAATTCCAGCCCAGGATCCGCCAGGAGTCGCACCAACCTCGTAATCACTTGTAACCTTTTGCGGTGAGTGAAACCTGGTTAACCCAAGAAGCCTTCGACCGCCTGTCCGCTGAGTTGGACGAGCGAAAGGGCTCGATTCGCGAAGAGATCAAGAATCGCATCGCTGCTGCGCGCGAAGAAGGTGACCTGAAGGAAAACGGTGGCTACCACGCAGCTCGGGAAGAACAGGGCAAAAACGAAGCTCGAGTGCGGCAACTACAAAAGATGATCGAGACCGCAGTTGTGGGTACTCCTGAATTCACTGAAGGTGTTGTGTCGCAAGGCATGGTCATCACTGTGAACTTTCCTGATTTGGATGACACCGAAACATTTTTGCTCGGCTCTCGTGAAGAGGCCGCACACACCAGCATCGATGTCTACTCACCAACCAGTCCACTTGGCGCAGCCGTCCTTGGACAAAGTGTTGGAGCCGAGTTGGCTTATGAAACTCCCAGCGGAAAAACTCTGCGCATCATAGTTGTGAGCGCAGAAGCCTTCACTGGTTAAGCTGCTCCACCTGTTGAGTGAGTCTTAAAGTAGCGAACAGCTGCCGGAGCAAAAATCGCAAGTAACAAGAAGGCCCAACCAAACGACAACGCCACTGCATGATTCTCAGGAAATGAATTTCCTTTGAGTGGGAGCGGGTTGTGAAAGAGCGTGCGAGAAGCCAGCGCTAAACACGACACTGGATTCCACTGTGCGATCGGTTGCAGCCAACCAGGCATAGTGCCAATCGGCGTGAACACACTCGATGCAAATGTCAATGGGAAAATCCATGCAAGACCCGCGGTTCCAGCCACTTCAGGGTTCGGCATGTGCAATCCAATCCACGCACCCACCCATGTAATCGCATAAGCAAAAGTGGCAAGCAGTACATAAGCAAGTAACGTCTCGCCAATAGAACCATGTGCGCGCCAACCGACTGCTAAGCCAGTGATAGACAACATCACTAGCACAAGTGTGTTTTGTAACAGTGATGCCAGAGTGTGCCCACCAAGAACAGCGCCAGGCTTCATCGGTAACGATCGGAAGCGATCCATGATGCCGCGGCTGGCATCTTCGGTAATACCCACAGTGATACCTGCGACAGCAAACATTACGGTCTGCGCGAAAATTCCAGGAATTAAAAATTCCCGGTATGCCTTAGCACCGCCCTCACCAACATTGATTGCACCGCCGAAAACAAATGCAAACAGTAAAACAAACATCACGGGTTGAATGAGTGCAAAAAATAGCGACTCGGGTACTCGAGTGATTTTAAGTAGGTGGCGACGTGCCACAGCGAAAGTGTCAGTCAATAACCAGCCGATTGTCGGGCGGGGTGCGTGTTCCGAAGTCATTAATTTCTCCCTCTGCGTGAGCGTCGTGCTTTCGTTGGAGTTGGTGTCTCATCCTCTGCCGCATGTCCAGTCAAACTCAGGAATACATCGTCCAAAGTTGGACGGCGAAGCGCAATGTCTTCAATCCCTATGCCGTTTTCGTCCATGACGCGAACAGCTTGCAGGAGCGCAGCAGATCCCGTTGAGACTGGGACAACAATGCGGCGCTCAACATCGCTCGTTGTGACGGTGCCGGACGCTAGTGGGGTCAGCGCAGATACCGCGCGTTGCACATCTGCAGACGCATTAACTACAAGTTCCACACGATCTCCACCCACTTGGGATTTCAGTTCGTTAGAAGTGCCCTGCGCAATAACACTGCCGTGATCCAACACCACAATGCGCGAAGCTAGTTTGTCGGCCTCTTCAAGGTATTGCGTTGTGAGCAACACTGTTGTTCCCTCTGCAACCAGACCTTGAATGACTTCCCACATGCCTTGCCGGCTACGCGGATCTAGTCCCGTTGTTGGCTCGTCAAGGAATAACACCGATGGACGGCCAATCAAACTTGCAGCAAGGTCAAGACGACGACGCATACCGCCGGAGTATCCCTTAATTCCGCGATCTGCAGCATCGGTCAGTTCGAATCGAGCAAGCAGCTCATCGGCACGCGATACTGCATCGGCTTTGCTCAAGTGAAAAAGTCGACCGAAAAGCTCTAAGTTCTCTCGGCCAGTCAAGTACTGGTCTACGGCCGAGTATTGCCCAGTCAGCCCAATCACTTCGCGCACTTGATCGGAGGCAGACGACACATCGAAGCCACCAACAGAAGCGGTTCCAGAATCGGCATTAAGCAACGTCGAGAGAATACGAACTGTTGTGGTCTTGCCTGAGCCATTCGGACCCAAAAGCCCAACAACAGTGCCCTGTTCAACTTCGAGGTCCACGCCGTTGAGCGCCTTAACCTCTCCAAAATGTTTAACCAGCCCGTGGGCTTGAATAGCAAATGTCATAAAAATCAACCTTCACAAGGGAGGACGCTTCTCCAAAGGTAGCAGGAGTGCGGTGAGTCACTCAGTCTCGGCTATGGCAACTTCTCTCAGGGCATAACCTCGTGCAACTATTGACCCGTGGAACAGATAACGATGAGCGACATTCAGAGCGCAGCGGAACTGCTTGATCCGATCATTCGACATACCCCAACGATGAATGCCGGTTGGATTGAAAAAGGTTACGGCGTTGAAGTGCGCTTGAAGTGTGAAAACCTGCAACGTGCTGGTTCCTTTAAAATTCGTGGCGCCTATAACCGCATCTCTCGCTTGAGCGCGCAGGAACGTGCTCGTGGTGTAGTTGCTGCAAGTGCTGGTAACCATGCCCAAGGTGTGGCACTGGCTGCACAACTTTTGGGAATCCCGGCCACAGTCTTCATGCCGAATGGCGCTCCGATTCCAAAACTATTAGCCACTCGCGGTTATGGAGCTACTGTGCATTTCAGTGGAACCACTATTGATGAGGCATTGGTTTCAGCTCGAGCATTCTCCGATGAAACCGGTGCGATTTTTATTCACCCTTTCGATCACGAACACATTGTTGCTGGCCAAGGAACAATGGGTTTGGAAATTTTGGAACAAAACCCTGACGTGCGCACTGTAGTTGTGTGCACTGGTGGTGGCGGATTGTTGGCTGGTACCGCTCTAGCGATTAAGACTCTGCGCCCTGATGTGCGCGTCATTGGTGTGCAAGCCGCCGAAGCCGCTGCCTATCCGGTGTCACTGAAAGCAGGGTCGCCACAAAAACTCGACCGAATGACCACGATGGCTGATGGTATTGCAGTTGGTAGGCCTGGTGACATTCCGTTTGCTTTGATTCAGAAGCACGTTGACGAAATTATTACGGTGTCAGAAGATTCCATGGCGCGCGCCTTACTTCTCACCTTGGAACGAAGCAAGTTGCTTGTTGAGCCAGCAGGTATCGCCGCACTCGCGGCAATTCTCGATAATCCGTCGCACTTTGAAGGACCAGTTGTCGCCAGTATCTCAGGTGGAAACGTTGACCCACAGTTGTTATCCCGAGTCCTGCGCACTGGCCTGGCAGCAGCTGGCCGTTACTTCATGCTCCAGGTGCGTATCCCTGATGTTCCCGGCTCACTCGCTCAGTTGCTTACCGCAATTGGCCAGACCGGAGCCAACGTGGTCCAGGTATCGCATACTCGCATTGATCCACACTTGTCGGTTCACGAAGTTGACGTCGACGTGGAATTAGAAACGCGTGGATTTGATCATCGTGAATCCGTATTGAGTTACTTGGCAGACCATGGATTTAATGTGGTCGACAGTTTCTAATGCGTCGTTTGTTTGATCGGTACTTCAAAGACTTACCCACGGAAGTCATCGCCCTTACCGGTGTGTCCTTTTGCGTAGCTCTGGGTTTTGGAATAGTCGCACCAGTTATTCCAGTCTTTGCCAAGTCGTTTCACGTATCAGCCTTACAAGCCAGTGCGGTCATAAGTGTTTTTGCTTTTATGCGATTTGCCAGCGCAACTCCATCGGGTTGGCTAGTCAACAAATTTGGTGAGCGCGCGGTGTTATGGGTTGGCTTAAGTATCGTAGGTGTCTCTAGCGCATTGGCAGGACTGTCACAAAGTTATGAGCAACTACTTATTCTTCGTGGACTGGGTGGTACTGGTTCGTCAATGTTCACAGTGTCTGCAATGTCATTGCTGCTTCGGGTGGTCAACGCCGAACATCGCGGACGTGCCTCAAGTACGTATCAAAGCGGATTCCTACTTGGCGGTTTAGCTGGTCCAGCAGTCGGTGGACTTGTTGTCGCATTCAGTATTCGAGCGCCGTTTTTTGTCTACGCAGGAACTCTCACGATGGCGGCTTGCGTTGCGTACTTTGCACTGCCTAAGGGATTGGGGCACCCGGATCATGATGACAATCGCGGACCAGCTGAGCCACACATGCCACTGCGTGCTGCATTACGCATGCGCGAATACTGGACGACGCTAACATTCAATGTCACCTCTGGTATGACGACATTCGGTATGCGCACTGCATTACTACCAATTTTTGTTATTGAAGTACTTCACAAATCACCTGCAGTCTCTAGTTTGGGATTCTTGGCTTCAAGTGTTGCGCAAGCAGCATTTTTGTTACCTGCAGGACGCATGACAGATGTCCGCGGTCGTAAACCCACATTGTTACTCGGAGCATCACTACTCACATTCGCAATGCTTGTGATTGTTTATCATGAATCGCTCATGCAGTTCTATTTATACATGGCTCTGACTGGTGTGAGTATGGCTTTCTTGGGAGCCGGTGCGTCGGCGGTAATCGGCGACATTGTTGCTGGCCGAAAAGGTGGACCTGTTGTGTCGACTTATCAAATGATGAGTGACTTTGGAATTATCGTTGGACCGCTTGTCATGGGTTACTTGCGCGATGTGACAGATGGATTCCAGATGCCATTCTTAGTGGCACTTGCGGTCACATTGATTTTTATAGCGACAGTTGTTCGCATGCCTGAAACTAAAAACCGGCAATACGAAAGTGTGGACTAGGCGCTGACGCCTTCAACTGCTGGTAAGAAGTAGCCAGTATTCGCGTGGCAGTCGTAACCATTTGGATTTTTGATTAAGTACTGCTGGTGATATTCCTCTGCGTACCAAAAAGTCTTTCCATCCGCTAAATCACATTCAGTCGTAATTGGTCCGAGTTGATGCGCAGAAAGAACTTCACCGTATGTCTTGTGGGTCGCACGTACCGAGATTTCTTGCTCGTCAGTGGTCCAATACACCGCGCTGCGGTACTGAGTTCCGATGTCGTTACCTTGCCGATTTCCTTGTGTGGGATCGTGATTCTCCCAAAAAACTTTAAGTAGGTCATACAGTGATGTCTGCGCCGGATCGTATGCCACCATCACGATTTCCGCGTGGCCTGTTGTCCCGGTACATACCAACGGATATGTAGGGTCATCAGAAGTGCCACCCATGTAGCCCACTGCAGTGCTCACAACTCCAGGCACAACCCATAGTTTCTTTTCGGCACCCCAAAAGCAACCCATACCGAAATAGATCACTTCAGTTCCCGCAGCCCACGGGCCACGGATGTCGGTATTAAGAAATAAGTGGGTTTCGCTCATGATGACAGTCTGCCAAATCATCGCCCAGAACGCACAGTGAGATACCGTTTACCCGTGACCCAAGATTGCCAGTTCATCGTGCAGCTCGAAAGAACCGTCAACCGGCTGAGGGCAATCAGTTTGGACAAGCTCGCACAAGGTTCCCGAGTCAGTGAAACTCGCCAACTCATTCAGGAAATCGCAGATTCGGCTTTAACGTGTGAAGGAATCGACAAACGCCCAGTGGCTGCGTTATCTACAGCCGCGCTTGGCGATCAGCTCGATGTTGTCGGGCGCCATTGCGCTGGAGTCTGTGATGCCACAGTGTTGGATGACCTGGCAGCAAAACTTCGCGAACTCAGACTTGCGTTGTAGCAGTACCCCTGGTGGGACTTGAACCCACACTGGCACGATTTTAAGTCGTGTGCCTCTAACCGATTGGGCTACAGGGGCTGTGCCCTCTAATCCTGACAGGTACTGGCGCAATCTCAAACTTGAGGGTGACTATGCGAACAAATTTGGCTGTTACTGCGCAAGTCGCAAAGCAATGCCATCAAGAATATCGCGCTCAGAAACAACAACCTCTGTCATCCCAGTGAGCAACATGATGCGATCCAAGACCAAGGCTCCTGCGCCAATGACATCCACACGGCCTTCATGCATCGGTCCAAGTGCAGCACGCGTAGTCCGCGTCATTTCAAGGAGTGACCTAGTGATGCGATGCACATCAGCGGCGCTGACACGACTGCCATGAATTGCATGCGGGTCATAGTGATCCAGGCCAAGTGCAAGAGCTGCCACAGTAGTCACGGACCCTGCTAGGCCAATCAGACTTGTAGCTTGTTCCATTGGTACGGCGGACTGTGCAGAACGGATTGCTTCATCAATGTCGCGGGTTGCAAGCGCAATTTGCTGATCTGTGGGTGGATCACTCACTAAATGACGTTCCGTCATGCGCACACAGCCAACGTTGGTACTGATGGCACTGATTGGTGCAGTTGTGCCGAGAACAAATTCAGTAGACCCACCACCAATATCAATAACAAGATACGGGGGTACTGGCGGATGCACGGCATTCACTAAATCTGCCGTAGCGCCCAAAAATGAAAGTTGTGCTTCTTCATCGCCGCTAATCACATCAGGAACAACGCCAAGTCGGTCTTGAATTCCGCTAACAAAAATTTCACGGTTCGAGACATCTCGGCTTGCACTGGTGGCCACAAATCGAACACGTTCGGGAGCATGAGTTTTGAGCAACTGTGCATACTCATCTGCGGCAGCAAAAGTTCGAGTCAGAGCAGCTTGAGAAAATTCGCCAGTTTGATCTACACCTTCTCCAAGTCGCACAATAATCATGGTGCGAACCACATCGGTGAGTGTGTCTTCCTCAATATCTGCGATCAGTAAGCGGATTGAATTCGTTCCACAATCAATGGCTGCAACTCTCATGATGTCTCCTGTACACAACAGCGTCCACCCGAATAGTCACCGATCATGGCAAGTACGCGATCACCGAGTGGATTAACTCCAGGGCCGACAGCAAGAGAATGTGCTGCCAGAACATGCAGGCACTTCACGCGGTGTGGCATACCCCCGGCACTGATTCCAGCAATTTCTTCGACCTGACCAAGTGCATCACGCGCTTCTAAGTAAGAGGTGTGTGCTCGTGCATAGTGTTGTGCTAATTCAGGATCGGAATCAATTTCTTGCTGGAGTTCACGCATCACTCCATTTGCTTCTAAAGTTCCCACCGCGCCCGTCGCTTTTGGGCAAGTTAAGTAATACATCGTTGGAAACGGAGAACCATCTTCCAGCCTCGGGGCAGTAACAACAACATCTGGCTGTCCGCACACACATCGGTGCGCAACATCGAGAGCACCACGAATGACACGACCGAGTTGTTGCTCTATGGCCAATTGGTCATCGGATGAAATCACGATTGAACTCTACTGCGCAGGAGTCGTGACGACGAGCGGATCATTTTTCACATTTGGTTGATCCGCCAATTTCGTACTCATCCAAAGTTTGCTGTACCACGGCGCATCATTGTTGGGTACAAGTGCGCCCGGCACACTGCTGATGGCAGTGGAGGTTTCTTTATCGAGAACAACAAAACCAATCTCACCAGGAAACACATAGTTCAGGCGAGCTCGAACTAGTGCTTGAAGGTACGCCGAATCCCGAAGTCTGGTTTGTTTTTCTGTCAGATCAGCGATTGCTTGTTGCTGACTAGTCAGTTGAGACTGCAAAACGCCTAAGTCACGCTGTCCGCGAATGAACGCCCGAAGTGGCACTGCCAAGTACAACATAATGAAAACGATGACAAACGCAAGAACAAATGCGCGTTTGGTTGGTCGAAAAGCAAGTCCCACTTATTTAGTGTGCCTTGCCTAGCCCTGAAAACGCGGGAATGCGGAGCGGCCGGCATACCGTGCCGCTGAACCCAAATCTTCTTCAATGCGCAACAACTGGTTGTATTTGGCAACTCGGTCGGTACGTGCTGGCGCACCTGACTTAATTTGACCGCAGTTGAACGCCACAGATAGGTCAGCGATTGTCACGTCTTCCGTCTCACCAGAACGATGGCTCATCATGGTGCGCATGCCCGCACGATGCGCCATGTCGACAGAATCAGCAGTCTCGGTGAGTGAACCAATCTGATTGACCTTGACCAAAAGTGCATTCGCTGATTTCAAGTCAATGCCTCGAGCAATACGTTGCGTGTTCGTCACGAAGTGGTCATCGCCAACAATTTGAGTTAACCCGCCAAGTGAATTGGTAATTGCTACCCACGCATCCCACTCATCTTCAGCTAATGGGTCTTCAATCGAGACGATGGGGAAATCAGCAACCATTGACGCATAAAACTCAATCATTTGTTCTGTGGATTTTGCTTGCCCTTCCACGTGATACTTGCCGTCTTTAAAGAACTCCGTTGCAGCGACGTCCATTGCAAGAGCCACATCGGTTCCCAGCGCAAAACCCGCTTTTGAAATTGCCTCTGAAATTAATTCAAGTGCTGCGCGATTGCTTGGCAGGTTTGGCGCAAAGCCACCTTCGTCGCCAAGTCCAGTGCCATAACCTTTAGCCTTCAGTACGCCCTTGAGTGTGTGATACACCTCAGCGCCCATTCGCAGTGCGTCACCAAACGTTTGTGCACCAATCGGGGCAATCATGAACTCTTGGAAGTCAACATCGCTATCCGCGTGAGCACCGCCATTGATGATGTTCATCATTGGCACGGGAAGTAAATGTGCATTCGGGCCACCGACATACCGATAAAGAGGTAGCTCTGCTGATGCTGCTGCAGCCTTTGCCACTGCAAGTGACACACCAAGAATTGCATTTGCGCCAAGGCGAGCTTTGTTATCTGTGCCGTCAAGTTCAATCATGACTTCATCGACAACGCGTTGATTTGATGCATCTAGTCCTAGGACGGCATCGAAGATTTCATCGCAAACCGCATTAACAGCTTTTGTGACACCTTTACCTAGGTAACGTGCTTCGCCATCGCGAAGCTCAACGGCTTCGAATGCACCGGTTGAGGCACCCGATGGGACCGCTGCGCGACCGAACGACTGATCGTCGAGAACAACTTCAACTTCAACCGTGGGATTACCACGGGAATCGAGAATCTCGCGGGCGTGAATATCAGCAATGCTTGACATAAAAGTCTCCACTTACATTGAGTTGGGAATAAATGTGCCCCATTGCACTTGTAAAATTAAGTCTAGCGCTGTGGAATGTGCACTACGAAAAGGCGCTACGAAAGACCTTCGCTGTGGCGAATTTCAGACCGGTAGCCTGCCATTCGGCCTCGCAATAACGATTCGGCATCAAGGTCCTTTTCGCGCGCTAGCTCAACTACTGCAACAAGTAAATCGCTGATTGCATCAGGGCTGACTTCGGCAATCAGGCTGCGTACTTGCTCGCGCAGTTGACCATCAGAAGGGCTCACAGCTAGCTTGCGGGATCGATACATCAACTGCGTGGCAACCTGAAGCGCCGGCATGGCAATGGGAACTCCGTCCGTGACTGATTCGCGAGGTTTCTCTTGCGCCTTAATTGCCGCCCAATTTGCTTCGAGCTGCTCGTCGGATTCGTACACCACATCGCTAAATACATGCGGATGCCGGCGAATAAGTTTGTTGACCACGCCTTGAGCGATTTCATTCAAGGTGAAGGTGTTGTCACTTTCTTGTGCGATCCGCGCATGAAAGACAATTTGTAGTAGTAAGTCGCCGAGTTCTTCTTTGAGTGCTGGTAAGTCGCCTTGGTCCATGGCTTCAAGAGTTTCGTACGTTTCTTCTAGGAGGTAGCGCGCCAATGACTCGTGAGTTTGTTCAGCATCCCACGGACAGCCTCCAGGCGAACGCAACTGGTTCATGACCTCGACCAGTCGAGCAACGGAGTCTGTCATACAAGTGCCAGTCTTATTGCTTTGGCACAGAAGCAAGCGCAGGCTGCGACAACGTGATGTCTCCACCATCTGCCTGCAGTTTGTTCGGATTCCACTCACCGAATCGTGGCGATAGCCGAATATTCATTGTGCGACTCACATCACCGAGATACTTAACCATCGCATTTGATTGATCCGCAGATACCGCAGTAGGAGCGAGAAGCTTTGCGAGTAAATTCTCGGCCAAAATCATTTCCATGAAATTATCAATTTCCACAGAACTAATGCCGTTCATTGACATGACTTGATTGCGAATCTTCTCTTCGCCGTATTGCGCAAAAATCGATTGTTTAAATGCTTCAACTTGCGCCTTGGAAATTGTGATGTTTTGTTGTGCAAGTCCCTTGTCTAATACTTGCTTGAGAACTAAGTGATCAAGCACCATCTCGCTGAGCAAAGCTAGGGATGGAATTGTGCTCACTGCACCGGTAGGAAGTTGCTCAAGTTCCGCGCGAACTTCGTTCACTTTGGCCGTCACCAAAGACTGTGGAATGACATTCCCTTCAACAATGGCCGCTGATCCTGCTAATTGAGGACCAGTGGAGCACGCGCTTAGCACTACACCTGCAACGACTACAGCGATAACTGAACGAATCTTCACTTGCATCCCCTTAATCAACTTGCAATCAGTACGGCTTGAACCAACTGACTTACCCACTCGACTAAGTCACCATCCGGTGAGCTCCCCGTAGGCGCCCCCAGCATGGCCACTTTAGGTCGCGGCACAACAATCGTACGTGTTGCAGGCAGAATTTTTGTACCTGGGTAGAGCCGAGACAGCCGCAATTGACGGGATTGCGCCAGTTCCACAGGAAAAATCCGAACGCTATGGCTCGTTGCAATTACTTCTTCTACGCCAACTGTGTGCAGCATTGCACGTAACCGGGCAACAGATATCAACGCCGCTACCGGGGTTGGAAGCAGACCATAACGATCAGCAAATTCTGCTACTGCTTCATCAATGGCATCCGTCGTGTGAGCATCGGCAAGCCTGCGATATGCCTCCAAACGAAGCCGCTCTTCTGGAACATAGTTGTGGGGAATGTGAGCATCGATTGGCAATTCAACTTTCACATTCATTTCTGTCGCAGCTGTCGTTCCCTCATTGCGCACTTCAGAAATTGCTTCACTCACCAGGCGGATATAAAGATCAAATCCAACCTCAGCGATGTGGCCACTTTGTTCGCCACCCAAAAGATTTCCAGAACCTCGAATTTCTAGATCTTTCATTGCCACGGCGATGCCCGAACCCAAGTCAGTATGCGCAGCGATTGTTGCCAGCCGATCATGTGCATGTTCGGTCAGTGGTTTGTCTGGCGAGTACAGAAAGTACGCATACCCGCGTTCACGACTACGCCCAACCCGGCCACGTAACTGATGCAGTTGGGACAATCCGAAGTTTTCAGCCCGATCAACAATCAATGTGTTGGCATTAGGAATGTCTAAGCCACTTTCAATAATTGTCGTTGAGACGAGAACATCAAACTTATGCTCCCAAAAATCGACAATGATCTGCTCAAGCTCGTGTTCATTCATCTGACCGTGCGCTACCGCAATCCGCGCTTCTGGTACCAAGTCCCGAAGTCGACTTGCCACACGATTGATGCTTTCGACGCGATTGTGCACAAAGAACACTTGACCATCGCGAAGTAACTCACGATGAATCGCTGCGGTAATGAATTTTTCATCGTATGGACCAACCGAAGTCAAGATTGGGTGTCGCTCTTCAGGTGGCGTTTGAATCGTTGACATTTCTCGAAGTCCGGTGACGGCCATTTCAAGTGTGCGCGGAATTGGAGTTGCAGACATCGTCAACATGTCCACGTTTGTGCGCAGTGCCTTGAGATGCTCTTTATGTTCAACACCAAAGCGTTGCTCTTCATCAACGATGACTAGGCCTAAGTCTTTGAATCGCACATCAGGATTAAATAGGCGGTGCGTCCCAATCACGATATCGATCGTGCCATCTGACATTCCTTCAAGGACTGCCTTGGTTTCAGATCCTGTCTGAAATCTTGAAAGCGCACCTAGTTTGACCGGGAACTGCGCATATCTACGCGCAAACGTCTCCATGTGTTGTTGCACAAGCAAAGTAGTCGGCACAAGAACTGCTACTTGTTTACCGTCTTGCACTGCTTTGAATGCCGCCCGAACTGCAATCTCAGTCTTCCCATAACCAACATCGCCGCACACTAAGCGGTCCATGGGTATGTCCCGCTCCATGTCCGCCTTCACGTCATTAATGGTGATGAGCTGATCTGGCGTTTCGACATGTTCAAATGCGTCTTCAAGTTCGCGTTGCCACGGAGTATCTTGTGCGAACGCGTAACCTTTACTTGCCATGCGTGCGGCGTATAGCCGAATCAATTCACCCGCAATCTGACGCACCGCTTTGCGAGCCCGCGATTTGGTGGCCGCCCAATCACTTCCGCCTAGGCGATTCAAACTTGGTGCTTCACCACCTACATAACGAGTGACGTGATCCAGTTGATCGGTAGGAATGTAAAGCCGGTCACCACGTTGTCCTCGCTTGCTTGCAGAATATTCAACAACTAAGTACTCACGAGTAGCGCCTTGAACTGTGCGTTGCTGCATCTCGACATAGCGCCCCACGCCATGTTGGTCATGCACTATGTAGTCACCAGCTTTGAGTGACAACGGATCAATCATTGCTTTGCGACGGCTTGGCAGTGAACGAGGTTCGCGTCCAGAGTCTCGCACTGCAAAGAGATCTACTTCGGTGAAAAGCGCCACCCCATGACCCGACACACCATGCAGTTGATGAGCAATAGTGACTTCAACAATTCCGGTAGCTCCAACTGGATTGTCGACTATGCGAGCAGGCACATCGTGTTCGGATAGCGTCTGCACAACACGTTGCGCCGACCCTGCGCCTGCCATCGCGAAAATAACAGCATTACCCGCTCCCCAATGTCCACGCACATCACTGACAACGTCGTCCAATGCCGATCGATACTCGCGAATTGTTTCGAGTGCGGGAACCGAATCCTCCGGTCCTATCAACGTTGATAGTTCACACCAGCGTCTGCCCCCGTACATTAGCTTTACGTCGTCGTATTCGCGATATCCTGATCGTCCTAAATCGATTGGCATGACATTGCCATCTGATGCGTTGTGCCAGGACGCTTCAAGAAACTCTGCACTCGTTGTGACTAGCTCGCTGGCACGAGTGGCGATCCGCTCTGGTTCCACTTCGATAACAAGCCAATCGGGGCCAATTGTGTCAAGCAATAGTTCGAGTTCTCCAGTAAGTACTGGAATCAACGCTTCCATTCCTTCTGCTGCAATACCTTCGGCAATTTTGGAAAGGATTTCTGATAATTCAGGATGCTTGACGATGAGCTCCCGGGCACGCAGGCGCACATCATCGGTAATTAATAGTTCACGACAGGCCGTTGCTTGCAAGGTTGTGGTGGGTAGCCCGAGTGAACGTTGATCGGCAACAGAGAAAACCCGAATGTCATCAACGGTGTCATCCCAAAATTCCACGCGCACCGGATGCTCTTGAGCAGATGGGAACACATCGACAATGCCACCTCGCACCGCAAATTGTCCGCGACGATCTACTAGATCCACACGTTCAAACCCCAAGTTGACCAAACTTGTACTCAGTGAATGTATTGACACATAATCGCCAACTGAAACAGTCAACGGCACGATCTCACCCAGACCCTGGACAATCGGTTGAATGACCGCACGAATTGGTGCAACTAGTACGCGAATTGGTTGCCCGTCTGGGTGAGCAAGTCTGCGCAGTACGGTCATTCGAGTGCCAACTGTGTCACCACTTGGACTGAGTCGCTCATGCGGCAGGGTTTCCCACGCGGGGAACACTGCCAAAGTTTCAGGAGAAACAAAATCCCGTAACGTCACAGCAAGTTGATCAGCTGCTTTATCACTGGCTGTGATGATCAGCACCGGACGAGTTGATTGAGCAAGCGCGGCAACCACATAGGGAATGGTTGATTGTGCAACGCCGAGTCGGGTTGGAGCACCAGCTTCTACTTGCTCTATTGCATGACGAATCTGTTCATCGCGAGTAACCGCTTCGATGACGAACGATAAGGCCATGCTCTTACGCTAAACATTCAATGAGTGCCGCCACAAATTCAGGACGTGAAACAACAGCGTGCGCGATAAATGTGTCCTGATTATTAAACACAATTGAATTACCTGAGCGATCACATACCGTTAAGCCATAGTGCTGCGCTACACCAAGCGGTGCGGCAAGGTCCCATTCGTGGAAGCCGCCTGTATTTATGTACATGTCTGCTTGGCCCGAAATGATGTGGGCAACTTTTGCACCCACTGATCCCATCGGTATCACAACAACATTTTTGCCAAACGTTTCACCCAAGTGCTCAACAATCATGTGCAGTTCGTGAGGAGGACGTGACTTACTCACCAATACTCGTATGTCGTCACGATCTACCGGTACGAGTAGTGCCTCATCATCCATAGACAACATTGTTTCCGTGCGCGGAAGATAAACGCTAGCTGCAGATATTTTGCTCGGCTGAGTTGACTCACGGTCCCACAACGCAACATGCACGGCAAAGTCACTCTGGCCTCGGGAAAAATGCGATGTGCCATCTAATGGGTCAACAATCCATAACCGCTCGGCATTATGGCGGCCTGGATCAAGTACGCCTTCTTCGCTCAGTACCTGATCTGCAGGCCGATACTTCTCGAGCAACGCACTCAATAGTTCGTGGGCTGCTCGGTCGCCTTCTTGGCCAAGTACCTCACGAGAAATCTGAGTCATGGACTCATTCCCCGAATCAGGCAATGACTGTGCATGCGCCGAAAGATTATTCAATAAAGTGCCCGCTTGACGTGCAACTATTCGCGCGACGTCGTGATCGGTCTCAAGAATCATGAGTTGTATCGGTTCTGAGTTTCTACCAAACCACGTTCAATGATGGATTCCACCGCATCGGCTCCACTCGTAATTAACCCAGTAACCGCGCCGGACTCTGCAGATGCAAATGCTTTTAAAACAAAGTCAGCTGGATCTTGTTGCCCAGGTGGTCGTCCAATTCCAAGCCGTACACGAAACCAGTCTCCAGAACCAAAAGATGAACGTATTGACTTCAACCCATTGTGACCGTTGTCACCGCCACCCACTTTGACACGAATCGTCTCTAGTGGCAGGTCAAGTTCGTCGTGTAACACAACGATGTGATCGAAATCGATTTTGAAAAACGATGCAAGTGCTTTCGTTGGTCCCCCACTTTCATTCATATACGAAAGCGGCTTAACCAAAATTACTTTGCTCCCGCTGATGTGAGTCTCAGCAGCATCTGCAAGTGCTCGTTTATGGCGCTTTAAAGTCACTGCGGAACGTGATGCAAGTTCATCAACCACACGGGCGCCGATATTGTGGCGCGTGAAAGCATAAGTGGGACCCGGATTACCGAGTCCCACTACGAGCCATGCGGATGACTGAGTCACAAATTACTCAGCTTTAGTTGCAGCTTGTTCGGACCCGTCGGCACCTTCAACGCTCTCGCCTGAAGCGATACGTGCGGCACGTTGTTCGGCCTTAGCCTTGGCACCTTCAGCTGCTGCCGAAGCTGATGCTTCTGCACGAGCAGAGGCATCTGCAGCATCACGTGCGATTGTGGCAGCTTCAGCAGCGGTCACAACAACAAGATCCACGTGCTCAACAAATCGGCGAACTGGATCGATTTGAATATCGCGTGGAGCTACGTTGTGGTTCTTGCCGTCAACGGTCAACGTCAAAGACGTTGCCTTGTGGCGCAGAACCAAAGTTAATTCGTGCGCGTCTAACGAAACGTGAATGGGAGTAGATCCGTGGCCGTACACAACAGCTGGAGTCTTACCTTCACGACGCAAGCGACGTGCTGCACCTTTGCCAAAATCGCTACGGATTTCGCCAGTTAATTCGTTTGCCATAATTTCTCCTCGATTGGTCATATGCACGCCCCGCGTGAGACCTTCGTCGATAACGGCTTTTGAATCACCAAAAAGCCCTCGCCGAGGAGCAGTCCTAGGTTAGCCAGACCCAACCGTAAGGGTCAAATTGTCGCTAAACGCCGACGTGGTCAAACAAGCTTGTGACTGAACCTTCATCAAATACTTCACGAATCGCCCGTGCAATAAGGGGAGCAATCGGAAGGACCGTAAGGCGTGGGAATCGATTCGACTGTGGAATCGGAAGAGTGTCAGTAACAACGACTTCTTTAATCCGTGAGTCCTGTAACCGCTGACGAGCCGGTGGCGATAGCACACCGTGAGTTGCGGTGACAATGACATCGAGTGCGCCATTCTCAAACAGTGCCTCAGAGGCTTTCACAATTGTGCCGCCAGTATCGATCATGTCATCGACAACGACACAGATGCGACCTTTCACGTCACCAACAACTTCTAAAACTTTTGCTTCGTTTGGAACATCTGGATCGCGACGTTTATGAATAATGGCAAGTGGCGAACCTAAAATGTCAGTCCATCGTTCTGCAACACGCACGCGGCCAGCATCTGGAGAAATTACGGTGATCTTGCTGCGGTCAACTGTGCGACCCACGTGCGCTGCAAGAATTGGTAATGCAAACAAGTGGTCCACTGGGCCATTAAAGAAACCTTGAATCTGCGCTGTGTGTAAATCAACACTCATAATTCGGTCAGCGCCAGCAGCAGCAAACAGGTCCGCCATCAAGCGCGCTGAGATAGGTTCGCGCCCTGCATGCTTTTTGTCCTGGCGGGCATAGCCATAAAAAGGGACCACTACTGTGATGCGTTTTGCTGATGCCCGCTTGAGAGCGTCTACCATCAACAGTTGCTCCATAATCCACTCATTAACTGGAGCAGTATGAGTTTGCATCACAAACGCGTCGCAACCACGCACTGATTCTTCGAAGCGCACATAAATTTCACCATTGGCAAAGTTGTAAGCGCGAGTTGGAACTAATTCAACTCCAAGAGCCTCGGCAACTGCAGCGGCTAACTCAGGATGCGAACGCCCTGCGAGAAGCACCATTCGTTTTGCATTGTTCTGAGTGATGCCGGTCATGTTATGCCCCTTCTTTGCCCGTCTGAGACGAGTCTGCCAGTGCGGCTAGTGCTGACTTACTACCGGGGCGTCGTCGAAGCACCCAGTCGACGATATTGCGTTGCCGAGCGCGTCCCACGCCCATAGATCCGGCGGGCACATCATCGGTGATGACTGAGCCAGCCGCTGTATAGGCACCGTCACCAACAGTCACTGGCGCAATCAGCATGGTGTCGCTTCCAATGCGTACTTGCTTACCAATTGTTGTGTGGTGCTTTTCTACTCCGTCGTAATTTACAAAGATTGTGGCAGCTCCGATATTTGTGCCCTCGCCAATAGTGGCATCGCCAACATAAGACAGGTGAGGAACTTTGGCATCTGCGCCAAGTTGTGCATTCTTCATTTCAACAAAGCCACCGGCCTTCGAACCTTCGCCAAGTATCGTTCCAGGACGCAAGTATGTGTAGGGGCCAACGCTGGCATTCACACCAATAACGGCCTCGTAAGCAGTGGTGCGCACCACATGGGCACCCGCTAAAACCGTTGTGTCATGCAATGTTGAATCCGGACCAATGACAGATCCTGCTGCAAGATGCGTGCGACCCAACAATTGGACATTGGGCAAAATCGTGGCGTCCGATTCAATCGTGACTTTTCGATCAATCCAAGTTGTGGTTGGGTCAACAATCGTTACACCCGCAACCATGTGAGCATCATTAATTCGAGTTCGTAGCATTGCACCAGCGTGTGCAAGTTGGCGGCGGTCGTTAACACCCAAAATATTTGCCTCAACTGTCACAGTCGCAGAGACACTGTGACCGGAAGTTTGGGCAATCTCAATCACATCCGTGAGGTACAACTCGCCTTGTGCGTTATGTGCTTTCAGGGCGCCAAGTGCGCTGTGCAACACTGCGCCGTTAAAGGCATAGGCACCTGAGTTCACTTCGCTGATTGTGCGCTGTTCTGGCGTTGCATCTTTCTCTTCCACGATGCAACACACAGATCCATCATCATTGCGCACAATGCGCCCATAACCATGAGGATCAGAAACCGTGGCCGTTAAAACAGCGGCACCATTACCTTGGGCAGCGCTAACGAGTGCGCTGATGTCTTCGGTTGTTATCAGTGGTGCATCTCCTGAAAGTACAACCACCGTGCCTTGTGCCAATTCCGGATTAGCCTCGAGCGCAACCGAAACCGCATGTCCTGTGCCATTTTGATGTTCCTGCACAACTGTGGACACATCTGGCCACGTGTGAGCTAAGTAGTCAACAACTTCATCACGGCCATGCCCGACAACAACCACAACTTGAGAACTATCAATTGCAGTTACAGCACTCAGCACATGTCCAAGCAGTGTTTCACCAAGAACTGAATGCAAAACTTTTGGTTGTGGTGATTTCATTCGGGTACCCGAACCAGCCGCGAGAATAACTACCGCAACAGGTGAATGAGTGGGCGACACAGCCCTAGCCTACTTAACCTCGTTGCCCACAGTCGCAAATTGACTTGCTCCCGGTCGTGGATTCGAACCACGATAAGCACCTCCAAAGGGTGCTGTCCTGCCATTAGACGAACCGGGAATGAACTCCTGAATCTTATGGTCTCAGTGGTATTTTCCCCAAAAGTAGGGTGACTGCGCCAGGCCATGACCAACAAACCGGTGCGATACCCTTGAGAGACGAACCGTAACGCACTCACAAACCAGCGAAACGGTAGTTCAGGTCAATTCAGCGAGGATCATTGTGGCCGTAGCCCACCACGACGACGAGTTAGAGCCCACAAATCACGACCGGGTTCGAATGACTGGTCATGAACGCCGTGCGCAATTAATTGAGGTTGGGCGTGCGCTGTTTGCCGAAAAGGGTTTTGAATCTGTCACAGTTGAAGAAATCGCTGCTAAAGCCAAGGTTTCTAAGCCGGTTGTTTACGAACATTTTGGATCAAAAGATGGTCTCTACGCTGTTGTTGTAGACCGCGAAATGAACTACCTGCTCAACTCAATTACTCGAGCTTTAACTGCTGCCCATCCTCGGGTGCTGCTTGAACAAGCTGCTTTTGCGCTTTTTGACTACATCGAAACGCATAATGATGGCTTCAGGATCTTGTTGCGTGATTCACCTGTTTCGGCAGCAACGGGAAACTTCGCAAGTTTGCTTTCCGATGTAGCCAGCCAGGTAGAGGCTCGACTGGCGCGAGAATTCGCCTCACGCGGCTTTCCCAAAAAGATGGCACCGATGTATGCACACATGTTCGTAGGAATGGTCGCGCTTACTGGTCAATGGTGGTTAGACGAAAGTGGCGCGAAGAAGGAAGAAGTTATCTCGCACCTTGTTAATTTGGTGTGGAATGGCGCTGTTGGATTAGAGCGCGAACCAAAACTTGTCAGTCGCCGTAAAAAGTAGCAATTACTTACTTTTTATTCAGGCACTTCACGTGCGCCATGCACTGGACCGTGTGCATGAATGACGGAATCAACAAGACCCGAACTTGAAAATGCCACAACTAAGTCGATTGCCTTTGATTCGTTTTCCACTAAAAACGCACACGTCGGCCCGCTTCCCGAAACCAAGGCACCTAGAGCGCCGTTGTCTCGACCGAAATCTAAAACGTCGTGCAGACTTGGGCGAGCCGCCAGTGCAGCAGACTGCAAATCATTGTGCAACGCTTTGCCAAGTTCGTTGATGTCGCCGCGAGCTAATGCGAACATGACATCCTGCGGTACTTCAGGAGCTTGCTGAAAACCTAATCCGCGCTGTTGATCTAGACGCGAATACATTTCTGGAGTCGATAATCCCTGTGTAAAAGTTGCCAACACCCAATGAAACGATCCGCGTGTCATGACTGGCGATAAGTTATCGCCGCGACCTGAGCCCAGTGCTACTCCTCCATGCATCATGAAAGGAACGTCCGAGCCCAACTGCCGTGCAATTTCGTCTACCTGGTCACGTGTAAGTAGATTTCCCCACAAAATATTGCAGGCCACGATTGTTGCGGCAGCATCCGCGCTGCCGCCCGCAAGACCTGCGGCCACTGGAATCGACTTATTTATCGTGATGTGAACATGTGGTTCTACGCTGCTCGCCTGTGCCACAGCAAGCGCTGCCTTCCATGCCAAATTACTGCTATCCAACGGAACAAGACTTGCTAATTTTCCAGTTGCGAAAATTTGCAATGAATCGCTTTGGGTGACTGTCACTTCGTCGTACACACTCAGGGCCTGGAACACTGTGGCTACATCATGAAAGCCATCACTATTGCGTGGTCCCACGCCAAGATACACATTGATTTTGGCTGGGACTCGAACGGTTACGGACCTGCTCACAACGCTTACTGTACTTCCCGAGCAGCCAATGCAATACCGACAAAATCCTGCAGTGTTAACTGCTCGCCACGCGAACTCGCGGAAACCCCAGCGCGGCTGACAATCTCTTCAACGCGAGAAGGTGATCCAAGAACAGAACCGAGCGCTGTTCGTATGGTTTTTCGGCGTTGACCGAATGCCGAATCAACCAGAGCAAAAACTTCACGACGTAGATTGGCATCGCCCGGTTGCGCATGTCTGACAATGCGCACTAGCCCGGAATCCACATTGGGCGCTGGCCAAAAAACGTTTCTGCCAATTGCGCCAGCTTTCGTGACTTCGCCATACCACTGCGCTTTAAGACTCGGAATTCCATAGGTCTTGTTTCCGGACTGTGCAGCGAGTCGGTCGGCAACTTCTGCTTGCACCATGACGAGCACTTCTGAAATTGAGTCAAACCGTTCAAGAAAATTCAGCACAACGGGTACTGCAACGTTGTATGGAAGATTAGCTACGAGTTTGGTTGGCGCTAATCCCAAATCAGTAATCGTCATTGCATCGGCAGTGATTACCGTCAGAGCATCAACGAGTTGAGGTGCATTACTTGCAACAGTGATAGGCAACTGAGTTGCTAACGTTGGATCTATCTCCACACAGACAACGTGTGATGCGGCATCGAGCAATGCCAAAGTGAGAGACCCAAGTCCCGGACCAATTTCCACCACAATGTCATCTGCACAAATGTGAGCCTGGTCCACAATTCGCCGAACGGTATTTGGATCAATAACAAAGTTTTGACCCCACTTCTTAGTTGGGCTTACTCCGAGTGATTCCGCGAGTCGACGAATCTGGGTTGCGCCAAGAAGTTGAACCTGTGTCATAGAGGGGTTTAGTACCAGCCGACTTTTTCCGAATGACTCCATGCATTACACGGAGTGTGATATCGACCCTTGATATATCCGGCACCCCATTTAATTTGAGTAATAGGGTTTGTCTTCCAATCACTCGCAACGGTTGCCATTTTTCTACCAGGCAGTGCTTGTGCAATCCCATGAGCACCAGAGCTGCGATTATGTGCAGCGGTTCTCCAATTGCTTTCACGCGTCCACAACTTTGTCAGACAAACAAATTGTGTAGCGTCCCATCCAAATGTCTGTTGAATATAAACTTCTGCGTAATCTTTATTTCCTTGCGGAGTACCAACGCCTGCAGCAACCGTTTGAAGTGCGACTTTAACGTCTTTAGGATCTCCAGTACCTTTTCTTACAATTTCATCTACGGGTTGTGCATCGATGGTTTTGCTTAACACTTCGCGGCTCACTTCAACGCCATCCAAATAGCGCACGTTATACGTGACTGTTTGAGAGCCAGTGACACCCGCCTTCATCACAATTTCAGTACCCAACGCAATTTGTGGATCTTCGGTCACCTCTTGGCCGAAGTCAAGCTCTTGGGTATCTGTCACTTGGCTACTCGAAAAAGCGATGTCCCGATACGCCAGCACCGTATCGTCCGACTGATAGAGAGCCTTCACATCGATATACGGTTGGACAGCTTCGGCTTGAATTGGATGTGCAACTAAAACTGCTGCACCGACAACAAGTGCCATCACGGTCGCAATGAGCGGAGTGCGATTTGTCGGTCGAGGCAGGACAGCACGACCAGCGGCGCGATGGCGGCCATGCTCAGTCATACGATCCTCCAGTTGTACAAGCGGGAAGCCTGGAAGTTCAAAGGTATCGGGTGTAGCAGGGGTCTTGGCAAATGCAAAAAACCTAAAAAGGACCAAAAACCCTTGCAGCATTTGAAAAAAGTGCCTCACATATTTCTTGCTCAGATTCGCCACGAGCACTTGCCATAGCCCGCACTGTCAATGGCATGAGTCTTGATGCATTAGGCCGACCTCGAAATGGACTCGGGGTGAGAAACGGTGAGTCAGTCTCAACCAACAGCAACTCTGATGGCGCGACAACAAGTGCTTCGCGCAGCGACACCGCATTCTTAAAGGTGACCACTCCGCTAAATGACATATACCAACCATGATCTCTGCAAATTTTTGCCATGTCACTATCGCCCGAAAAGCAGTGAAAGACAACAGTGTCAGGCGCACCATAGTTCAACAAGGTATCGATGACGTCACTATGTGCATCACGGTCATGAATAATCAATGGCTTCTTGGTTGCAATGCTGATGTCGATGTGGGCTCGAAAGCTTTCATGTTGCTGGTGGGCGCGACTTTCTTCGGTTCGAAAATAATCTAATCCCGTTTCACCAATGCCTCGAACAACGTCGTGCGTTGCGAGCTCAGCGATTGTTGTTAACGAGTCGTTCAGATTCTCGTCATGTGCTGCCGCATTCGGATGTAGTGCAACGGTCGCCCAGACATTCGCGAACTTTTCCGCAGTTTCAATCGCCCATTTCGAACTAGCGACATCACATCCCACTTGCATCACAACAGAAATACCAACTGCAGCGGCAGCTTCCAATGCTTCTTGTGCCGATGGTAGAACATGCTCATCGTCGTAAGTAACGTCCATGTGGCAATGGGTATCCACCACAGGAGACACCAAGGGCGTAATCAAATCCACATCACTCACATGACCAACCGTAATGCAATTGTGTATTACCCTAAGTATCGACGCTCATCCACCTGAATTTCGGGAAAGGCATCACGTGCTAAAGCGGCTCCCCGGACTCGATGGTTTACGAGGCATCGCTGTCATCTCAGTCGTGATCTACCACACCGACTTAGGAATCATGCGGGGTGGATTTCTTGGCGTTGATATCTTTTTCGTTCTTTCTGGCTTTCTCATAACAACTTTGTTAATTCAGGAAGCAGCCACAACTGGTCACATCAATAGATTCGAATTTTACAAACGACGAATTCGACGATTAGTACCCGCACTTGCGGCCATGGTTATCGTCACTGTCGTGATCGCTGGACTGTGGGTTCCAGACTCTGCCTTTGGTGTTCGTCGCGATTTGCCTTGGGCGCTGGTATTTTTCCTTAACTGGTCCTACATCAATGCTGCACAGTCGTACTTCGTCACAATATCTCGCCCGCCGTTATTCCAACACTTATGGTCGCTTTCAATAGAAGAACAGTTTTATGTGATTTGGCCGTTAGTCGTAATGGCATTCAACAAAATCGCGAGAAGGCGCTTCTCACTTCGTCAGTTAATTTTTGTTTGCTCACTGAGCCTTGCGGTGTGTTCCACAATTTGGATGAGTGTGCTGGCTTACCGAGGAGGATTCCCGCAGCCGAATGATCCAAGCCGGGCGTATTTCGGAACAGACACTCATGCAATGGGCTTACTTATTGGGTGCCTTACTGCATCCGCATGGGATGCGAAAAAATTAGTATCTCGGATGACACCAGATCGCCGCTCGGCATTACATCTTCTTGGTTTAGCAACAACCGGCGCAATCGGGTATTTCCTATTTGCGATTCCTGAGCTCAGTCCATTTCTCTACCATGGCGGATTTCTCGTACTGAGCACACTCACGGCGCTGCTGATTGTATTAACGGTTCATCCAGCACTTCGATTTCGAAACGTGTTCGGTAACCGAATCCTTAGATGGTTTGGTGATCGCTCGTACGGAATGTACATCTGGCACTGGCCACTATTCATGCTCCTGCGTCCTGGCGTGGATGTGAACTGGTCAGATAACGTGACGCAAATTGTGCGCTGCCTGTTACTTCTAGTGATCAGTGACATTTCATACCGTTACTTGGAGTTACCGATTCGTCAGGGAGTTTTGAGTAAGCGCGTTACATTACGTCGCTCACTTGGGTTCACTCGCCCAAGCCTTCGAACAGGATTGGTAACTTTGTGTGTGAGCGCTGTCCTGGCCACAAGCGTTGTTGGACTTGCTCATGCTCCATCACCCGACACTCAGATGATGGCCACACTCGGCGGAATCACATCCATCGATTCAGACCCGACTCCTGCACCCGTTTCAACGAATACCTCATCTGAGCTGCTTGGCCCAAAACCAAAAGTAGCTCCAGTTCGCCATGGACAGATTGCCATCTTTGGTGACTCCGTTGTACTCGGCGGTCGTAGCGGTCTACAAAAAGTCTTAGGCCCAATTTCTATTGATGCAGCAGTATCGAGACAACCATCTGAAATCGCGCGCCACGTAAACCTACGTCGTCGACAAGGCAGATTAGCCACTGACATTGTGATTCACATGGGAACTAATGGACCCATCAGACGGCAAGACTTAGAACTCATTCTGGATTCGCTACGTGATAGAAGACGAGTTGTCATCGTAAATCTTCACGTACCGCGTCGTTGGATGAAGCCCAACAATTTGATGATCGCAGACATCATTAAGGACTATCCGAACGTCAGGCTCGCGGATTGGGATGCAACCTCACTTGGACATAGAGAATATTTTGTTCGCGACGGTGTTCATCTCACGTTTGCTGGGATTCGAGCGTTTGCAAGCATGATCAAGCGAACACTCGACGGATACTAAATATCAGCCGGCTCTTCAATGCGCGGAAACATACTTTCGCCCTTAGTGATTACAACGCCAGGCTTCAGTTGGCCCCATGTGGCGACATCTTCGTAGGACATGGACAGTCCTGATTCCACTGCGCCAATTTCGCTCCACATTTGAGTCATCGCTTTAGGCATGATCGGTGCATACATCACAGCAATTGCTCGCAAGGATTCACAGATTGTGTACAGGATTGTCGCAAGACGCTCATTTTGAGATTCATCTTTGGCAACTACCCACGGTTGTTGTTCTGTGACATAAAGGTTTACCGCATCAATAAAGTCCTTAACTGCAACAATTCCTGTTTGAAATTCGAAGTTGCGAACAGCACTATCGGTTTTGGCTGCAGTTTCACTAAGCAACGTGTGAATTGCAATGTCAGCCGCCGAGTATTCGCTTGGACTTGGTAGCTTGCCATCAAAATATTTTCCGACCATCGCTTGAACCCGGCTGGCTAAATTGCCCAAACCATTTGCTAATTCAGATGTGTAGCGCGCCATGAGGTCTTCCCATGAGAAGGATCCATCTTGGCCAAACACAATCGCGCGCATGAAGTAATAGCGGAAAGCATCCGATCCGACTAAATCCACGATGCTTCCAGCCGAAATTCCTGTGAGTTTGCTCTTACTCATCTTTTCGCCACCAACGAGTAGCCAACCATGAGCAAATACACATCGAGGTAACGGCAATTGTGCAGCCATTAACATTGCTGGCCAGATCACGGCGTGGAAGCGAAGAATATCTTTACCGACAAGGTGAACATCTGCTGGCCAAGTATGAGCAAACTTCTTGCCGCCAACAGAGTCAGGTTCATCGCCAAGTCCAACAGCAGTCGCGTAATTCAGTAGCGCATCAAACCAGACATACACAACTTGTGATGGATCCCACGGAACTTGAATACCCCAGTCAAAGGTGGAGCGAGAAATTGAAAGGTCCTGCACGCCAGAACGTAAGAAGGACATCACTTCGTTGTAAGCCGATTCGGGGCGTATCGCAAGAGGGTTTGCTTCGTAATGTGCGATTAATGGTTCTGCAAAACGCGACAGTTGAAAGAACCAGTTTGTTTCACTAATAGTTTCGACTGGCTTTGAGTGAATAGGACACAACAAGTCACCATTGTCACCAGGCAACAAGTCGCCAGGTAATTTAAATTCCTCGCAACCGACACAGTAGGGACCTTCGTAAGCACCTTCAACAATGAATCCCGTGTCACGCAATGAAGAGAGAAACTTTTGTACGCGCTCGACATGACGAAGTTCTGTAGTGCGGATGAAGTCGTCATTCGCTGCGTCAATAGTTTCCAGCACTGGAATCCACGCTTCTTCGACTAACTTGTCAGCCCATGCTTGAGGTGCAACGTTGTTGGACTCGGCGGTACGTAACACTTTCTGACCATGTTCGTCAGTGCCTGTCAGGAACCACACATCTTCGCCAGCCATCCTGTGCCAACGCGTCATTACGTCACCGGCAACTGTCGTGTAGGCATGCCCAATATGAGGGGCATCATTCACGTAGTAAATCGGCGTTGTCAGATAGAACGCCTTGCCAGGATTCGTCATGCGTTAATTCTAGAGTCTTGCTCGCTAGGACTAAGACCGACGGCTTTCGAGCACCGCTTCATACACATCTCGTTTTGGTACCCGCAGTTCGCGGGCTACATCAGCAATTGCATCGCGCTGTGACTCCCCTAGGGCAACACGTGTTGCAACAAGCTCAACCCACTGGCCAGAATCGCTATGTTCAACGGGGCTGGCGCCAGAAACAACAATGGTGATCTCACCTAAAATTTCTTGAGAACTCCACTCCACTAATTCAGTCAGATTTCCCCGAACCACTTCTTCGTAGGTTTTCGTCAATTCACGGCACACCACGGCGCTGCGTTCATCACCGAATACAGACTTCATATCTGCAAGTGTTTCGTGCAGTCGATGTGGCGCTTCAAAAAAGACCATAGTGCGCAGTTCATCTCTGAGATTTTCCAGTACGTCCGTACGCTCGCCAGACTTTCTTGGCAAAAAACCTTCAAAGGTAAATCGGTCCACGGGAAGGCCGCTCACCGCAAGTGCAGCCAACACTGCGGATGGACCAGGAATAACTGATACTCGAACTCCACGTTGAATTGCCTCGCGCACGATGCGGTAACCCGGATCTGACACTGTTGGCATTCCAGCATCAGATACAACCACGATTACTTCACCAGCAATGGCGCGTTGCACAAGGTCACTGCTTTTGGATTCCTCAACTGCGTCATAAAAGGAAATAATTTGTCCTGGAGCATGGATGTCCAAATCGCGTAACAATCGCACCAGTCGTCGCGAATCCTCAGCTGCCACCACATCTGCGGTACTCAAAATCTCACGTAGTCGCGCTGAAGCATCGGCCACGTTGCCGATTGGCGTAGCTGCTAAGTAAATAGTTGCGGACATGCCTCCATCATTCCGTAATTACCCGCATTACCTGTATTTTGAATGTGTGACGCAAGCACCTGACTTCGATGAGGCCACTGACCCTATCGAAACGCAATATGCTCGATACGATCTGGACCGTCTGGGAATGCCGCAAAACGGTTGGCGCGGTTGGTTAGGACCACTGGCAGCAACTGCGCTTGCAGCAGCCCTGCGACTTCCACGCCTTGGAACCCCACACCAGCTTGTGTTCGATGAAACGTACTACGCCAAAGATGCACTCTCGCTGCTTAAGTTTGGGTACGAGCGCAAAGTTGTTAAGAACGCAAACGACTTACTTCTTTCTGGAAATTCAAATATTTTCGATTCTGGACCCGCGTACATAGTTCATCCACCATTGGGTAAATGGGTCATCGCCCTTGGTGAACAACTATTTGGGGCCACGCCTTTTGGCTGGCGCATCATGGTGGCAATTCTTGGAATACTTTCTGTTCTCATTACAGCGCGAATCACACGTCGTCTCACGCGCTCAAATGTCATTGGCACTACAGCGGGGCTACTGGTTGCCCTCGATGGCCTTCACATTGCGATGAGTCGAACTGCACTTCTGGACACTCCGCTGTCATTTTTTGTCTTGTGCGCATTCGGGTGCCTAATCATTGATCGTGATCGCAACAAGGAGCGAGCACTCACTGCGCATTCACCTCGGCTTGCCCGAGTGGGAATGGTGATTTTTCTGGGTCTAGCAACAGCAACAAAGTGGAGCGCAGTTTATTTCGCTGCAACCTTTGGAGTGTTGATGTTGATGTGGGATTTTGACAATCGCCGGCTGCGTCAACCGCAACGCATTGTCACGACGTGGCTGCGTAAAGACGTGCTTCCAGCCATCACAATGCCATTTTGGATTCTTGGGATTTACCTGACTAGTTGGGTTGGTTGGTTTCACTCAACAGGTGCGTGGAGTCGAAATTGGATCATGTCGGGCGGACCGCATCCGAAGTGGATGTCTTCACTGGCTGGGCTTCTTCATTACCACCATGACATGTACAAGTTTCATACTCACTTAACTTCGCCACATAATTACAAGGCAAACCCACTTGGTTGGCCATTGATGATTCGCCCTACGAGTTTCTTCTACGAAACCAAACCAACATGCGGTGCCGCTCGATGTGCACAGGAAGTCATTCCATTGGGCAACCCCATAACGTGGTGGGGCGGTGCCATCGCACTTATTGTCATCGGGTATTTCGCGTTCAACCGACGTCACAGTGCGGCCACGCCAATAATTGCTGGCTTCTTAGCTGGATGGGTTCCGTGGCTCTGGTACATCAGTCGAACAACATTTACCTTTTACTCAATCGTGTTCTTCCCATTTACTGCAATGGCCGCCGCGCTGGTGCTTTACCAAGTCACGCATCGCAGAGCGCTCAACAGCGATACCTGGAATAAGAAACTGATTGGCGTAATCAGTGCTGTCGCAATCTTGGCAATATTCTTCTACCCCATTACTGCTGCAATCTCGCTGCCATGGGACATGTGGAACTTACGCATGTGGGTACCGAGCTGGGTTTAACCTAAAGACTTGAAGCTGCGAAGTCGCAAACTATTTGTGACAACAAAAACGCTCGACAACGCCATTGCACCTGAAGCAACAATCGGGCCAAGGTAGCCCATCATGGCAAGTGGTATAGCAGCAACGTTGTAGGCAAAAGCCCAAAATAAGTTAGTTTGAATTGTTCGCATTGTTGCACGCG
>JBAXRV010000017.1:0-31848 GCA_037131045.1 Actinomycetes bacterium
TGGAACCGATCCACCAGTAGACCCATTACCGTCATAAGACACATCAAACGAATCAATACTCCAATGCGCATACAACACAACCGCAGCAGCACCCATCGTAAACGTCACAGAACCAGAAGCCCCATACACAACTGCGCCACCAGAAGACGTAGCCCAACCATCAAAGACATACCCGGTCTTGACCAAACTATTGGAATTAGCCAACACAGTCACAGACGAGTTATACACATGAGGCGTCAAAGAAGCTGGAACCGATCCACCAGTAGACCCATTACCGTCATAAGACACATCAAACGAATCAGGTGCCCATTGTGCATAAAGAGTTACTCCACTCACTCCGATGGTAAAAGTATCGGTTGCAGAGTAAGCGCTGCCATTGCCATCTGACTGAGTATTCCAACCAGTGAAATGATTCCCAGTCTTCACAACTGAACCCTGTGCCAATACCGTCACCAAAGAATTCGGGAGATACGGCGAGGCGCTATCCGTTGGAAGCGACCCACCCGTGCTGCCATTGCCGTCATAGGTCACACTGCTTGTGATTACTTGCCACTTTGGAAATAACTCAGTGCCAGCCACGAGGGCCTCAGTTAAAGCAGCTCCCGTGTATGTGGTGCCACTTCCGTTAGCCAACGTGTTCCAACCAAGCAATGTGTAACCTGGGCGCACTCGCATTGACAAAACCAACTTCGTGTCGCCTTCAAAAGCGTGATAGTTGATGTGTGTATCCCAGTTTGAAAAAGTAACTGAAGTTAATTCAAAGTCATTATGAAATGCCCACTGTGGAATTTCAGTTAATCCAGAACCAAGCGTCACTGTCGTTAAGTTGTGTTCGTACTCAAATGTCCCTGTGTCTAGAGTAAGTACACTGTTCGGAATGGTAAGAGTTGTAAGACTTTGGTTGTTAATGAATGCCTGGGCGCCAATCGACGTCACTTGAGAGTCACCAAAATCGATAGCTGTGATTCCCGAGTTAGACCCAAATGTGCTGCCGCCGATTTTGTTCACATTGGAAGGAATTGTCAAAATACCTGTGCAACTCCTATTTACAGCATTGGCAGGTGATCCATAGGCATATTTAATCTCCGTGCCCACAACGTTGATGTTGCCCGATGTCGAACAGTAACTCCACTGCGCATACAGCGTCACATTTGCATCACCTAAATTAAAAGTGTCTGCCGAAGAGTAAGCAGTTCCTGTGCCATCTGCCTGGGTATTCCAGCCCGCAAATCTCAGTCCACCGTTGGCCAATGCTCCAGTGTTTCCTAAGACCGTGATCAATGTGTTGTACGTTTGCGTGTCAGTGCTAGCCGGCACAGCTCCACTTGTATTCCCATTGCCGTTATAAGAAATGGAATACGAGTCAATGCCCCACTTTGCATAGAGCGGCACCGCGCTGGTACCCATCGTGAACGTGTCGTCGGCCGAATAGTTGGTCCCAGTTCCGTCGGAGCGGGTATTCCAGCTCACGAAGTGGTAACCCGTGCGCACCAATGACCCTTGACCTAAAACAGTTACCGTCGTTGCATAGTTGTGGCCAGCAGTTGCAGGTACCGACCCACCGGTGCTGCCGTTGCCGTCATAAGAAACGTCGTACGAGTTGATCGTTCCGTGTGCATAGAGCGTTACGTCTCCTGCGCCCTGTGTGAACGTGCTGCCCGCGGCATAGGCCAAGGCTCCGCCCGACGACGTACTCCAGCCATCAAATGTATAACCGGTTTTTGCGAGTGATCCAGTGTTATCCAGAACAGTTACCGTTGAGTTGTATTCATGCTGCACCGACGCTGGCGCGGTTCCACTTGTTGTAAAAGATGCAGCATCGTATGCCACTGCATAAGAATTGATTGTCCAGCGTGGGTACAGAGTTGTGCTTCCCGCGCGTACATAAGTATTGAGCGCAGCTCCCGTATAAGAAGCTCCTGATCCGCTTAGCATCGTGTTCCAATTTTGGAATGTATATCCTGTCCGATCGCCGGTTGTTACCTCGATAGAGCTGGCGTTAAGAAACGCATTAGAACCGATGGTCGTCACTGTGTTTGGAATTGTGATTGCCGCCAAAGCTGAGTCACCGTAGAACGCAAAACTTGAAATGGTCACTAGCCCCGTATTCAGGGTTACGGTGGCCAGTGAAGTGTCATTTTGGAAAGCACGCGAACCAATAGAGCTCACACTGCTTGGAACATTAATTGTGGTTAACGAAGTGTCCCCCGAAAATGCATACGATCCGATTGTGACAAGATTCGAATTCAATGTAACGCTGCTCAGTGATGTATCGCCCTGGAATGCGTGAGCACCAATCGAGGTAACGCTTGTTGGTAACGAAATACTGATCAGAGCTGTTGCACCATTAAATGCGTCCGCACCTATTGTCAACAAACCTGTACCAAAATTCACACTCGTCAAGGCAGTTGCATTCAAAAAAGCACCGGCGCCAATAGCAGTTAGGCTATTTGGAAATGTAACCGAAGTGAGATCGACGTTGTCAGAAAAAGCGTTATCAGAAATGGACGTAACCCCGCTCGGCACGGTCACACTTCCAGCACATAAAGATCCATCAGTAACTACATTCGAAGTCACAGTGAGAGCGCCACTTATTGAACAGGTAGCTACCGCAGACTGTGCCGGGGTACTCATAAAGACCAGAGCAACCGCCATCGACAAAAGCACAGCAAGAGAGCGACGGGAAGCGCGAGCAAAAGCCAAAAACCTATTTCGCAACTTAATGCGTAAAGAATTTTTAGGGCAGGCAACTACAAACAGAAAACGCATATCTCAACCAGACACTCGTAGTAGGGCACGTAGCGGCTGGGGCATATTGGACGAGACTGTCTCAGCGTGTTGCCAGAGTAGCACCTCAGCGAGGGGTTAAACATCGTTTTCTCAATGTTTGCAGGGTAAGTCGGGGCCTTGCTGCCAGCCAAAGCTCCTCATGCATTTCTTGAAATGTGGCGCTATCCCCATCTGCCTGCCGCTCCCCCGAACTGCTGCCAATACACCTGAGAAATGTCAGAGCCCACCTGTACGGTGAGGCTTTGAACCTGGTAACCCAGACAATCGCACGACCCTCTTTCTCGAACCCAAACCGGTTAAACAGTTGGTGACCCCGAAAATCGCAAGATATGCCAACGACGACCCCAGATGAACAGGACAGCACATGAGCAATGAGATCCATGAGATGGACGAATCCGAACTGTGGGAAGCACTCCAGAATGCGGCAGGGTACGAACGTGCCGACATTTTGCGACACATCGCGACCTGGAGAGCGGGCGATGGTGACAACGAACAAGCTCTCGAACTCCTTGATGAATCCTGTCGAGTATTCGCCGATGTCAAGGACACTCGTGAACAAGGCATCACACGCAACGTCGCCGGAAAAACTTTGGAACACCTTGACCGCCACAACGACGCTCGGAGCGCATACCTAGAAGCCGCCGACCTGCTCTACCCACATGGACTTGCCAACGAAATTGCAGATTGTTACTTCAACGCCTCGGGGTCATCTCGCAGCCTAAATCAATATGATGTTGCGGCTGACCAGATGAGTAAGGCGCGAGATTTCTATCTATCAGCGGGAAGTGCCAACACCACTGCGATTGCATCTGCCGGACGCGAACTAGGTTGGCTGCTGCAACACATCGGTGGTCGAGATGATGAAGCCCTCGATGCATTTGAGCAGGCTCTGGACGTCAGCAAGTCCGATTGTGCTCCCCACTTTGTAAATGACATCCGCGAGAAGTACCTGCGCGTTCTGTGTGATCTGCACAAATATGACGAAGCCTTAGTACAAGCTCGCCAGTCGATTGCAGTGTGCCGGGCTTGCTCGTGTGGGAACTGCGTAATTGGCGCGACTCTGGACATAGCAATGGTTTACCAACGGTTAGGTGACACATTCCTAGCGACGAAATACAGTTCTGAAGCATTGGAGCTAGCAAAGTCTTCTAACCATATGGGATTTCAGTTACGAGCAAACTTGTTTTTTGCAGGCCAACACATCAAGTCCGATCCGCTCGAAGCTCGAAAGCTCCTGAAGGAATGCGTTGACTTTGCGCACGCCCTTGGTAATGATGCAGCCTTGGCGGCGGCCTACCGTTGGTTGGGCACACTCGACATGAAGGAAGAGTCCTATGGCGATGCAGCTGAACACTTCAGTCAATGCGCCAACATCTGGAATGAACAGGGCGAGCTTGCCTACGTGGCCACAGCACAACGACTCCAAGCCTGCGCGCTGCTGAAAGCCGACAAAATCCGAAATGCGTTACAGGTCATCCAGGCAAATGCTTGGGTTCATCGTGATGGCTTCCTGGCCTCAACTGATTTGGCCGAGCACCATGCTCTCTATGCCAAAGCGCTTTTGGCTGATGGCCAAAAAGATGCTGCAGTTGAACGTGCTGAATGGATTTTGCGAAATATGGATGTCACTGAATGGTTTCACATTCAAGGCATGGCACATGAAGTACGTGCTTACGGTTTGCGACACCGCGAGCCGCAAGTCAGCGACCGCGCAGCTACTCGGGCTCTGGCTAGCTATGTTGCATCTGGCAAGATCAGCGAAGCTAAGGCGATCGCATTCGAGTTCGTCATTGATCCGTACTTAGTGCTTCAAAAAATCGATGTCGATAATCTTCAACGAGCTCAAACTGAGCAAGATCGGTCGCTCACTGACGAAGGCTCTAACCTATATGTTTTGGGAGTTGTGGCCGACATGGATAAAAAGGATCCGATCCTGGCCCAGCTTGATAACGAGACCAATACTGACTCACCGGATCACTCTGCAAACGATGCAAGTCTCGACGAGCCCGGAACCGGCACGCTCGGCCCAAACGGGTTCTAACGATATGGAGAAGTCGAAGTGAAACCACTAGCCGAATGGCTGCGCAATACGCACTGCCTTGAATGTAACGAAGTGGGAACACTCCGACCAATTCTTTACGGTGAGCCGACTATGGAAGCTGCCGAGTCTGGCGACTGGATGATTGGGGGTTGCTTAATCAGCGAGATCCCTGACACTCATGGCTGTCTTGGATGTGGTTGGACAGGTCGATTCAAGCGCGGCAAGTTAGTCACGGCCTCCGACGAGTTCATCCACAATCTGTGAATAAGTAACGTGTGGTTATCAACAGCGCACAGTTATTCGATGCTAGAAAACAACATCACGACACGCCGCACGAAATACTTCGAAATGTCAGACCCGTGTTATTTAATAATTGCGTAGATAGATGAGTCGCTTGCAGCATTGCACAAGCTTGATGAGAATTCCGAGATAAAAGCCTGGTTCAGGCAATAACATCCTTGATTTTTGGGGAAGTAACATTCAATGTTGCTTCGCTCACATCATGGGAACATTCCTACTCTCATCACAAGGCCAGCATGTACGTCATTAATTCAGCAATTGAAAGTGCGCCAAGCGTAGTTTCTGCGATGACGCCTGAGTCTGTGCTTGCTTACAGCGAAAATCCAATGGCGCGTGAAATCCGCAATAAGAACCGGCAACATTCATTACAAGATCTGCAGACAGTCGGCACAGCGGCTGTCGTGACAGTCCAGTCAATTGCCACAGCTGTTGTGCGGCTTAGCGATGACCTGCCAACTCAACCCGCATCATGCTCAACCGAAGCTATCCACGCGCTCAAACAAGTCGATCAACTCATCGCCTGGGCTGAAGCACAACGCCAAGTACTTCTCCTCGCGGCCGTCGGCACCGAACCTGCGATGCTGCGAAAAGTTGAAAAATACGGAGCTAAGTCTGTTTCGGATGTCCGAGCCGCCGAACTTGCTGCACTCACTAACGTGAGCCCCAATGCCTGCTTCAACCAAGTGCACACTGCCCGCACGTTGTTGGAGCAAGTCCCGTCAATCTTTCAAGCCCTACTCAACGGTGTCATCACAACACATCAGAACCGCATCATTCTTGATGGAGTGCGCGAACTTACGACCCGATTCTCTGATGCTGACTGTGAACTCAGTGCAACAACACTTGAAAGATTCTGCACACGGGTGCTGTGGCGTGTTGAACGGCGTACCAGTAGCGAATTACGTCGAATCGTGCGCGATGCCGTTTTGCGGCTAGCACCTGTACCAAATCAAGACCTATCGCAAAGCGCTTTGTCGCAACGACGTGTCTCACTGGATCCCGCACCGCATGGCATGGCCTATTTAACCGCATACCTTTCGGCGCACGATGCATCAGCCACGTGGCAAGTGCTCAATCAGGCTGCGCGCAGTGACTCCAATCTCACTGGATCCCAATCGGCCAGAATGGCTGACGCACTTGTTGCAATTGTGGCTGGCATGAGCGAAATGACACCGGAGCAACGTAATGCCGCAGCTGAAATCCAGGTTCTCGTTGACTACAACGACATACTCGAGGCTGCTACCGATGCTTCATCGCCACTCATCGGCGAGATTGCGTCCACTGGACTCATGCTCGAAGGTTCTGCAATTACCCAGTTACTAGAAGATGCTCGTTTTCGACGCATCATTGTCGAACCAGAAACTGGTCGACTCCTTGATTTTGGACGCGAAACCTACCGCCCACCCACGCACCTTCGCAACGCAGTCAAAGCGCGAGACTTGACCTGTCGAGCACCAGGGTGTGTGAGACCTGCCCGGTACTGCGACCTTGATCACGTTGAACCGTGGGAAAGCGGCGGGCAAACCAACTATGAAAACTTGGCTGCACTATGTCGAACACATCATCTATTGAAAACCCACGGGAACTGGAGTTATCAACTACTCCCCGACGGGTCAACCCTATGGACGTTACCTAACGCATCAACAATTGAGCGCGAGCCTGCCCAGATCGCACTGGGACTAATCTGCCGGAGCAAACTCGTCTGATGCAAAACCGTTAGGTGCTTCAGGTGTTGTCTTTTGTACCTGCATAAGGAAATCAAAATTACTCTTGGTCTCACGCAACTTAGAAAGCAACAACTCAAGTGCTTGCTGCGAATCTAAAGCATGCAAAACTCGACGAAGCTTCCAAATAACCTTGAGCTCATCAGGTGCCATAAGGATTTCTTCTCGACGCGTACCAGAAGATTCAATATCAACCGCTGGGAAAATTCGGCGATCAGCAAGACGACGATCAAGTTTGAGTTCCATGTTGCCAGTGCCCTTGAATTCTTCGAAGATAACTTCGTCCATTCGAGAGCCAGTCTCAACCAGCGCCGTAGCCAGAATCGTCAGGGAACCGCCATTTTCAATATTGCGAGCTGCACCAAAAAACTTCTTTGGTGGATACAACGCTGCAGAGTCGACACCACCGGACAAAATACGCCCTGATGCTGGCGCAGCCAAGTTGTATGCCCGACCCAAGCGAGTCATCGAATCAAGCAGGACCACAACATCGTGACCCATTTCAACTAAACGCTTCGCACGCTCGATCGCCAATTCAGCAATCGTTGTGTGATCTTCTGCGGGACGATCAAAAGTGGAAGCAATCACTTCACCACGCACTGAACGCTGCATGTCAGTAACTTCTTCTGGACGTTCGTCAACCAAAACAACCATGAGGTGAACTTCTGGGTTGTTTTCGCTAATCGCATTTGCAATGTGCTGCAGCACCATGGTCTTGCCCGCCTTAGGAGGCGAAACAATCAGACCACGCTGGCCCTTACCAATTGGCGCAACTAAATCGATAACGCGAGTGGTCATGTTGTTCGAAGCAGTCTCTAGACGTAACCGGTCCTGTGGGTATAACGGTGTGAGCTTGCCGAAGTCAACACGAGTCGTCATTTCTTCAGGAGAAAGACCATTGATTGAATCAACCTTGACTAGCGGATTGAACTTCTGTGGTCGGTCACCTTCGCGAGGTTGTTTGACCTGACCAGTAACAGCATCACCCTTACGAAGAGTGTGGCGCTTTACTAATCCCATAGACACATACACATCGTTTGGACCTGGCAAGTATCCCGAAGTCCGCACGAAGGCATAGTTGTCCAAAATGTCAATGATGCCGGCAACTGGTAACAAGACATCGTCTTCTGTGACCTCAAGGTCATATTCGCCAGGACCACGACGTTCGCCGCGATCGCGGTTACGACCATTGCGATCCCGGTTACGACCATTGCGATCCCGGTTACGTCCACCTTGGTCGCCACGATCTTCGCGTGGGCCACGGTCGCCCTGGTCACCCCGATCTTCGCGTGGAGCTCGTTCTTCGCGTGGGGAGGTCTGCTTACTTGAAATCGCGGAAATAAGTTCTGCTTTGCGCATTCCCGAAGCACCTTCAACGCCAAGAGCGGCAGCGGTGGATTTTAATTCGGGTAGCAGCATTGAGTTAAGCCCTTTACCTTGGGCAACTGTGTCGGTCACTATTCGTGTGTCCTTCTTTGAGATGTGATTTTCGTAATCCAGCACTAATGCGCAACATTCGCGCCGATTTAGTGGGATTTACCAGTGGAAGAATTCCTACCGATAGCCCAACCTTAGCAGGAAGTCGGTCTAATACTGCAAATTGGGGATAATCCACGCAAAACCAGTGGAAATCTAACCTTGAATGGTCGCACCCTGTGCGCAGATTCCGACCTGCCGAGATTCAAATCCGGCCTGCAAAATTACAGCGCCTGCGGCATCGGCACGGTCAATTGTCGTGAGAACTAAAACTGAGGGCCCGGCCCCACTGATGGCAGCGGCAAATCCAGAACTGCGAAGTGTGTCCACAAGGTTTAAGGAGTCTGGGTAGGCAGCACGTCGGTAGTTCTGATGCAATTGATCACTTGTTGCAGCTAAGAGCATGTCGGGACGCTGAGTCAAAGCAGCTACTAACATGGCTGCCCGACTCGCATTGTGAACGGCCGCAGCATAAGGAACCTCATCGGGCAGTAAACCGCGCGCCTTTTCTGTGGACAATTCACTGGCCGGAATTCCAACCACCGCAACAACCGTTGGATGTACCGCAAGGCTTACCGCCTGCACATCATCCAAGTTCTCCCACGTCGCGACGGTCAATCCGCCAAGCAGGCAGGCCGAAATATTGTCAGCATGTCCTTCTATGACATTTGCTAACTGAAGTAAGCGTTCCTGTGAAATATCTGCGCCTGAAAGTTCGCGAGCAAGAACAAGTCCCGCAATAATCGCGGATGCCGAAGAACCGAGTCCCCGGCCCTGTGGAATCTGATTCACGCATTCCAGTTCGAGTCCCTCGACATGCAATCCAAACTGGCCCGCAGCAATAAGGAACACTTGTGCAACCAGATGCCCCGCATCGTGTGCAAGGGTATCCGCACCATTGCCTGTGATTGTGACACGCACACCTGGAGTATCAACAAGTCGAGCAGTCACCGTATCGAAAATGTCTAATGCGATTCCGATGGAATCAAAACCTGGCCCTAAGTTCGCGCTCGATGCGGGCACACAAACCGTTGCAGAGCTAGACATTATGCAAGCCCCAAAGCACCAGCAGCGGCATGCACATCCACCGGAACAACAATCGGATCAGAGGAATCTGCAAGTGCCCACTGCGTATCTTTCAAACCGTTCCCAGTCACAGTGCATACGATCGTTGCACCAGCAGGAACCTCACCGTGGGCAGCCTTCTTCAATAAGCCAGCAACACTTGCCGCACTTGCTGGTTCAACAAAGTAACCTTCGCGAGTGGCAAGTAAGTGATACGCGGAAAGAATTTCCTCATCAGTAACTGAATCAATCAAGCCACCTGATTCATCCCGTGCCCCTACCGCTAAATCCCAAGACGCAGGATTACCGATGCGAATGGCCGTCGCAATAGTCTCTGGATGCTCGATTGGATGACCAGCAACAAACGGCGCCGCACCTGCAGCTTGGAATCCCCACATTGCAGGACGCTGGTTAGCAATTCCGTCTTTAAAGTATTCCGTAAAACCCATCCAGTAAGCACTTATGTTTCCCGCGTTACCAACTGGCAAGCAGTGAATATCAGGTGCATCACCTAAGGCATCAACGATTTCAAAAGCGGCAGTCTTTTGACCTTGAAGGCGGACCGGATTGACAGAGTTCACCAACGCGATCGGATAGTGATCAGCTAAATCACGTGCAAGTTCCAAGCAATTATCGAAATTGCCGTCGACCTGCAAAATTGTGGCCCCATGCACCACTGCTTGGGCCAATTTGCCCATCGCAATTTTGCCTTGTGGCACTAAGACTGCACTCTTCATGCCCGCTTTGGCAGCATAGGCGGCAGCCGAAGCACTTGTGTTGCCGGTTGAGGCACAAATAACAGCCTGTGCACCTTTATATAGAGCATCCGTGATGGCTAATGTCATTCCGCGATCTTTGAAGGAACCTGTCGGGTTCATGCCTTCAACTTTTAGGTAGACCTTTGCTCCGACCCGATCTGAAATCTCACACGCGTATTCAAGTGGCGTGCCACCTTCACCCAAGCTGACAATCGTAGCGCCGGGCGCAATTGGTAGCCGATCGCGATATTCCTCAATTAGACCACGCCACTGGTGAACCATTAGTCGACTCGACCTTCTACGCGCATCACGCCAGCGACTTCACGTACTGCAGAAAGTTTGCGCAGGGCTTCTACTGTTTTACTCAAGTGTTCATCTGTTGCGCGGTGCGTTGTGATGATCAGGTTAGCCGCATCACCCTTGCCATCCTGACGAACTGTTTGAATTGACACATGGTGCTTTGCAAATTCATTAGAAATCGCAGCCAAGACACCTGGTTCATCTGCAACGTGCAAATTCAAATAATAGGAAGTGATTGCATCGCCAATTGGTTTAACAGCAAGTTCGGCATAATGACTTTGCGCTGGATCAACTGTGCCATTGACTCGATTACGCGCAGCAGCCACAACATCACCAAGTACCGAGCTCGCAGTCGGAGCGCCACCAGCGCCTCGACCGTAAAACATCACTTGGCCGGCAGCTTCTGCCTCAACAAAGACGGCATTGAATGCTTCGCGAACACTTGCAAGCGGATGAGTTTGAGGAATCATTGCAGGGTGCACGCGCACAATAACGCCTGAGTTATCTTCAGTTAGTTCTGCAATTGCCAGCAACTTGATAACAAGGTTCATTGATTTGGCCGCAGCAATATCTTCGGCTGTGACTTGGCTCATGCCTTCGCGATACACATCGCTTCCGGTTACGTTGGTATGGAAAGCGAGTCCCGCTAAAATCGCTGCCTTGGCAGCTGAATCGTAACCCTCGACATCAGCAGTGGGATCAGCTTCGGCATATCCCAAATCCTGAGCTTGCTTCAACACGGTTGCGTATTCCGCACCAAAGTCGTACATCTTGCTCAAAATGAAATTCGTAGTGCCGTTAACAATGCCTAAGATTCGACGAATTTTGTCGCCTGCGAGTGATTCGCGAAGTGGACGCAGCAACGGAATGGCGCCGGCAACAGCAGCTTCATAGAACAGATCGACGCCTTTGGATTCGGCCAACCGATGCAACTGCGCCCCGTGTGCAGCGAGCAGCGCTTTGTTGGCTGTGACCACTGATGATCCAGCGTTGATTGCTGATTCAATGAGGGTCTTTGCCGGCTCGATTCCACCGATAACTTCAATGACAATGTCTGCCCCGCTTGCGGCAAGCGCTGCGGCATCAGTTGTGATGAGCCGCGGATCAACACCATCACGCTTCGCATCTGGATTACGCACTGCAATTCCAGACAACACGATGGGTCGACCAATGCGAGATGCCAGATCGTCGGCTTGTTCTGTGAGAAGGCGCGCCACGGATGCTCCGACGGTTCCGCCACCTAAAAGGGCAACAGTAAGTGGCGCGGTCATGCCTTTAGTCTGCCAGAAAGCCAGGGTCTAACGCCAAAACCTCTGTGAGGGTCTCGCGGCGAAGTAAGACTGTAGGTTTGCCGTCGCGAACCGACACCACGGCTGGACGAGGTAGGTAGTTGTAGTTACTAGCCAGGGCTCGGCAATATGCGCCGGTAGCCGCAACGGCAAGCAAATCGCCAGGTTGAATGTCAGCGCTCAGGTGCAGATCACGCACAACGATATCGCCACTTTCGCAATGCTTGCCCACGATTCTGGACTGCACTTGAACTCCGGATGATTCACGCGATGCTAGTGCCACGGTGTACTGCGCGTCATAGAGAGCGGTACGAATGTTGTCACTCATTCCGCCATCAACAGAGATGTAGGTGCGAGTGTGTCCACTATCTATTTCGACAGGTTTGATTGTGCCCACTTCATAGACTGTGATTCCTGCCGAACCTATGATTGCGCGACCTGGTTCTACTGCTAAACGTGGAATGGGTAAGTTGACTCGGGCACATTCAGTGCGCACAATATCGAGAATCGCTTTGCCCATTTGTGCCACATCAAGTGGATTGTCACTATCTATATAGGCAATGCCCATTCCGCCACCCACATCAAGCTCACTCACAGCAAACCCATGGCGATCGCGCACTTGCACCGCAAAATCAATCACGCGATGTGTAGCCACTTCAAATCCTGAAGCATCAAAAATCTGTGAGCCAATGTGGGAATGTAATCCCGCAAGCGACAAGTGACTCGCTGCTTGTACGGCGTCGACTGCAGCCATGGCCATACCGGAACTAATAGATAGCCCAAACTTTTGATCTTCATGCGCAGTCGCCATGAAGTCATGAGTGTGTGCCTCAACACCAACTGTGAGACGAATGTAAACCTGCTGCACAATTCCTGCGGCTGATGCGATCAGGTTCAGCCGCTCAATTTCAATGAGACTATCTACCGCAATGCGACCTACTCCAACTTCCACTGCTCGAGTTAGTTCCTCAACGCTCTTGTTGTTGCCATGAAACAAAATGCGCGAAGCATCAACGTCGGCCCTGAGCGCAGTCTCCAATTCACCAGCAGAGCATACGTCAATTCCTAGGCCCTCTTCGTGGAGCCAACGTGCAATTGTCGTAGTGAGAAATGCCTTGCCTGCGTAATACACAGTGGTTGAAATATCCTCTGCAGAAAATGCCTTGATGTAATTTCTTGCGGATTGCCGCACTTGTAATTCATCAAACACAAAGAGCGGAGAACCATATTGGGCAACCAGGTCACGCACATCGGCGCCACCAATCGTGAGCGCACCATCAGGTGTGCGAGCTGCCGATGTCGGCCAAAGCCTCGAGTCCATAAGACCCTAACTTACCCGACTACTTCAGCAAGTGCGGAAGCCGAAGAACAAAGTTACGATCTGCAAGGTTGCCTTCCTTACGATGCATACTCAATAGCGGGTCACGGCGTTGGTAATCATTGAACGCCAAAATCCGAGACAGTCCAGCCATGTCAACCAGGTCAAGTCGCTCCACGTCCGGCTCAACGAGCCCGTCATGGTCAATCACTGTGGAAATAATGTAAACCGACTTAGTCTCGTCATCTTCTAAAAACTCAAGAATTCGGGACTGCTGTGGCCAGTCAATAATTGAAGCGGTATTAATTTCTGGCAGTATCCGACCGTTTGGTCCAACGTTGAGATAAATATTGTGTTCGTGCTCGTGCCCGTTTAGCCACACCACCACGTTTGGATGCTTCATGAATTCTTCAAGAATCTCGTCGCCCAATATTCTGCGACTTTCGCCTTCGGGTTTGTAGTCGTTGATAATTGTGCGACTCGGGTGATGTGATGCAACCACAACTAACCGATCCGAATATTTGTTCAGAGTCTCAATAATCCATTGCATTTGGGTTTCATCAATAGCACCTTCAAAGCCGCCAAAATGATTCACGCTATCCATGGCAAGAACCACTAGTTCGCCAACTTCGTATGAGAAGTAGGCAGTCTTTTTAGCAATATTTTCTGCGGTGAAGCCGTGCCCAGCTGGAAGGGATGTTGAGGTGAGGTGGAGCTCAGCAAACTTTCCTGGTTCAGTCAGGCGTCGCGCGGGATCCGGTGTCACAGGTGCGCGTGGAGAATCATCTCGATGTATGTAGTTTGCTGGTCCGATTGCAGGAACGCCCTGCGCCGACTCGAGCGGACTTTGTCCGGGAGCAAGTCCAACAATGCGTTGGTCACCGATCGTTAATGCATCGAGTTCTTTATCTGGAGCGACAACGCCCTGTAATAATGCATCGTGATTTCCATGCACACTGAGCCACGGATGCCGCAGCCCCACTGAATCGAATGGCCTGCGTGCCGCATCAATGAGCCCTGGCAAATGTGGATACCCAAACTCTCGTGAGGGCCGGTCTTGTGTCTGCTCTTCGGGATGCCAGTATCGGTCATCGATTGCATCACCAGTAGTTGCCCCAACCCAATCAGATTGTGCTCGCCCACCTGATGGATCAACTTTTCGACCGTCAAGTAAATCTAAATACCATTCCAATTCATTTAACTGTCCGTTGTCAGTGACATCACCTGTGATGACCAAGGCATCAACAGGTCGTCCCGTGATTGGACCACACTCGATGCGATTCATCGTGTCTATGAAAACTGCAGCCACCTGACAGGTTAAAATTTCCCACGGGCGGTAAGTGCCGATGTATCCCAGAACTGCCTGAAACTGTGAATCTGAATCGAAGAACCGATCCATAAACTCTTGTCGTCCTGGAGATTCCGCATCGCAGATGTGCCAGTCTGATGAATGCAGGATGGTTGCAATCGGTCTCGCTGACTTCGGTGGCAATGCACCGACGTATGGCTCACCCTGGGAACGCTCCATCCACGTGAATCCAGCTGAGTTCAAATTTTTGGGCTTGATGGTACTTCGCGTTGTGTCGTGATTCACTTATGACTCCAGTTCGATAAGGGGATTTCGGTCTGCAATGACAACCGAAACCCCAAGTCCCTGGCTTAGGGACTCCGCCCGCGAGATTGGAAGGTCTGCCACAATCCGCTGACCATCAACTTTTGCGGTAACACGCACGAACGAACCTAGGAATGACGCTTGCTCAATTACTCCTTGGCCACCCGAGACTAATTCGATGTCCTCAGGGCGAACGTATGCAATTCCTCGAGTGCCATCTACAGGGCCCTCCACTGCATTACCAAGGATTGTCCAATGCAGTCCATTCTTGATCGCAGGAAGTCGATTCGTTGTCCCCACAAACGATGCCACGAATGCATTCTTGGGATTGCGGTACAAGTCTTGGGGGGAGCCCGATTGCACAACTACGCCTGACTGCATCACAGCGACTCGATCAGAAATTGCCATCGCTTCTTGCTGGTCATGAGTAACAAACACCGTTGTAATGCCTAAGCGTTTCTGCAAGCCTCTGATTTCGTCGCGCAACTGATCTCGTACTTTTGCATCGAGTGCAGAAAGTGGTTCATCAAGCAACAGAATCGGTGGCTCGGTTGCTAGCGCTCGTGCCAGTGCCACACGTTGCTGTTGCCCACCGGAAAGTTGGTGTGGGAACTTGTCAGCATGTTCTGCCATATTCGTCAGTTCTAGTAGTTCACGAATTTTCACAACGCGTGCGCTGGAATCTACTTTTCGAAGCTTCAACGCAAATTCGATATTTTGCGATGTTGTCATGTTGGGAAACAAGCTGTAGCTCTGAAACACCATGCCAAAGCCACGTTTTTCTGCAGGTATTGGTGTGACGTCTTTTCCATCAACAAGCACTTGTCCGGACGTTGGTGCTATAAAACCTGCAAGGATTCGTAAGGCTGTGGTCTTACCGCAGCCACTTGGCCCCAAAATACTGACCAGCTCCCCTGATGCAACATTTAACGAAAAGTCGCGTAAGGCAATTTCTTGACCATACTTTTTGGACACGTTTACATAATCGATTTTTGTCATGTCAGATTCCTGTCGCCGAGAAATTGATACCGCGTTTACGAAGTCGTGCTACAGCGAGCCCAAGGATGAGAGCAGTCGCAATCATGACCACAAGTGCGAGAGCAAAACCAGCTCGGGTCTCTGAAGTTTGGAAGTGCCACATATATACCGGCATGGTCTGCTTGAGCAGTAACGAAGCAAAAGTGAATTCGCCAAGGACCGAGGCCACAATGAGTGAGGCAGAAATATATAATGATGACTTAATATTTGGCAAAATTATTTTGAAGAAGAACGTTATTGGCGTACATCCAACACTTTGAGCAGCTTCGTAGAGATTCCGAGCACCTATAAGTCGTAACTGTCCATCCAGCGCTCGATAGGTAAACGGCAACATCCATAGTGCGTAGAAATAAGTCAGATTCAGCGCCGACGACAGGAACCCTGGGAATACCTCTCGAAAAGTGCCTGCAACGCCCACGACTAGTGCAACTGGTGGAACTAGCCAGGATAGGACAGTTGCACCGGTCATTACTGGCTTAAGTCGTGGTGCCTTTATTTCAATCAACGTTGTAAGCGGCACCAACATTAGAAATGTCAGCGCAATAGTTAACGCCGTAAGTTCCAAACTGAGTACCGTGGATTTAATAACACCGGGGTCTTTAAATGCGACCATGAACTCGCTAAAGCCCCAACCTTTAAAAAGAGTGTGTGAATTCAGCATGAACGTTGGAACCGTCTGAAGTGCAAACCGAGCCATAGCCAACATAGGCAGCACGAAATACATGATGAGCAGGATCCAAAATCCGCGACGGGCAAAAGTTCCTAACATCAGGCCGATTCCGTCCATTTGCTCACGCGACGCTGCAAAAGCGTAACCGCTACAAGGGATAAAACGAGCAGAATAAGGGTCCATGCCACGATGGCGTACCCGAGTTCATTTTCGCCAGTAATGACATTGCCTTGCAAAATGAATCGAATCTGCAACGGGATAAGTTGTCCAGCGCCTGTACTCAACGCGTATGCAGTCGCGTAGGCAGAAAATGCATTCACAAATAGGAGCACAAACCCTGTCAAAATTGTTGGCATCAGAATCGGCATTCCCACTGAACGCCAAAACCGTGCGCTGCTCGCTCCCATAGACGTTGCACTTTCAAACCAGGTATCTTTCAACGCCGAAATTGCGGGAGTCATGATCAAGAACATCAATGGGATTTGGAAGTAGAGGTAAACAATGGTCCATCCCATCATCCCGGTCAATGTAAACCCGTGGTCAGCCAAGTTGTAACCCATAGTCTTTAGGACGCGAGTGAGTATGCCTTGAGTACCAACGAGTGCGACGAACGCGAATGCCAAGGGTAGACCGCCTAGTTGTGAAGCCACTGCTGACCAGGAGTCTGCCAAGGTGCGTGCCCGACTTTCAACGGGTAGCCTTCGCAGCAAAATGGCCATAACAAGTCCAATGAAGGCGCCCAAGATTGAAGTGATGAAACTCAACTTTGCGGTAACAATGAATGAATCGCGATACGTGCCAGTGATTGCACGATTCATATTAAAAAAAGAAAACGACCCATCATGGATGAAGGCTCTTGCAATAACAGAAATTGTTGGCCACACGAGAAATAGCGCCATAACTATGACGAAAGGGCCACCTACGACAATGGCCGGCAAATATTTGCGAATGGTTTTCATCTCTTTGCCAGATTAGTGGCGGGTGGACTGTGTCCACCCGCCACTTTCTGTAGTTTTTCTTACTTGTCTGCCACCATTGGGCCCCAGTTATCAGTGAGCAGCTTCTTCGCTGCATCAATCTGAGTCTGGGATGGGAACTTAACGCCTAGCCATGCTTCCTTGGTTGGAAGTGAAGCGGCGAGATCGGCAGGAACAACACCAGCATCAAGCATTGCGGCAAGACGAGCTGGGATAGCTCCACCCTTCATGTATTCAAGAGCGCCTTCGTCACCTGCAAGGTGCTCAAGGAATAACTTCGCAGCACATGGATGTGCTGATTCAGAAACTGCGCCAAGTGCGTAGTAGCCAACATACAAACCATCGGTAGGTGTGTTAACAACCATGTCAAAGCCAGCTGCCTGAAGATCAGGCTTGAGACCTGGAAAGTTGTATGACCAGTCAAGCGCGATCGGTGCATCACCTGAAAGAACAGTTGCTGCAGTGATGTCGGTTTCAACTAGGTTTCCAGCTGCCTTGAGATCTGCGAAGTACTTGATACCAGGCATGATGTCATCGTATGAACCACCGTTAGCAATCGAAGCAGCCATAACAGCAGCAAATGCTGCTCCGGCTTCGCGCGGATCGCCATTGATTGTTACTTGACCCTTGTATTCAGGTTTCTTCAGGTCCGCCCAGCTCTTTGGTGGGTTCTTTACAAGTGCAGTGTTTGAACCAATCGACATGATACCTGAATAGGCACCAAACCAGTTGCCGTTTGCATCCTTTAGCGAGTCAGGAATTTCAGACCAGTTTGTGGTCTTGTATGGTGCTGCCCAACCCTTGTCAACAAATTCCTTTGTGAATGATGGGCCGATGTCTACGACTTCTGGCATGGACTCTTGGCCACGAAGTGTTGAGATTGCGGTCAATTCGTCAGCTGATGATGCATCAGGATTTGCAACCGGTGCTTCAATTCCGTAAGTGGCTTTGAATGTATCAAGCACACCCTTGTAGTTAGCCCATGTATCGGGTAACGCGATTAATTCCACTTTTCCTTCAGTTTTTGCTGCAGCCGCGATTTCATCAATCGTGGTGCCACAGCTTGCTGGTGCAGTTGGACTGCTTGCAGTGTCTGAACTCTTGCTCGAACAACCTGCAATGAAAATTGAGCTTGCAGCAGCCAAAGCCACAACCACTCTTATTTTCTTCATAACTAAACAACTCCTCAGTCGGTTAGTTTCATAGTGGCACTGTTGAGTGAAGTCATAGAGGCTAACAGGCAACATAAATGCGAATTCATAGATTCGCTACCTTAAATTTACATCCGTTCCGGCGCACTAACGCCGAGCAATTCCAAGCCATTAAAGACAGTTTGACGGGTTGCAGCACATAACCAAAGCCGAGACAGGGTTAACGGCGTAGCCGCTTCATCGCCTTGCGGAAGAACACGGCAGGCATCGTAGAACCGATGATAGCCAGTGGCAATTTCCTCGAGGTGTCGCGCGATTCGATGTGGTTCGCGCAATTCAACAGCTGAGGTCACAACTCGTGGATAGTCGGCCAAAAGCCGGATGAGTTGGCCTTCGCGCTGATCGCTGAGTAACCCGGGATCACAGTCAGCTGGATTCCACGATTCAGTATCTGCCGAAATAATTCCTAAGTCAGCCGCATTGCGAATCACAGAGGCAATGCGCGCGTGGGCGTACTGCACGTAATACACCGGATTGTCACTGGTACGTTGCACCAATAGATCGAGATCAAGAACGAGCGGTGAATCGACAGGGTAACGAATGAGTGAGTACCGTGCCGCATCAACTCCCACTTCGTCGATGAGGTCTTCGATGGTGATGATATTTCCAGCACGTTTAGATAAGCGAACTTCTTCGCCACCTTTCATCATCTTGACCATCTGCCCGACCAAAATTTCAATATGTTCATCGGGTTCGTCACCGGCGCATGCAGCAACGGCACGTAAGCGATTCACATATCCGTGATGATCTGCGCCCAACAGATATATACAGACATCAAAACCGCGGGCTCGTTTATCCACGTAGTACGCAGTATCGGATGCGAAGTACGTTAACTCGCCATCGGCCTTAATGAGCACTCGGTCTTTGTCATCATCAAAGTCTGTTGTGCGAAGCCACACTGCTCCACCATCTTCAAACACATGACCTTGTTCCCGCAGTTTGGCAAACCCTTGATCAACAGCACCAGACTCGTGCAAAGAACGCTCGGAGTACCACACATCGAAGTGCGTGTTAAAAAGTTCGAGAACCCGTTGTTGGTCCGCTATCTGTAATTCATACGCTGCCTCGCGAAATGCAACAGTACGCGCTGGTTCATCCAGATTTACAATCTGTGGATCATTAGCAACAATCTGTTGCGCAAGGACAGGAATGTAGGCACCGTGATAGCCGTCTTCTGGAATGGGTTGCCCTAATGCAGCGGCCCGAGTTGAGATTCCAAATTTGTCCATTTGAACACCGCGGTCATTGATATAGAACTCACGGATTGCATGCGCACCATGTGCTTCAAGGACACGTGCAATTGCATCACCTACTGCTGCCCACCGGGAATGTCCCAGGTGAAGTGGCCCTGTTGGATTTGCCGATATGAACTCCATGTTGAACGACTTGCCCGCAAGCGAATCGCCATGTCCATAGGAGTTTCCTGCTTCGACAATGTCAATAACGAGTTCACCTTGGCTGGCAATCGATAACCGAATGTTGATAAAACCTGGTCCGGCTATCTCAGCCGATTCGATTCCCTCAGTGTCCATGACATAAGGAAGGAGGATTTCTGCAGCAGCCCGAGGGTTAAGGCCAGCTTTTTTGCTGATTTGCAGCGCCACATTGGTTGCCCAATCGCCATGGTCAGGATTTTTGGGACGTTCGACCACAATCTGGTGCGGGACATCGTTGATATCAAGGCTCAATTGCCCAACCGAAATCGCCGCATGCACACAGGAATGCAGGTGTTCGCTTAATTCCTGTGGAGTCATGCCACTAACCTACCGAACCCAAATAGGTACGATTAACAAGGTCTTTACATTCAGGAAGCCAGTTCCTGAACATCACTACGGCACTCTAAAACTATGTCCTCCACCACTCGAAGCCCACAAGGAGCGCAGATGAGTAATCGTTCTGTCGCTGTTGCAGAAGCCAAAGGTAAGTCCCGCACTGTCGGGAACTTCACCGCTGCCCTTGCGGGAATCGGGCTGGGCATCACAGTAATGACAGAACTTCATGGAATTCACTTGTCAACGCTGACCACCTTGTCGTCACTTTTCACGCTCATTGGCCGAATCACAGGCATGGTCGGTACGTATGGTGTGGTTATCACGCTTTTCCTTGTCGCACGTATCCCATGGCTTGAACGCGAAGTGGGACTAGATCGCACCGTGTACTGGCATCGCAAAATTGCGCCCTGGGCGCTTTTGCTCGTGGGGTTGCATGTTGTCTTTATCTTGTTGGGTTACTCAATGACTGATGGCTCAACATTCTGGGCCGAAACCTGGACCATGCTGCGTCATACTCGCTGGATTTTGCCTGGACTCGTTGGTTTTATTTTGCTGATCACAGCTGGAGTGACCTCATATAAGGTCGCACGTCGACGGATGTCGTATGAAACCTGGTGGGTTATTCACTTGTACACCTACTTAGCGGTGACTTTGGCTTATGCGCATCAAGTTACTTTGGGAAATGCCTTTATTGCGCATCCACTTGCTGCAAAACTGTGGCTAGTGCTGACAGCCAGCGCTGTCACGAGTTTGATTACGTTCCGATGGATATTGCCAATACTGAGGGGCTTAAAGTACCAACTTCGCGTGCACGCAATCGTGCCTGAAGGTCCCGGTGTTGTCAGTATTTGGATGACGGGAAATGGACTGAAGCGACTACGCGCAAGCGGCGGGCAGTTCTTCTGCTGGAGATTTATGACTCCAGAGTTGTGGTGGCATGCCCACCCTTACTCGCTATCGGCACCACCCGATGGCAAGTATCTACGCATCACCGTTAAGGATCTCGGAGATCACAGCGCTGCACTTGCAAGCATCCACGCTGGAACTCGGGTCATTGCCGAAGGTCCATACGGTGCTTTCACTGCCGCGCGTCGTCACGGAGATCGAGTTGTACTCGTTGCTGCAGGCGTCGGTATCACACCGATTCGTGCAGTACTCGAAGAACTCCCTGTGTACGCAACTGTCGATGTGTTGTATCGGGCACGATCTAATGAGGAAGTTGTTTTAAAGCGAGAGCTTGACGCGTTGGCCGAACGTCCAAATACCAACGTTCGCTACCTCGTTGGCTCTCGCAAAGACCACCCCATGGATCCACGCACATTGTTGCGCCTAGCCCCGCACATTGCATCAAGTGACGTATACATTTGTGGTCCAGATGCACTCACTGAGGCGGTTCGGCATTCCGTTCAAGTTATCGGTGTGCCCAGCACTCACATTCACGATGAAGCTTTTGCATTCTAAGAGGAGAACATAATGAAACGCGCACCACTTGTTGGACTGGGAACAGTAGCTGGCATCGCTGGCGTCCTGCTGCTCAACCCAAGCGGCGGATCTGGTTTAGCATCAGCGCCAGCAACAACCAATCCAGCAACAACGGGCACCACGACTGCAACCAACACTTCGACTTCGTCAGGCTCGGCAACTGGTGACTCGGTATTCGTGCGCTATGGCAATGTCCAGGTAAAAGTCACGGCGCAAAACGGCAAGATAACCGACATCCAAGCCCTCGAACTGCCTAATGGTGACGGTCGCTCACAATTGATTTCTCAGCAAGTTGAATCCATGCTGCGCGATCAGGCACTCCAAGCCCAGTCGGCAAAAATTAATGGTGTCAGCGGTGCGACTTTTACCTCTTACGGTTACGCAACATCATTGCAATCTGCCCTGGACAAACTCGGAATCTAGTGACCAGAGATCGTGTGGTTCACGTTGAGCATATCTGGGGAACCGTTGTGTCCGTGGACATTGCGCTTCATCGGTCCACTCACATTGACCCAGACCCTGCGATTGCCGAACTTGTGGAATGGCTTAAAGACGTAGACACAGTATTTAGTACATATAGAACTGACAGCGTGGTGAGTCAGCTGCGCCGAAATGAAATCTCGGAAGAAGAACTCGATGCCGGAGTGGCCGACGTTATTGCGCGGTGCCGGCGCATGGTCGCCCTCACTGAAGGTGTCTTTGACCCGTGGGCAGTCACTGGGGGTTTTGATCCAAGCGGATTGGTTAAGGGATGGGCAGCAGATCGTGCCGCCACACTCCTTTTGGGTCACGGCCTGAAAGATTTCATGATCAACGCAGGTGGCGACATTGCAACCCGCGGCAGCGCCGAACCCGAAACCCCGTGGGTCATTGGCTTACAGCACCCGCAACAACCGGGCCAAATTTATGGAACCGTATCCATCAACGACGGAGCAGTAGCAACAAGCGGGCTGTACGAACGCGGCGACCACATCGAGAGTGCAACCGGTATTGCGGCTACAAGTGCAACAGTTGTGGGGAGTGACTGTGCAACAGCCGATGCTCTGGCCACTGCTTTGCTGATTAAAGGCAAGGCAGGATTACGGTGGATTGAACGCATGCCACATTGGTCAGCGCAAGTTGTCAGCGGCGACAGCGTAGTTTCTGTCGGTCCAGCATTTACTTTTAATTCCGAGCTATAACTCGACTGACTGCTGAAACAGAATTCTCACGGTGTGCTGCCTGCATCGCTACAACCCGGGGAATATCTCGAGCGACAAGAGCATCGAACATTTCATCATGTTCCAGAATCATCTGGTGCACATTCGATGAGTTGGCCATATACACCGAGCGATACGCATCAGTTGAATCCCACAGATTCTTAATCATTCGAATCAAGCGTGGCATGTTACTGAGTTCGAACATAGCAAAGTGAAACCTACGATTTGCTGCAGATACCTCAGCAACATCACCAGACTCAGAAACTGACTCCACCACCGATTTAAGATATTTAATGTGCTCAATGTCTTCATCGTTCATTAATGCAATTCCAACACTGAGCGCTTCTTCTTCCAGCAACGCCCGAATTCGATAAACCTCCGTTAAGTCATCGATACTCAGATCAGCCACAAAATACCCACGGTGCGGGAAATAGACCACTTGACCTTCGCCCTCAAGAACTTTCAATGCTTCGCGAAGTGGCACCCGACTAACTCCCAGTTGGGCAGCTAACGAGTCCTGCACAACTTGCTGACCAGGTTCAAGGTGACCTTGCGCAATCAATTGCCGCACAGCACGCAGCACATTTTCCTGCGCAGTGACAACACCCGTCATTGTGACAGCCCGCCTTCTAAGTCAGGTGGCGCGCTTCGATACTGCACGGGTGTGTGCGAGAACGTAATGGGGTTTGCCACTTGGCGGCGCACCTGGCCATGATCGTCAATCTCAATAATCGGGTTTAAGTCAAGTGACTTCGCTAACTCGAAGGCCTGGTCAATGGAGTTAATTGGTCCAGATGGAACGCCTGCTTGCGTGAACCGAGACCACCAATGTTGGGCTCCGTTACTCATAAATGCAGGGTTCAATAGTTCATTGAGCTCAACGCGGTTAGCAACCCGAAGTGAATTGGTCGCAAATCGCTGATCGGAGCCGACCTGATCAATCCCTAAGACCGAACACAACTTAACGAACTGAGCATCGTTGCCAACAGCAATCACAATAGGTTGGTCAGCGGTCTGGTAAACCTCATAGGGCGTAATTGATGGATGTGCGTTTCCTAGAATGCCAGGAATTACGTCGCCCGAAACAAAACTGCTTGCTTGATTCACTAACGCGGACAGCAGTGAGGACAACAAATTCACTTCTACTTGCTGGCCGACTCCGGTGACGTGTCGATGATTTAACGCCGCCAAAATTCCAATCGTCGCATGCATCCCAGTGACAACATCAACGAGCGCTACGCCTACCTTGGTTGGTTCCCCAGGTGCTGGACCTGTGATGCTCATCAAGCCACCCATCGCCTGAACCATGAGGTCATACCCTGGCATGGCCGCGCCGGCCCCGGAACCAAAGCCAGTGATCGAGCAATACACGACAGTAGGGTTTGCAGCTTTCACGGACTCATAATCCAAACCGAACTTCACCGCTGTTGCAGGTGGAAAGTTGTGGACCACAATGTCAGCCTTCGCGGCAATTGCTTGCGCCTGCACATGTCCGTCTGCAGACGACATATCTATAGAGACTGAATCCTTATTTCGGTTAACCGACTCAAAATATGTTGCTCGACCCGCTGGATCAAATGGCGGTCCCCAATGCCGAGTGTCATCACCTAACCCGGGGCGTTCCACTTTGAGAACTGTGGCGCCCAAGTCAGCCAACAGCATTGTGGCGTAGGGACCTGCTAAAACGCGAGTGAAATCTGCAACGACAATTCCGTCTAATGCGCCAGCCATTCCACGATTGTATCCAATCGGGTGCTATCCGCCTCGAAGTTCGACGGTTCGGCCCCGCGACCCTGCTTCGCCATCTCGCGGCAGTTGACCCTTAGTGCGCACCGTAATTCGAGTGCGGTCACCACGAAACAAGTCATGTGAATACTCAATTTTGCGACCCAGTACATCCATCGTGGTGCGCGTCACAGACAACAGCGGCGCCCCAATGTCCACATTAAGTATGGCGGCCTCATCGGGCGTTGCGCTTACTAGCTCAATTTCTTCTAATGCTTCATCGGGAATCGTGTCATAGTGCTTGCTCATTAATTCATACAACGAACTTCCAAGCGCACGCTCTAGTAGTCCAGGAAACAGCTCAGCCGGGAAACGCGCATGCTCCAAAGAAATAGGTTGGCTATCCGCAAGACGAATGCGGACCACATCAAAAATGTGATCAGTATCAGATAGACCTAACGCGGTACGGGTTGCCGCATCAGCAAGCATCACCGAAGCACTAATCAGTTTGGTACCTGCAGTAAAACCTTGGCCGCGCAGCAATGACGGAACTCCAACAATGCGCGACAAATCACGGTCAATTTTTCCTGGTGAAATAAAAGTGCCGCCGCCTCGACCAGGCAGGCGACGCACGTCTCCGGATTCTTCCAAGGACGTCAATGCTTGCCGCAACGTGGATCGACTTACTCCAAAATCATCTGCAAGTTCACGTTCTGCATTGAGTTTCTGTCCCGGGCGCAACTCTCCTGTTGCAATCATGGACAGCACCTTGCGTCGAACATCGTCAGCCGCAGGGCCAAGCGGTTCAATATTGTGAACGGTTGCTTCAGTCATTCCTGTGACCGAGTTACATCGCTTCTAGGGCGGCAAGTGACTCTGGCAAAATTTGTCCGCCATCAACAACGATGGCTTGACCTGTCACGTAGGCAGCTTCCTGTGTGGCAAAAAATAATGCAGCATTTCCAATGTCATCCACATGGCCAAGTCGGCGTTGCGGAATTGAAGCTTCCATTGCTGCGCGATACTCCGGACCCATTTCAGCAAGGCCCTCAGTTTCAATGTTGCCTGGCAATACGGCGTTTACGGTAATTCCCTTTGGCGCAAGTTCAATTGCAGCCGTGCGCATAAATCCAAGTTGCGCTGACTTACTGGCACCGTAATGTGACCAGCCAGGAAATCCAGTAACTGGCCCAGTGATGGACGATGTGAGAATGACTCGACCGCGTCCGGACTTCTCAAGCGCCGACATACATGCCTGTACTGAAAACATTGTTCCCTTGATATTGGTACCAAAGACTTGATCCATATCGGCTTCTGACATGTCAGCAAGTTTTGCCGCTGGAAAAATTCCGGCATTGGCACACAACACGTCGATTCCGCCGTTGCGCTTAATCGCCTCTGCGGCCACTGCCTTGCAGCTAGCAAGAGAAGCTACATCCGCTAAAAAGTATGTGACGGTTCCGCCACCAAGTGCACTGAGTTCTGCAGCACATGCAGCTGCAGATACTTCATCGCGTCCTGTAATCAATACATTGGCGCCAGCGCGAGCAAAGACTCGAGCTATTCCCTTGCCGATTCCCTTTGTTCCGCCCGTAACAACTACGGAATATCCGGTGAGTGGTGTGAACATGTCGCTCCTTTAGTGCTTGATGATAAGTATGGACCTTTACGAAAACTTAGACAGGTAATTCTCGGCCAGGTCGCACGAAACTGTAGTAAATGTATCGCCCATCTCTTCGCCAGTGTCGGTGTCCTGGTGGGTACCAACCCAGGCAACAAGAAGAAGCCGGCGAAGCATAACAAATGTGGGTAGTTCCAACTCTTCCTCTTTGCTGAGCTCACCAGTTGTGCGATAGCCCTGCACCCAAGAGTCCGTCATGGCTGGCACTAATGGGTGGTCTTCGATAAACGACACTGACGATCCCAGGTCGTACATGAACCAGCCGATTCCACAGTCATCAAAATCAATAACGGTCACATCGCTACCATCGACCAATAAATTTGCAAGCCGCATGTCAGCATGAACTAATCCGAATCGGTCAGGACCTGATCCAAAGGCTGCCAATCGGCGTTCAATAGTGGCGGCTAGACGACCCAGTACTTCCAATTCCTGCGGTCCCATTGCTAACCCATCACGCCATGATCCCCAATGACCATTCGGGCCGAGTGCTGAGTCGAAATCCCACACCATTCGCGTGAATCCAGCAGGTCGTTTCCAGGCACGTGAGTGTTGGTGCAACCGTGCAGCAATTGCACCTAACGTAAAGAAGTCATCAACCAGACGATCTTCGGTTGGTTCTACACCCTTCATAAATTCGAACATTGCAGCGTTGCGGCGTTCACCAGAATCATTAGTCGCGCTGACAACTCGACGACCATCAGGTGCAGACAAAATTTCTGGGGTACGAACTAAGTTGTCGGTGCGAAGCGCAGTAATCCAATCGAGTTCACTCTCAATTGCTTCCGGTGAGTGATAGTGCGGCCGATGGACTCGAATAATAGAACGGTTGTCAGACGGGTCGGTTACTAAATAAGTAGCGTTCTCAGACACATTGAGTAAAGACAATGTGACATCGTCACCCAGCCCGAACTCAATTGCTGCGCTGCGCGCAAACTGATCGAGAATGACTGGGTCATTCGAGTAGCCGCTCACCGAACTCCTACTTGTTATCGCGCCCTTGAACTGAATCTAATGTGGCTGCGATTGCGTCGCGGGCTTTTGTGACGCTTTCTGTGCTACCTGACATATATACCCGACCTGATGCGCCAATCATTTGCACATCTACCAAAGTCACATCCGGAGCTGCTTTCTCGGCTTCATTCGCGGCGACAGTAGCAAAAAGAGCTGGCGTCATTTCATATACCAAGAGTGATTCGCCCGGCATCACCATAGATGCTTGGCGGGTGCGATTCAAAATAATCGCATGCTGGTCAGTGATGTTCTCAATGATGTCGCTGTACAGCGTGCGTGGGCGAAGTTGATCTTCTGCCTGCGCATTGATTCCATCAAGAATTGCCTGACCGGCTCGCTTCACCATCTCAATATCTGAGTGGTGAACTTCAAGCACACCGTATTGCCGCTCGACATAGTGAATGCCGGGGTCAACTTCGGGTACCGACTTGAGTGCCAAGTCGATTACGCGTTCGATCGCAAGTCCCGGGGCCACCTCGATGATCAACGAATGTTGACCTTCATAAGGTGTATAGCCCCGGGCTCGCGTCGGTGTGCCCATGTACGCAGCAAACTGGCGCTGCAAATGTTCTACGAGCAAGTAAACGCGTAACTCAGGCCCATTGTCTGAAGGGCCCATCGTTACTCGCCCGAAACTTTGAAGAACTTACCCAGTTCTACATGTGGACGTGGAATGACGTGCTGTGACACAAGTTCGCCAACTTGATTGACGGCTTCTGCGCCAGCATCGGTTGCAGCCTTCACTGCGCCGACATCACCGACGATGACAACGGTCACAAGACCATCGCCAACTTCTTCACGCGCCACAATGGTGACGTTAGCTGCCTTGACCATAGCGTCGGCTGCAGCAACTGCGGCAACGTAACCCTTGGTCTCGATCAAGCCGAGTGCATTGCTTGACATGTTTTTCTCCTTCGGTTGTGTGTTACTGATGATCGATGGACCCAATAATGAGTGCATCAATCGGTGGTGTTGTACCTGGGAACCAAGACGCTGCGACAGAGCCCGTAGATACGAGCACCTGTTCACCTAGCCCGGTACCCAAGACATCGAAAGCGATGAGGCGTGAACCGCCATCGACTTCGACTTCTAGGAATGCCCCGTTTGGAATTTCTGCGAGGCGTCGCGTGGACCATACATTTCCGATGACTGTTGCTTTGAGCATTAGCGATTCACCGTTCCTTCCTGTTTGTCACGAATGAGTTCTACTCCCATAGCACGAGCTTTGTCCCGTGCAAGTGAGGTGACAACTGCCTTGCGACCTAAATGAATCACGTTGCCGGATTCTGCCGCCTTTCGCACCATAGATTCAGTGAGCGCGCCTTTATCAACGCGCATACCTGAATGTCCCTGAGTAGCGCCATGTGAAGATGTGCTGGTTCCTGCAATCTGATACGAAATCACACCACTTCGCAATTGTGCTCGTGTGGTGGGATCTTCCGCGAGGTCCAAAACCCGTTGCACGAATGCAGCAAGTTCAGCATCGGTGTTGAGCGTCACGACTTGCGTCACAGCAGACTCCCGAGCAGGCTTCATCGCCGGCAACGCCTCACGTAAAGCGTCGCGCACTAACGTACGCAACATGTCGCTATCAATGCTTGACATTACCGACCACCAAGAACCTGTTCAGCAACTTCTGCAGCTGCGCGCACATCAGCTTCCTTGCCTGATAAGTACACGCGTCCAGTCGCACCAATCATGCGGTAATCCACCACTTTGATGTTCGCGGCTTTCTCTGCTTCATTCGTTGCCAAGATGGCATACGAAGCCGGTTGTACCTCAAGCACATACAGCGACTCGCCTGGCAAAACCATGGAGCCAATTTTGTTTCGATTAATCAGAAACGCATGCTGGTGATCAATCGATGCCACAACACGGCTTGCCAAAATTTGAGGCTTCACCGCAGTGGCCTCTGTCGTACCTAACGCATTAAGAACTGATTGGGCAGCAGCGCGGACTTCTTCAGTTGGTCCATGCATCTCAAGATAACCGAACTGACGTTCTACAAATAAGATTCCAGCCTGAACATTTGCATGCTTCAATGCCACATCCGTTAACGACTCGATGTCGATACCAGGAGCAACCTCGATGATTTGGGCCGCCATATTTGCGCGCGGCAACGAGCCCTTTACCCAGGTGCCCAAGTAGCACATAGTTTGAGGTTGCATCTGATCGATAAAGATGAACGAGCGCAATTCAGCCATGGTGTTGTTAGCCCTTCATCAGTTCTTTAAGTTCTTCGACAATGAGTCGGCGAATTTCATCACGCAGTTCAGCCACATCACTCGTTAACGGAGTGCGAACATTGTGAGTTTCGATGAACTGTTGTTCATTGGAAGCCAGTGGATACTCAGGCACAGGACCTGTTGGAGCTTTCCAAGGATTCAAGCCAGCAAACGATGGCATGACTTCACGCACATCAGAGTTGTATGCAAGTCGGGTGTAATTGACCAAGTGCTTCGGTTGTAAATTCTCACCGACTGAGGATCGACCAAAAAAACCAGTTCCGATTGTCATACTTGGCGGCAAATTCGTTTGGAAGCCTGAAGCGCCCAAACTGTTTCCAACATTGACACACACTCGAAGTACGGGAACTGCTGCACTAAAGGCCATAATCAGCGCTGGGTCGGTGCTGTGAATTGCAGCCGAATGTCCAGAGCCTGTTATTCGAAGTACGGCGCGAGCCACATCAATGCCACGCTGTGCAGTAGGAACGCGAACGAAACCAAGTACTGGAAGTAGTTTTTCATGAGCTAGCGGCTCTTCTGGAACGACAAGATCAAACGGGGCAACCAAAACTCGAGTTTTTGCAGGGACTCGAATTCCGGCAAGGTCAGCTATGACGCTGGCATCCTTACCAACGAGTTTGGCGTTGAAATGTCCGCCAGGGAATACAAGTGCGCGGATTGCATCGACTTCTTCGGTTTTAAGAACGTATGCACCTTCACGAACAAAGGCAGCCAGAAGTTTGTCAGCAATTGCATCTTGAGCAATGACGACGCTTTCATTGGTGCAAAGAATTGAATTATCGAAAGCTTTTGATTCAATGATGCGTTGGGCGCTCTTAGCAATGTCAGCTGTGTCATCAACAAGCACTGGTACATTTCCTGGACCAACACCGATTGCAGGATTTCCACTGCGGTATGCCGAACGCACAACCGGAGTACCACCCGTGGCCACAATGACATCAACGCGCTCATCGGTCATCAACGCATTAATCAGCGGGATTGAAGGATCGTCTACAACTTGGATCACACCATCGGGCGCACCTGCGGCAACAGCAGCATCAGCCATCGCACGCGCTGCAGCAGCACACACTTTTTTGGCCATCGGATGCGGACTAATGATGATTGCGTTTCGTGTCATTAATGCAAGCAAAATTTTGAACGAAACTGTTGCTACAGGATTCGTTGACGGCGTCAGTGCCAGGATCACACCAGCTGGACGCGGAACCGAAACAATTTTGTTCGCTTCATCAATTTCTGGAGACACAAAGTTCTGGCCACGGTAAGTATCCAGAATTCCCGTAGAACATCCAAGGTTTTTGATGACTTTATGCTCGACGACGCCAAAGCCAGTCTCCGCTACTGCTTGTGTAGCAAATTCTTGAGCGTGCTTAGCAAGCGCATGGGCGGCTGCCTCCACAATGCGATTAACGGTTGCTGCGTCATATTTGGCATAGGAACGTCCAGCCCAATCGGCACGTTCCACCATGGCGCGACCACGTGGCACACCAGCAGGTTCAACCATTAATGGTTCAAGGGTCATCTCGCTCATAGCGACTTGACCTCCGCCCAAGCCCGACCGATTGCAAGTTCAGTGCGGTCAAGTAGTTCTTCGGCCACTTCGGGCTTCAACAAAATCCCTGGCTTGTACTGAAGTACTCGAGGATCAAGCGTTGAAAAAATTGCCCACACTCCATTTTCATACAAGTGCTTCATGACGTATTTGGCACCTTGTGGGTGGGCAAATTCCAAACCGAAAATCACACCATGTTGCCGAATCCCGATGAACCAATCTGGGTACAGCGCTTGAATTTCGCGCAGCCGGCCACCGACATAGTCGGCGATGTAATGCACAATCGAACGTGTTTCCGGACGACTACAAATTTCTAACGTTTTGAGTGCCGCAATACATCCCAGTTCGGCGCCGCCGAAAGTCGAGATGTGTCCAAAGCCATCTTCAGTAAGCCAGCCGGCAACTTTGTCGCTAGCAAGTACTGCAGCAATCGGATACATACCACCTGAGATTCCCTTACCCAGAACCATGATGTCTGGTGTGATACCCGTCTTAGTGATGCCCCACAGTTCACCTGTGCGCATGAATCCAGTTTGCACTTCGTCTGCGATGTACAGCGCGTCATATTTTTCACACAGTGCTTTGACAGCTTTGAGGTAACCAGGATCAGG
>JBAXRV010000018.1:0-28383 GCA_037131045.1 Actinomycetes bacterium
CCCCTGACCCTCTCGGTGTAAACGAGATGCTCTAGCCAACTGAGCTAAGCGCCCTTTCAGGTGCACTGGCAAACTGTGCGAAACCAAACTTACCTAGCCGTGGCTAGAAAGTGAAATCACGCACCAGGAAGTCTCGGGTCTACCCTGGTGCGTGACTTTGATATTGGACACCAGATTGAGCAACTCCGCATCTCGAGAGCGGCCCGCTCGGTAAAAAAATTAGACCAGCGCGGCGAGGGCTGCTTTATATTCCTGGGAATCGCGCGCATCACCAGGGCCATTTACTACCGACCACTGCAGGATGCCCGCCTTATCGATAATGAACGTGCCACGGAGCGAGAAACCATGAGACTCAAAGAAGGCACCATACTTTTGCGACACCTCGCCGTGTGGCCAGAAATCACTGAGCAATGGGAAGTTCAAATTTTCTTGTTCCGCAAACACTTTCAAGGTCGCCGACGTGTCACATGAGATGCCAAGAACCTGAACGTCATCCGAGACAAAGTGATCTCGATTATCCCGAATTTCGCACAGTTCCCCCGTGCAAATTCCAGTGAATGCCATTGGGTAAAACACTAGGACAACGGCTTTGTCGCCACGAAATTGTGACAAGGTCACATCTTCGCCAAATTGATTCTTCAGAGTGAAATCTGGTGCCATCTGGCCAATTTCAAGTGTCATGCGGATCCTACTTTCGGTGAAATGTGTCAAGCCTGCGTGTCGAGTTCAAGTCCGCACTCGCAGTACCTCAAGAGTATGCGCCGGTAGTTAGCGCCGCGACTTTGGTGCAACAAGTCGAGTGCCCTGCCACGCTGGCGCCGCACTGATCGTGCTTGTAGCTTGCAGACCAGCAGTCGGCGCTGCATCCGCAATGTCACTTGGTTCAACGTGTCCAGGGCGACCAGTCTTAGGTGTCATGAGCCAGATCACGCCAGAATCGGCAAGCGGACCAAGCGCATCAACTAAAGCATCAACGAGATCGCCGTCATCATCGCGCCACCAGAGCAGTACGGCATCGACAACATCTTCAAAATTCTCGTCCACTAACTCAGCAACTTGCTCAATGGCTTGAGTAATCGTGTCGTCACAGTCTTCGGCATAGCCAATCTCTTGCACTATCTGGCCAGCAGTGAAACCCAACTTTCCAGCGAGTCCCGCAGGTGCGTTCTCAGTCACAGTCCATAGTCCACCTGAGTTTTGCCGAATTAGCAACCGCCACACGCAATTCCGTGGCAGTTTTCGCCCGAATCTTGGACGCACTTACCGCTCGCGCAGCATTATGCGAGACAATATGAACCGACAACCTTGAAGCAGAGTGGGAAATAGATGAGTGCGGAACGGGAATCGCTCCTAGCGGGCGGGCTACCTACCCAGTACGTGGATATGAATCCAGAGGAAACTCGGGAATGGCTCGAATCACTCGATGCACTCATCGCCTCCCAAGGCGAGCAGCGGGCTCGGCACATTATGTTGTCCCTCTTGCGTCACTCATCCGAGCGCAATGTTGGACTTCCGAGTTTGCGTAGTACTGATTACATCAACACGATTCCCCCAGATCGCGAACCAGTATTTCCTGGCGATGAAGCAATTGAACGACGCATTCGTTCCTACATTCGATGGAACGCGGCAATCATGGTGCACCGCGCACAACGCCCAGGTGTTGGTGTTGGCGGACACATCTCTACCTACGCTTCAAGTGCTTCGCTCTACGAAGTTGGTTTCAATCACTTCTTTCGTGGTCCAGACCATCCTGGTGGTGGCGATCAAATCTTTATGCAGGGTCACGCATCGCCAGGTGCGTATGCTCGCGCGTACCTTGAAGGACGTTTGACTCAAGAACGTTTAGATGGTTTCCGTCAAGAACTCAGCGCCGCACCTAACGGTCTACCGAGTTACCCTCACCCACGATTGATGCCAGACTTTTGGCAGTTCCCCACAGTATCTATGGGACTTGGTCCTATGAATGCGATTTACCAGGCACGTTTCAATCGTTACCTGCAACATCGCGGCATCAAAGACACATCACAACAACACGTTTGGGCGTTTCTGGGCGACGGCGAAATGGACGAACCAGAATCGTTGGGCGCAATTGGTATTGCAGCTCGCGAGGAACTCGACAACCTCACTTTTGTGATCAACTGCAACTTGCAACGTCTTGATGGACCAGTGCGCGGCAACGGCAAAATTATTCAAGAACTTGAATCGCACTTCCGTGGCGCTGGCTGGAATGTCATCAAAGTCATTTGGGGTCGCGAATGGGATGAACTTCTTGCAATGGACAACGAAGGCGCTCTCATCAACTTGATGAACCGCACGCCTGATGGCGACTTCCAAACCTATAAGAGTGAGAGCGGCGCCTTTGTCCGCGACAACTTCTTCGGGCGCGACCCTCGCACCAAGGCAATGGTTGAAGATTGGTCTGACGACAAGGTATGGAATCTCAAGCGAGGTGGCCATGACTACGCCAAGTTGTATGCGGCATATGCAGCAGCACAGGCACATACGGGTCAACCGACAGTAATTCTTGCCAAGACTATTAAGGGATGGACACTCGGTTCACACTTCGAGGGTCGCAACGCAACACACCAAATGAAGAAACTCAGTCAAGAAGACTTGTTGCACTTTAGGGACACGCTCCAGATTCCATTGAGCGATGATCAAATTGACGCCAAACTTCCGCCGTACTTCCACCCCGGTGATGATCACGAACACATTCAGTACTTAAAGGAACGTCGTTCGCAGCTTGGTGGAAACCTTCCGCAACGTCGCTCTAAGTCACGCCCACTGCAACTGCCTGGTGACGAAGCATATGCCGACAGCTTGGCTGGGTCGGGAAATCAATATATTGCAACCACCATGGCATTCGTTCGTTTGTTGCGTGATCTATTGCGTGACAAAAATATTGGTCCTCGCATTGTTCCGATCATTCCTGATGAAGCGCGTACTTTCGGAATGGATAGTTTCTTCCCGACTCTCAAGATCTACTCGCCTCATGGTCAGCAATACATGTCGGTTGATCGCGACTTGATGCTGTCCTACAAGGAATCCGAAATCGGACAAATTTTGCACGAAGGCATCAACGAAGCGGGCTCAGTGGCTTCATGGACTGCAGTTGCAACGTCGTACTCCACACATGACGAACCAATGATTCCCGTGTACATCTTCTATTCAATGTTTGGGTTCCAACGCACAGGTGATTCATTCTGGCTCGCTGGCGACCAGATGGCCCGCGGCTTTGTTCTTGGAGCAACAGCTGGACGCACAACATTAAATGGCGAAGGTCTACAACACGAAGATGGTCATTCGCATCTTTTGGCATCGACAAACCCAGCCGTATTGGCATACGACCCTGCGTTTGGCTTTGAGATTGCCCACATTATTCGAGACGGCTTAACGCGCATGTACGGAGAGAACTCCGAAAATGTCTACTACTACATCACTGTGTACAACGAGCCAATTGTTCAACCGGCCGAACCGGAATCGGTTGACGTTGAAGGAATTACTCGTGGAATTCACTTGTACTCCCCGGCCGCCGAGACATTGAAGACACACGCTCAAATTCTTGCCTCGGGTGTTGCCGTGCCATGGGCACTAGAAGCACAACGTAAATTGAAAGAGGAATGGGACGTCAGTTCTGATGTTTGGTCCGTTACGTCATGGAACGAACTGCGTCGCGATGGACTTGAAGTTGACCGCTACAACTTGCTGAACCCAGTGGGTAACAAAAAGGTTGCCTTCCTTACTAAGCGTCTTTTTGCCACTAAGGGTCCAGTCATTGCAGTATCTGACTACATGCGTGCCGTGCAAGATCAAATTCGTGAATGGGTGCCAAACGACTTCGTTTCACTCGGCACAGATGGATGGGGTATGTCCGATACTCGCGGCGCACTACGTCGTCACTTCCTAGTAGACGCTGAAAGCATTGTGGTCCAGACATTGGCCATACTCGCGCAACGTGGTGAGTTTGATTCACAGCGAGTTGCAGAAGCAATCGATCGCTATCAACTAAACGATCCCAAGGCCGCAGGAGCAGGTAACACTGAAGGCGGCGGCTGATAGTGGCTCTATCGCAATTGGGAAAGACTGACTTACGCGTCCATCAGCTATGTCTTGGTGGAAACGTTTTTGGTTGGAGTGCAAACACCGCGGAATCTCATGATGTCCTTAACCGTTACGCCGATAACGGCGGAAACTTTATCGATACCGCAGATATGTACAGCGAATGGAAAGACGGGAATGTCGGTGGTGAAAGTGAAACCATCATCGGTGAGTGGATGCGGTCTCGCTCTAATCGCAATGATGTGGTTATCGCTACCAAAGTCGGCCAATCATCTCGTCGTCCTGGCTTGAGTGCACACAACATTCACCAATCAATTGACGAATCACTACAACGCCTAGGAACTGATTACGTCGATATCTACTACGCACACTTTGATGATCTTGAAACTCCACTTACCGAAACGTTGTCTGCGTTTCACGATCTCGTTGTTGCAGGCAAAGTGCGTTACCTGGGTGCCTCAAACTACACAGGCGAGCGACTAGCTGAGGCGCTTAAAATTTCTCGCGAGCTAGGGATCAGTGAGTACGTCGTGGTACAGCCACTCTTCAATGTGATTGAACGTAGTGAATACGAAGGTGCGCTTCAAAACTTATGCGTTGCCGAGAACATCGCTTGTCTGCCTTACTACTCGGTAGCTCGCGGATTGCTCACGGGCAAGTACACGCGCGCTTTGGGTGTCGAGAGTGTGCGACTCGAAGACATCGAAGAAACGGTCGATGAGCGTTCCTGGAGCATCGTGGATGCAGTTTCTGCACTTGCAGCAACACACTCAGTATCGATGTCCGCGGTCGCATTGGCTTGGTCGCGAGCACAGGCCGCAGTGGGCAGTCCTATTGCAAGCGCCCGCATTGCTTCGCAATTACCCGACCTCATGCAAGATGTTGAACTCACGCAATCTGAACTCAAAGCGTTATCCGCGCTCTAGCAGGATGAGTCAGGTTCCATGAGTCCCGAATCCGCTCCACCCGAACAACTCGCTGCAGAGCGAGCAGTTTTGGTGCGCCGACTTCAGGGCGAACTTGGTGAACTGACCACAAATGTCACGCAGCGCATGGACGATGTGCTTCCTTGGTTTACTGCATTATCAGCCCGCGATCGCTCTTCGGTATCAGCACTTGCCCACCTTGGCGTGCGTACTTTTGTCGACTGGTTTGAACATGGTGTGGATTCGGCAACAATCATGGATCGAATTTTCACAAGCGCACCGCGCGAACTCGCTGACACGTTGTCATTGGAACAAACAGTTGAACTCGTTCGCACCACAATTGCAGTCGTTGAAGAATCAATTGCGAACATTGCTGGCGACAATTCGTTACGACAAGCCACTCTTCGTGAGTCGTTGCTGCGCTACTCCAGTGAAGTCGCGTTTGCTGCTGCAAACTCGTATGCACAATTTGCCGAGACGCGTGGCGCGTGGGATGCCCGGCTCCAAGCGCAGGTACTCGATGCAATTCTCAGCGGAACCCAAGATCACACTTTAGAAACTCGAGCCAATGCAGCGGGCTGGAAATTAGACAATGGAATATTTGTTCTGATTGGCCCAGCACCGAGTAATCGGGTTGCCGCTGAAGTTCATGTGGCACAAATTCAACGCACTGCCAAGGCCACCGGGTTAGACGCGTTAGTTGGCGTTCAAAGCGATCTGTTGGTTGCCATCATTGGAGGCGTTCCCGAAGGAATGTCAGTTGAGCAAGCGGCCAAGCGTTTCATCGGTCACTTCGGGGCTGGCGCAGTTGTCGCCGGTCCACTTGTCGACGGGCTCCTCCAAGCTCACTCGTCAGCGCAAGCTGCCTTGTCGGGATTTAGAGCTTTGCCACTTGCGGGAACCTCCTCACGATTGGTCACCCATGAGCAACTCATCGCGGCCAGGGTCCTTAATGGTGATGTATCAGCCTTAACTGATGTGGCCGCTGCAATTGCCACGCGACTGCGAGACGATACCCGCCAGACTTTGGGCACCTTCTTAGAGCGTGCCACCAGCATTGAGTCGTGCGCTCGATTGGACTTTGTCCATGTGAATACTGTGCGGTATCGCCTGCGTCAGGTTGAAGAAGTCACAGGAATGGACCCATTTGACCCCCAAGACGCCTTGGTGCTCACACTTGGCCTGATGCAGGCCCGAAAGAACACTTCTTTGTAGGTTTCCTACAATAAATTGGCCTAGAATTTAGCCAGACGGCACCCTAGTTGAAGGGTATCTATACGGGAGGCTAGGCACGTGCTTGCAATCGTAGCCCCAGGTCAAGGTTCTCAGGTCCCCGGATTTCTTACTCCGTGGCTCGAACTGCCCAATTTTGAAGACCGTATGCGCTGGATGGGGACCGTCGCAGGTATCGACCTTGTTGCTCATGGGACCACCTCCGATGAAGAAACCATTCGAGATACTGCGATTGCGCAACCACTGATCGTGGCTTCAGGCATGGTTTCCTTGCTTAGCCTCTTCCCCCACCCGGGTGAAGCATTTGCCAAAGTCGGCATTGGTGCCGGACATAGTGTCGGCGAAATTACGGCAGCTGCCGCATCACATGTGATTTCTGCCGAGCAAGCCATGGTGTTTGTTCGCGAGCGCGGCAACGCGATGGCTGCAGCTGCTGCCACGACAGCCACAAGCATGTCTGCCGTTCTTGGTGGCGATCGCGATGAAGTGCTCGCAGCTATCGCTAAGCATGGACTGACACCAGCAAATGAAAACGGATCAGGACAAATTGTTGCTGCTGGAACCGTTGAACAACTGGCAGCGTTCGCCGAAGAACCTCCCGCAGGTGCACGAATTCGCCCGCTTTCCGTTGCAGGCGCCTTCCATACCCAACACATGGCACCGGCAGTGTCGGTTCTTGCACAACATGCCAAGGCAATATCTACACATGACACTCGTATTCAACTTCTGAGCAATGCCGATGGCACTATCGTGCGCAACGGTCGCGATGTACTTAAGCGCCTCGTCACCCAAGTAAGTAACCCTGTGCGATGGGACCTGTGCATGCAAACCATGCTCGACCTCGGCGTGACCGGCCTTATCGAACTACCACCAGCCGGCACACTCGTTGGACTTGCAAAACGCGCAATGCCCGATGTTGAAACACTTGCACTAAAAACACCTGACGACATTCCTGCAGCACTCGACTTGATTGCACGTCACAGTTCTTCGCAAGATTTGAGTGACTCGCCAACGTGGCGACTTGTTGTTGCACCTTTCAAGGGCATCATCGAGTTCAATGTGGGCGAAGAGCCAGGCACTGTGCTCAATCACAATGCCCAGGTAGCAACAATTCGTACCTTGCGCGACGAATACAAGGTCATGGCTCCCCACGGCGGAACGATTGTCGAATGGCTAGTCACAGACGGTGATCCGGTAAATCCTGGTCAGCCACTACTTCGACTGCATCCTCAGGCTGGCTCATGAGCACACTGATCACACCAGTTGCGCATGCTGCAGCTGGCCTCATCGGATTGGGCTCATACCGCCCCGAACGCATCGTGACTAACGATGAAGTTGCGGTGCGCATCGAATCATCCGATGAATGGATTCGCGAACGCTCGGGAATCATCGAACGCCGCTACGCCACCGCAGAAGAAACTGCAGCATCAATGGGCGCAGTCGCTGGAGCTCGCGCAATTAAAGATGCAGGTCTTGAACCAACTGACATTGACGTGGTCATGGTTGCCACATTCACACATCGTTTTCAGACACCATCTGCCGCGGCAGAGGTCAGTCATCTCGTCGGCGCAACGAATGCTTCCGCGTTTGATATTTCAGCAGCGTGTGCAGGTTTTTGTTATGGCCTTGCGATTGCTGACAGTCTGATTCGAGCTGGCAGCGCAACACACATCCTTGTCGTAGGAACTGAAAAACTCAGTGACTTCTTAAATCCGGATGATCGCGGAACCGCATTCATCTTCGCGGATGGCGCCGGCGCAGTCGTCGTCTCTGCTACCACTACGCAAGGCATCAGCCCGACAGTGTGGGGTGCCGATGGTTCAGCGATGGACGCCATCATCATGGAACCTGATTCAGTTCAAGCAGGCATCACCCATGAACCGTCACTGATCACTATGCAAGGCCAACGCGTATTCCGATGGGCAGTTGGAAGCATGGGAGATGTCTGCAAAGACGCACTTGCAAAGTCTGGACTTCAGGCAAGCGACCTCAAGGCTTTCGTTCCCCACCAAGCAAACCTTCGCATCACCAGCGCGATTGTGAAACACCTTGACCTGCCAGAATCTGTCATCATTGCAAAAGATATTGAATACACAGGAAATACTTCTGCTGCATCAATCCCACTTGCCCTTGATGCCTTGCGTTCAAGTGGCCAGATTAAGTCAGGTGACCCAGTTCTGCTCGTTGGATTTGGTGCAGGTCTGACCTACGCTGCGCAAGTAGCACTCACCCCATAAGTTCCGGCTGACAACCCCAGTCGGTAAAACAACCCGCTTAACCTGCGGGAAGTCCTACAAGAAGGAGAAAGAAGAATGTCACATGAGGACATCCTCGCGGGCCTAGCCGCGATCGTGAACGAAGTTGCCGGTATTCCAGCAGAAACCGTTCAGATGGAAAAGTCATTCGTAGACGACCTAGACGTTGACTCATTGTCAATGGTTGAAGTTGTTATGGCATGCGAAGACAAGTTCGGCGTCACTATCCCTGACACAGAGGTCAAGAACCTCAACACTGTTGCGGATGCCGTTAACTACATCGCAGCAAACAAGTAAAAACGATCACCACAGTCTTAAACGTGGTGGATGGTTTTGCCATCCACCACGTGACGACAAGCTAAGCCCATTCACCACAATCGGAAGGATCGACAATGAGTCGCACAGTTGTTGTAACAGGCCTTGGTGCCACTACACCACTAGGCGGAGACGTTGCATCAACTTGGCAAGCACTTCTTGCTGGACAATCTGGAAGCTTAATTTTGCAAGACCCTAAGTTTGCAGAGCTACCTGTTCGCATTGCTGCACCTGTCAAAGTTGACCCAAGCAATATTCTTGAACCACACGAAATTCGTCGCATGGACCGTTCACAGCAGCTTGCACTGATTGCATCGCGTGAAGCGTGGGCAGATGCGGCAATTGAATCGATTGACCCAGAGCGACTCGGAGTTGCCATTGCAACCGGCGTCGGCGGCGCAATCTCGCTCATGGAGCAATACGACATTTTGAAGGAACGTGGCGCATCTCGCGTCTCGCCTATGACTGTTCCAATGTTGATGCCCAATGGTCCAGCAGCCGTTGTTGGCTTGGAAGTTGGCGCAATGGCTGGCGTACACACTCCTGTGTCAGCCTGTGCCTCTGGCGCTGAAGCTATTGGCTACGGTGCCGAAATGATTCGCACAGGACGCGCAGACGTTGTGGTGTGTGGCGGAACTGAAGGATGTATTCACCCGTTGACGATCGCAGCGTTCGCAGCCATGCGTGCACTGTCTACTCGTCATGACAATGCGGCAGCAGCATCCCGACCTTTCGATCGCGATCGCGATGGCTTTGTCATGGCTGAAGGTTCAGCGATTGTTGTTTTGGAATCTGAAGAATTTGCCAAAGCACGCGGCGCAAAAATTTACGGCGTCTACGGTGGCCAAGGCATTGCGGCAGATGCGCATCACATTGCACAACCTGAGCCAGAAGGTCGCGGTGTCATGCTTGCGATTAATCGCGCGCTCAAGGATGCTGACTTATCCACTAAAGACATTTTTCACGTCAATGCGCACGCCACCAGCACACCTGCAGGCGACGTAGCTGAAGCAAAGGCGATTCGCAAAGTTCTTGGTGCCGATGCGGATCACGCACCAGTTACTGCAGTCAAGGGTGCAACTGGCCACCTCCTTGGTGGAGCTGGTTCGCTTGCCGCAATCGTGTCAATCCTTGCAATCCGCGATCGTAAGATTCCACCGGTTGCTAACACCGAGAATCTTGATGAAGGTGTGGACGTTGACGTTGTTATCGGCAAGCCACGAGATTTACCGGCCGGCGACATGGCTGCGCTGAGTAATTCATTTGGCTTCGGTGGACACGATATTGTTCTTGCGTTCCGGAGCGTCTAATGACCGTGACAACACCTGAAGATAAAAAGTTGATGGCGCCACGTCGGCTCACTGCTCTGCTTGATCCAGGTTCGCTAACGTTTGTAGCCGTTCAAACCGATGGCATCGGCGCGCTATCCGCTACCGGAACCATTAACGGACGAAACGTCGTAGCTTTTGCAAATGACCCATCGTTCCAAGGTGGTGCGCTCGGCGGTGCTGAAGGACAGGTCATCGTCGATGCTTATGCATTAGCGATGGAACAGCAGTGCCCCATCATCGGCATTTGGCATTCAGGTGGCGCTCGTCTGCAAGAAGGTATTCAGTCGCTGAAAGCATTCGGCGACATTTTCCGTGTGATGACTCATGCATCCGGAAAGATTCCACAAGTTTCTGTCGTGCTTGGTCCAGCTGCTGGTGGCGGTGCCTACGGTCCGGCACTGACGGACATTGTGATTCTTGGTCCTGAGGGCCGTGTGTTCGTTACTGGTCCAGAAGTAGTGCGCAGCGTTACTGGCGAAGATGTCGACATGCTGCGCCTCGGTGGTCCCGAGCCTCATGGTCGTCGCTCGGGTGTTGTGCACGTTGTGAGCGAGACTGAGGAGCAAGCCATTCTTGATACTCGCAACATTGCGGATCTTCTCGGAAACAAAGGCGTGCTGAACGCGTCCTTAGTTGAAGACATCGACCTTGGCGCATTCATGCCCGAGTCAGCTAGTCGTGCCTACGATGTGCATCCACTTGTTGATTCAATTTTGGATACCGGCACTGGCATTGAACTTCATCCGCGCTGGGCTCCCAACCTGATTACCGCACTTGGTCGATTCGGTGGTCACAGCGTTGGCTTGATTGCCAATAACCCGCTACGCCTTGGTGGATGTTTAGATTCCACATCGGCCGAAAAGGGTGCCCGATTTGTACGTATGTGCGACGCGTTTGGTATTCCACTTCTTGTGATTGTTGACGTACCTGGTTATCTTCCTGGTGTTGGTCAAGAGTGGGATGGCGTTGTGCGTCGTGGCGCAAAACTTCTTCATGCGTTTGCTGAATGCGTTGTGCCGCGTATTACCTGCGTGACACGTAAGTCTTATGGCGGCGCATACATTGCAATGAACAGCCGTTCACTTGGTGCAACACATGTTATGGCATGGAAAGACGCCGAAGTTGCAGTCATGGGTCCAGTTGCGGCTATTCGAATTTTGCATCGCCGGCGCCTTGCCGAAGTTCCACCCGAGAACAAAGATGCTGTCGAAAAGGAACTTGCCGAAGAACACAAGATCACCGCTGGCGGACTTGCCAAATGTATGGAGCTTGGCGCTGTTGATGAAATTGTTGAGCCGAAGACGACTCGAAGTTCGCTTGCCAAAGCGCTGGCTGCTTCTGCACTTCCCGATGGCACGTTTGTCCGCGGTAATCACGGAAACATTCCGCTTTAGTCAAAAGACATTACTTTTGTACAGCAAAAAAGAGGCGACCATATTCGGTCGCCTCTTTTTCTTCCTCGTCTGCTATCCGACTTGATGGAGCCAACGCACTGCTACTCCATCGCCGGCACATCTAAATGGCTCAAGCTCGCGATCCCATGGGCCTCCGAGCACATCATCAATAACGTCAACCAATGAACGACCATCCGTTGCAGCCATTGACACAGCGCTGCGCAAACGCTCTTCACTGATGTAGGCCTCGCCAAAAACTCCCATCGGGCTTCGCCACATGCCAAGTGACGGCGTAGATACAAAGCGCTGTCCATCGAACCCAGCGCTCGGTTCCTCAGTGACTTCAAAACGAAGATGCGGGAAGCCACGTAACGTCGAAGCAATTGTTGCTGACAGACCGGGTTTACCAGCCCACGACAATTCGCTACGCATGTTGCCTGGTGTGACTGGTTGATCAACCCAATCGAGGTTGACTGTGGCTCCTAAGAGACCACCGAGCGCCCACTCAACGTGCGCGCTTAACGCGCGTGGTGAACTATGAATGAACACCACTCCGCGTGCTTGGGATGACATTGTCATACCGATTCTCCGTTCGATTCGAATGTTGGCTTCCCCACCATGATTCGATTCGATTTGGAGTTATCACCCGTTGCGATTAATCATCACAACAAAGGGTGTTGAGACGAGAATAGCCCCACCTTGGGTCTTTTGCCTAGTGTCAGCAGCAGAACGCCGAAAAACCCTGTGAATTCAGCGTTTTTCCAGTCTGACAGGTGTTTTCTTGTCCACCGCAGCTAGTCGACTACAGGTGCTTCTGCAGCACGCTTTGCTCGGCTTGCCTTGCTCTTCTCCCATTGCCTACAGGCGTACTCAATGACCACCGCGTATCCGGCACCAAGGAGTGCGTCAAAGATGTAATGCTCACCGCCGTATACCAACGCAAACACCATGAAGCTCATGTAGAACGCCAAGAATGCTCGCAGCCACTTACTTGCGCGGGGCCAGAAGAACAGCGAAATCGTCACAGTCATCCCTGCGTGCAGCGATGGCAGTGCAGCCACCTTATTCACCACGCCTTGACCAAGCGAGATAATTTGACCGGCAATCGGAAGGCCAAGAATGCTCCACCCTCGCGTCACAATGCGAGCGATGGGTTCGCAGAGTCCAGCCTTAGCGGCATACCAGGGTGGCGCAGCAGGTACCACGACGTATGTCAAAAGCGCAGCAAACGAGATAGTTATGATTCGGCGAGCAAACATCGCCCACCGTTCACGATTGCGTACATACAGCGTCCCAACGATGACCCACGGCACGATGAAGTGCGTGCAGTAAATCAGAGCCACTCCTGCTTCCCACCATGCAACGTGATCTTGGTGGTAAAAGTGCTGTTGCAAATATACGGTAGGAATTTGTCCGTCGAAGAATCGCCCAAACCATGACAACTCAATGTTGTAAATTTCTGCAACCCGTACTGGAAAGCCAAAAGTGTCCGCGGCTCCGCGTGAATAGTCATACCCATATAAGAGGGCAAAAAATGGAAGCCAGTCAGCAAAAATCCGCCACGTCTTTGTTGTCGTACCCACCGAAAACGCTAAGGCTGCAGTAATGGTGAAGAGGATCTGAGTGGCTCGATCAAACGGAATGCCGCGAACACCAAGAAACAATGCGGCTATGGCGGACCATACAGCGACCGAAATCTTGCGCCCTAGAGGCCAATCCTTTGTCATAGCAGCTATTCCTCGCAGTGGTCAGACTCAAAGCCTATTAGCAGCCTTCGCAAGGGCCGCGTCAGGTATTGGTGCAAGTAAAGGGCCGCTTCGGGCACAATAAGGCGTCGGTGAACACTTATCCGGTTCACTGTTTCATCGCAGCAGAGCAGGCGATAAGTTCATCTTCAGGTACTTACAAGAAAAGAGTCAGACATGGCCAATCCCACTCATCGTTTTCTCGACAAAGTTGTCATCGTCACCGGCGCTGGCGGCGGAATCGGAACTGCAATTAGCCAGCGGTTTGCTTCCGAGGGTGCGCAGGTCATAGTGACCGACTCGCACCTCGAGAATGCTCACACCACTGTTGCCAGTATCACTGATGAAGGCGATCACGCCGTGGCTATTGGGGCGGACATTTCTCAAGCCGAAGAATGCCGCGAACTTATCGCCAAGGTTGTCAAGGATTTCGGACGCGTAGACGTACTAGTGAACAATGCTGGCATCAATCGACGGGGACCACTTTTGGAATTGACCGAAGATGATTGGCACACCACCATGTCGGTGAATGTGAATTCCATGTTTTACCTGTGCCGCGCAGCGATTCCACACATGATGACGCAAGGTGGCGGTGCAATCGTCAACACTGCATCACAATGGGGACTTCACCCTGCACCTGGTCACATTGCATACAACGTGTCTAAGGCCGCCGTTGCTGCGTTCACACAGAACCTAGCTCGCGACTATGCACCACACAACATTCGTGTCAATGCTGTGTGCCCTGGTGAAATTGGAACACCCATGTTGCAAAAGGCCGCCGAGCGTAAAGGTCTTACGTTCGCTGACTTCGACAAAATGGTGCCATTTGGTCGCATTGGTAAGCCAAGTGAGGTTGCAGCATTGGTTGCATTCCTTGCATCAGATGAAGCCGCGTTCATGTGTGGCTCACTCGTCGAAATCACAGGAGCTCAGCCGGTCGCATAGTCGCCTTCGACACCGCCGCTATTTATTATGAATTTTTTCATTGTCTTCATCACTGGGATAGTGGTCGGCATAATAAACGGATTGCTTGGCGGTTCGTCCATTATCTCTTACCCCGTGTTGATGGCGGTAGGACTTAATCCGTTGAGCGCAGTTGTGACAAATGCCGTTGGAGTGACTCCCGCAAATTTTTTCGCACTACGCGCACACAAGATCCCGATTAAAGATCTGATTCGTGACAATGCAACCCTGATTGGCGTTTCTATTATTGGCACAGTGGCAGGTGCTCTGGCACTGCTGAGTCAACCAATTTCTGTACTGGAAAAAGTAATTCCATTTTTGCTTCTGGCTGCTACTGCCACATTGTTTATTCCCATTCCTGATCATGCAACAGGCCTAAGTAAGCGCAACGAACACCTTGCAATTTTTGGAACGGGACTTTATTGCGGATACTTTGGACCTGGTCAAGGACTTATGGTCTTAGCAACATTTGCACGTGATGCTCGTCGTTCTCCTCGACTGATTAACGCGACGAAAAATATTGTGGTTGGCGTAACTGCCATGGTCTCTAATGTGATGTACATGGCCAGCGGTCACGTACATTGGGCATTTGCAGCAGCGTTAGGAGTTGGCGCATCAATCGGAGGACTCTTCGGCGGCAAGTGGGTCGGTCGATTGTCAGTCGAGGTCTACCGGGCGTTGATCATCACTGTGGGAATCTGCGCCTCGGTGTGGCTTTTTATCAAGTACTACTAACTCGTGATTGCCGGTGCGTCCTAATTACGTAGGCGAGCTCCTGTGGGGTCCCACTGACTTGGTGGAACTATCTGTGCCGAGATTTGAGCACCTCCCGCATGGATGACTACTGATTCCTGAATGCTCAGATCGCTGGGAAGCCACGCGTAGGCAAGCGGTGCACCAACCGACCAGCCGAACTCTGCACTTGTCACACTTCCAATAGCGCGACCATTCTGGAACACGGGATTACCAAATACGGGCACAACTAAGTTGCTATCTAATCGCAATGTCACTAGCTGACGTCGTGCCTGAGTCGCTCGAGCAGCGCTTACACCCACATGATTACCATCAGCACGAACGGCAAAATCTAATCCCGCTTCTAATGGAGTATCAGCCCGCGTCATGTCCGTGCCCCATGACCGATAGCCCTTCTCGATGCGCAGCGATGTAAGTGCACCTCGACCAGCCGGACCGCCACCGCGTTCTTGAGCCTGCGCGATGACCTGATCCCACAACCGTGCAGCAATATCGTTATTCGCAGTAAGTTCCCAGCCAAGCTCGCCAACGTATGAAACTCGAACTGCTGTCACTGGCACTCCAGCTACTTCAATCTCTTGCGCGGTGAAATAGCGAAATGTTTCATTCGACAAGTCGCAGTCAGTCAGCGCTTCCAAGACTGCGCGAGACTGAGGACCCCACACAGCTAGGCATGATGTCGACGCCGTCACTTCGGCAATTGTGACAGTGAAATCCATGCTGTGCGCCTTCAACCACAACTCATCACGCGCTGAATTCCCGCCAACCAGATAACGATTTTCACCCAGTCGGGAAATCGTCACATCGGACACAATGCGCCCGTGTTCTGTTAACAGCAAGGTGTACACGACTGAACCAATGGGTCCATCGACATTGCGCGCTGCTATTCGGTTCAGGAATGTGCTTGCATCTGGTCCTGTCACAAGAATGCGTCGCAATGACGTCATATCAAAAATTCCAACACTCTGGCGAGTCATGACATGCTCGGCGGCAGAAATCGGTGACCAGTAGCGACTAGACCATTCGTCACGTTCTGGGATTGACAACATGGAAACCCGATCGGCGTTGCAGTCATACCAGCGTGGACGTTCCCATGCCGATGTGTCAAAGAATGCTGCTCCTAGTTTTTCCTGCGATCCATAAAACGCTGAACGACGCACACCTCGCGGGCTGGCAGATGGTTCTGCTGGATGGTGGATCGCGTAAGTGTCGACATATGAATTGTCACAGCGAATTTCAAAATCATTACGTGATAGTTCGGGTGTGTCAAAGCGCGCAATGTCCGCGGTCGTGATGTCGACTGTTGGTTCTTCCCCGGAAATCAGTTCAGCCAAGCTGCGTGCTGCTCCGACTGCGTGGGTCGCCCACACGCACTCCAGTGCCCATAGTCCATCAAGTGCCGTTGGACCAAGCAAAGGAAGTCCATCTGGCGTATACGGGAAGACTCCGTTGTACTTAAGTTCCAGTGTGGCGTCTCGAAGTACCGGCATCACTGCGACCACGTCTTCCCATGCTGGGTCCCAGTCCTCTTGTGTGAATTCGAACATTGACGGATCGAATCGGCGTTCATTGCCGTTGACTATGACGTCATCTGACAATGGGAGTGCCTTGTGATTGAACGAGCCAATTCCTACTCGATCGCCTTCATTGCGCATGTAGACGCCACCGTCCCAATGCCGAATAAATGGCAACGATGTGTCGAAGTCTCGATGCGCAGCAATGACGTCCACTGCGCTTGTGATGGCGTACTGGTGCTCCATGGCAACCATGGGCAACGTGACTCCAGCGCTCAATGCCAAACCACGTCCCCATGAACCGGCCGCCAAGATGACAAGGTCCGCTGGGATGAGGCCATCATTTGTCAGCACTCCTGTGACCCGATCGTTTGCCACAGCAACTGATAACACACGAGTATCGCCAAGGAACTTCACGCCTGCATGCTGTGCTCGTTCACCTTGCGCTTGTGCACCGCGCAGCGCTTTACCAATTCCTTCTCGTGTTGTGGCATAACCACCAAGAATTGATGCTGGGTCAAGGAGAGGGTTCTGTTGAGCTGCCTCTTGGGGGTCAATCAAGCGACCCGAGAATCCCCACGACTGTGCAAATTCAACTCTGCGTTTCAGATAATCCAAACGAGCAGGCGTCGTTGCAATTTCAATTGCACCCACATCATAAAAACATGGAAGTCCGTCGTGGTTCATCGTCAGAAGTTTTTCAATTGTGTAATCAGCTAAACCAAGCATCATTTGAGATGGGCTCGTGCGAGTCATCAGTCCAGGTGCATGTGAGGAAGCACCACCGGTCTTAAACAGCGGACCTTGATCAATGACAGTGATATTTGTATGCCCGCGCAATGCGAGCTCGTCGGCCAACCCAGTACCAGCAATGCCAGCACCGACAATGACGATGCGCTGAGCTGTCACTCCTAACTCCTTTGCCCTGAGAGGTATTACTAGAAGTGACTTGCGGGTCACTCCAGTAAGCAATGTGCTTGGTCAAGTGTAATTAGGTAAGGAGATACCCCGCGATTGCGCGAAAAATTACCCGTTTCTTGGACAAATCTGAGGGTTAGCACTCACAGATTTGGGCACATTTCATTGACTAAATCACTATCGTGAACGTGTTGGGGGTTTTACCGTTGAGGGGGAAATATGACCGTAATGACTATTAACGTCAATGGCGTCGCACGCACTGTTGACGTCGATCCGGCGACACCGCTGTTGTGGGTGTTGCGAGATGTTCTTGGACTAACTGGAACAAAATACGGATGTGGAATTGAGATATGTAACGCATGCAATGTCTGGATTGATGGATCTGCCGAAAAGTCATGCCACCTTTTAATAAAAGATGTCTTGACCGTCAAAATTGTCACAGTTGAAGGATTAGCAACCAATGGTGTGCTGTCCAAAATTCAACAGGCTTTTATTGATGAACAAACTCCACAATGTGGCTACTGCCAGTCAGGTGTGCTGATGCGCGCCGCAAAGCTTGTCAGTGGTAACGCCAAGCCGACTGATGCTCAGATTGATTCTGCAATTGCGAACTTGTGCGCATGTGGCACTTACCCACGAATTCGTGCCGCAATCAAGCGCGCTACTGGACAGGCTGCGGTGAAGTAATGACTGAGCAAATGATAAAGAATGAAACTGAGTCAGTGAACTCAGGGTTTTCACGACGCAGTTTTATGGCTGGTAGTGCCGGAGCTGTACTTGCATTTACTCTCGAGTCGTCAATGCCAGGCAGTGTTGCACAAGCCGCTGGTGCTGCAACCAAGATCGGTGGCAATCTCACGATTAACGCCGATAACACTGTGACTGTTGCATTCGGCGGTGCTGAAATGGGCCAAGGCATCATGACCGGCCTTGCTCAATGTGTTGCCGAGGAACTGATGGTTGATTGGACTCAAGTAAAAACCGAGTCTGCTCCTTGGACACAGTCCTACATCACAGGTGGATCATTTGGTGTGCGTGCGAATTTCCTCGCCATGCGCACCGCAGGTGCACAAGCTCGTGACATGTTGATTGCGGCTGCGGCCACATCAATGGGTGTTGCTCCAAGTAGTTGTTCAGCGTCGGCAGGTGTCATTTCAAACACAGTAAACAGCCAGACGCGAACCTACGCATCGGTTGCTGCTGCGGCTGCACTTCTGACTGCACCAGCAAGTCCTGCGCTGACACCAAAAGCGAATTGGCGCATCATCGGTACTCGCGCTAACCGCACGGACATTCGGGGCAAAGTTGATGGATCTGCCATCTTCGGACTTGATGTCCAGGTTCCGGGAATGGTTTACGCAGCTGTGCGACATAGTCCAGCAATCGGTGGAACTTTGGCGGCAACGCCAAAACTTCCTACCGGTGCCACGCACGTCATTAACTTAGGCAACGCTGTTGCTGTTGTGGCAGCGAACTCGTGGATCCCACTGGATTACTGCGCAATCGGTATTTCATCGACGAGTTCAACGTGGCGTGATGGCATCAAGTGGACGGCTCCCGCTGGCGCTGCTGCGATGACATCTGCTGCAATCTTGACAACCGCAAACACCTTGATGGCTTCCGGCACACCAGGAACACCACTTCCTGAAAACATTGGAACTGCATCTGCAACTTATACAGCTGCACCAAAGAAGTTCGAAGGAACTTATCAAGTGCCGTTCCTGCCTCACGTCATGATGGAAGTTCCTAACTGCACAGTGTCACTGTCAGCAAATTCAGCAGAAGTGTGGGTTCCAACGCAGGCTGCAGGTTGGGTTGCGGCGACAGTGTCGTCACTGACAGGAATTCCTGCAGCAAACGTGACTGTGCACATCACATTGCTCGGTGGCGGATTTGGTCGCAAGATCGAACAGGACTTTGTCGCTGAAGCAGTGAAGGTCGCAAAGGTCGTTGGCAAGCCAGTGAAACTCTTCTGGCCACGCGATGAAGACTTCAGTCACGATCAATATCGTCCGTTTGGATTGATTCGCGTTCGTCTTGGCATGAATGCAAGTGGAACGCCGACCTCATTCCAAGCGCGAAATGTTTCGGTTTCTCCCCTATTCCAACGTGGTTGGATTGGTGCGACCGGCAATGACAACGTCGATGGATTAGTTGGCACGCCATACAACATCCCGAACAAGCTAGTTGAGTTTGTTCGTCATCCTTCGACTATTCCAGTCGGTTTCTGGCGTTCAGTTGGCGAATCAATGAATTGCTTCGCTGTTGAGTCCGCAATTGATGAAGCGGCACTAGTTGCTGGTCAAGATCCCGTTGCTTTCCGTCGTGCGTTGCTCGCAGGAAAGACTCGTGAACTCGCAGTCTTAAATGCAGCTGCGTCAATGATCGGCTGGGATGCTGGCGCTCCAACTGGACACGCCTACGGCATTGCGTTAGCTACCGGTTTCGGTTCGCTTGCATGTCTTGCTGTTGAGGTATCGCAACCAGCGGCTGGCAGCCTGACCATTCATCGCGCATGTATGGCCGTTGACCCAGGCATGGCTGTGAATCCCACACAGGTTGAAGCACAAATGCAAGGTGGAATCATTCAAGGACTGACCTCGTCTCTGTGGGGCAAGACAACCTTCACAAATGGCAAGGCGTCGACGAGTAACTTCAACAACGTACGTTTGATGAAGATGAGCGAAGCGCCAGCAATTCAGGTTCAGATTATTGAAAGTGGCGCCGAGTTCCTCGGTGGAATTGGCGAAGTTGCTGTTCCACCTGTGGCACCCGCATTGGCCAACGCCTACGCCCGACTCAATGGCACTCGTGTGCGCACGTTGCCGTTCTTCTAAAATCTCAAGAATACAAAGGGGCCGAGGTGACTCGGTCCCTTTGTATTTCGGGAGCCAATTCGTGGTGTATCGCACATGGCACTCATCTGGAAGCACCTAGTGGCACAAGGGTCGTGCGATAGTCTGACCACTAATAGTCCTGATACCCGAAAGCGACTCATCATGGCACCCGTGCAAATCCGTAAACTCGTGACCTTCACTGAAGAAACTCGCATCGAAGGTGGCCGAGCAGCTGACAAGCCATTACAACTTTTCGCCGCTGCTGCAGTAATTACTAACCCTTGGGCTGGGCGTGGGTTTGTGGAAGATTTGAAACCAGAGATTCATGACATCGCACCGCAGCTCGGGCAGATTCTCACTGCTGAGATTCTGAAAATGGCTGGATCAGGAGAAGCCGTTGAAGGCTACGGCAAAGCGGCCGTTGTTGGCACATCCGGTGAAGTCGAACATGCCTCTGCGTTGATTCACACACTTCGTTTCGGAAACTTTTATCGCAAGGCTGTAGGCGCAACCAGCTACCTATCATTTACCAACGTTCGCGGTGGCCCCAATTGCCCTATCCAAATTCCGCTTATGCACAAGAGCGACGAAGGTATGCGCTCACATTACTTAACAATTCATTTCAGCATCGTTGATGCACCCGCTCCAGATGAAATCGTCGTTGCTCTTGGCGCCTCGATTGGTGGCCGGCCACATCACCGCATCGGAGATCGCTACCAAGATCTTGCTGATCTTGGTGATAACACTTCGTTCTAATGACGAACGAATTCGAGTTACCCCAAGCCCGCGCTACTGGTGTCACGGGAAATGGCACATCGTGGTCATTATTTGGTCATAACGAGAAAAGCTCCGATGTCATCGTCTTAATTCATGGCGTAGGAATGTCGCAAGCATTTTGGGCGCCGCAGATTCATGGACTGCTGAATAACTATTGCGTACTGACCTATGACATGTGGGGGCATGGCGCAACTATTGTGAATAGTGAAGCAACTGCGCTCCCGGACTTTGCGGCACAACTGATCGCGTTACTGGATGAATTGCACATTTCTCAAGCACATGTTGTGGGTCACAGCCTTGGTGCCTTGGTGGCAATCGAATGTGCGACACGGTATCCGCAGCGGTGTGTATCGCTTGTGGCACTTAACGCAGTGTTCCAGCGCACTGACGAACAGCGCGCTCCCGTTCTTCGTCGAGCACATGCCTTAGTCGTTGATGGAGTAATGAACATCGACCAGACTCTGGATCGTTGGTTTGAGGATAATCGGGAGAACGGAATTTCCGAAGGTGAACAGTTGTCGCGCAGATTACTCGAGAGCGTGAATGCATCGGGTTACGCCAACGCCTACATGGTTTTCGCAACGGCCGAGGACCAGGACGGGACTCGCCTATCTCAAATTTCGATACCTGCCTTATTTGCAACCGGGGATGCCGATCCCAACTCCACACCAGAGATGTCACATGCCATGTCCCAGCTAGTTCCAGACGGCCGATGTGTCGTACTCGGTGAGCAACGTCACATGATGAGTTTGACAGCTCCTATCGTGGTGACGGAAATGATTCGTCAGACTGTGTCACAACAGGATTTACTCGGGAGCGACTCATGAAATTTTCACTTTTCCATCAAGTGGAACGTTACGACGACAGCATCTCGCATCGTCAGTTGCAAGAGGAACTCACCGAACTCACACTGATGGCTGAACGCGGCGGTTTTGACAAGGTGTGGGTTGGCGAACACCATGCGATGGAGTTCACTGTCTCACCTAGTGCGTTCGTGAGCTTGGCATATCTTGCGGGGCAAACATCAACAATTCGGTTGGGAACTGGTACCGCGATTGCACCATTCTTTCATCCCATCCGCATGGCTGGTGAAATTGGCCAACTCGATGTCATGAGTAACGGACGCCTGGATGTTGGCATCGCACGTGGCGCATACATGTTTGAGTATGAACGCCAATTGCCGAACTTCAGTTCCTTCACCGGTGACAAAAAAGCCGCAGATGTCGCTATGGACGCAGGCTTGCGCATGCGAGAGCTCATTCCTGCAGTGCAACAACTACTCATCGGCAACTACGCGCACGAAGGAACGTACTGGCAGTTCCCGAGCACAACAGCAGTGCCTCGACCAATTCAGAAACCATTTCCACCCATGTGGGTTGCTGCTCGCGATCCCAACACACATTCGTTTGCTGTTGCTCATGGCTGTAACATCCAAGTCACCCCATTGCACCTCGGCGAAAGTGAAGTTGCCGGTCTGATGGACAAGTTCAATGCTGCGTGCGCCGAAAATCCCACAATGCCGCGACCCGAAGTAATGCTCTTGATGCATACGTACGTGGCTGAAACCGAAGATGAAATCGTTCGAGGATCACGAGACATGGAAGAGTTCTTCCACTACTTCGCAAAGTGGTTCCGTAACACTGCACCGATTGTTGATGGCTTCATTGAACCCGTAACGCAAGAAGATCGCGCGCTTAATCCGGCCTATGCAGCAAGTGAATTGCGCAAAAACATGGTTGTGGGCACACCAGATGAAGTCATAGCCAAAATCAAGGGCTACGAAGCTCTGGGCTATGACGAATTCAGCATTTGGCTGGATAGTCACATGGACTTCGAACAAAAGAGCAAGAGCTTGAGTCTGTTCATAGATAAAGTTGTGCCAGCATTCAATAACTAGGAGTCAGATATGGCGTCACGCACGTTTCAGCAGTACATAAATGGTGCGTTTGAAGATGCCGCAGTAACCTTCGACAGTATTAATCCAGCCACGGGACAAGTCTGGGCCACCATGCCCGCAGCCTCTGCTGGCGATGTGGACCGTGCTGTAGTTGCGGCTCACCAGGCCCTGACTGACTCTGCTTGGACCACAATGCAGGCTGGTGCACGAGCAAAACTCATGATGACGCTAGCCGATTTGATGGTTGCCAATAACGATATCTTGGCTGAAATTGAAACTGCTGACACTGGAAAGATCCGTCGCGAAACTCGATCACAAGTTCTTTACATCGCAGAGTACTATCGCTACTTTGCGGGGCTAGCAGACAAGTTGGTAGGTCATCACATGCCTATCGACAAACCTGACATGGAGGCCTACACACTGCGCGAACCACTCGGAGTCGTTGCAGCAATTGTTCCGTGGAACTCCCAGATGTTTTTAACTGCCGTCAAACTTGCACCAGCACTTGCTGCGGGATGCACTGTGGTCATCAAAGCCAGCGAAGATGGACCAGCACCGCTGCTGGAGTTTGCACGCTTAATTCATGAAGCAGGTTTCCCTGCAGGCGTTGTCAACATCGTCACAGGCTTTGGCGACACAGCAGGAAAGGCTTTGACGACTCACCCACTCGTGTCTCGAATTGCATTCACTGGTGGACCAGGAACAGCGCGGCACATCGTGCGTAACGCTGCAGAAAATCTTGCAGTGACATCCTTGGAACTTGGCGGTAAGTCACCTGTTGTGGTTTTTGAAGACGCAGACATTGACAGCGCAGCCAATGCAATCGTGTCGGGGATTTTCGCAGCTACAGGTCAGAGTTGTGTTGCGGGTTCGCGACTGATTGTTCACGAGTCTGTTCACGATGTACTTGTCACCCGCTTGGTCGCTAAAGCTCAAGCGATTGTCATTGGAGACCCGCAACTACTCGAGACCGAAATGGGACCACTTGCCACAGGTCGACAACTTGCTGCTATTCAGGATCTTGTTGCGCGAAGTGTCGAACAAGGCGCGACAGTGCTCACAGGCGGTAAGCAACCAGATACTCATGCAGGCTTCTACTTTGAGCCGACTGTTCTTGATTGCGTATCTCCTGAAACTGCGTGTGTTCAAGAAGAATTGTTTGGTCCCGTGTTGAGCGTGCTGACCTTTAAGACTGAATCTGAAGCTGTTGCACTAGCAAATGACTCGAAGTATGGACTTGCAAGTGGTGTCTTCACGCGAGATCTTGGTCGCGCTCATCGCATGGTGCGAAAGATTCGGGCAGGCATTGTGTGGGTGAATACTTATCGAGTCATTTCACCGATGATGCCTTTTGGTGGCTACGGCATGAGTGGCTACGGGCGTGAAGGTGGTGCTGAGTCAATTCTTGACTACACCCGCACAAAGTCGGTGTGGATAAATACCAGCGAAGCACCTATCGGCGATCCGTTTGTAATGCGTTAAGCGTTTTCTTGCGCCATCTGGCGACGAATGTCATCCATGTCGGCTTCTTCCACTGCATCGAGTAACTTGTTCAACTGCGGTGCGGGTAGCGCTCCGGCTTGATTGAATAACAAAATTCCGTCACGGAAAATCATGAGCGTGGGGATTGCACTAATTTGTGCAGCGCCAGCTAATTCTTGTTCTGCTTCTGTGTCCACTTTTGCAAACGTAATGTGGGGACGTTCTTCTGAAGTCATTTCGTAGATGGGTGCGAATTGCATACATGGACCACACCATGAAGCCCAGAAATCTACAACCGTAATTCCTTCACGAGACACAGTTGCATCAAATGTGTCAGCAGTGAGTTCAGTGGTGGCCATGATGTCTCCTGACGTTTCTCCTCGAAGTAAACGAGGACTCTTAAGTATTACAACGTGCAATAAGAATGCGCGACTTCGGGGCTGCTTCTACCTAGGTAGAACTCGTGGAAGTAGTGCTGGCACCTCGTTCTGATACTGACTGTATGTCGGGTATTTAGCCCGCAGCAGAGTTTCTTCCCAGCGCATTTTGTATTGCAGGAGAGCGACGAGAAGTAACCAGAAGACCAGGCGCAGCAAAGACCCGTGTGACAGGGTCATGCCTAAGGTCATCACTAAAAGGAAGAGGTAAATCGGGTGACGCACTTTGGCATAGGCGCCCGTTGTAACTAACGCCCCAGCTTCAAGTGGAACGGGATTGGCAGTCAGTGAAGGGCCGAGGCTTCGAAATGACCAAAACATCCCGAACAACCCCACAATAAAGAGTAATTTGCCAATTAAGTAGGCAAGTCCAGGAATAACAAAATCACCAAACCGTGGCATAAAAGCAATAGTGGCCAGTAAAAGAAACTGCACTGCCACCAAGATCGAGCCTTTGCGTTCATTCGTCATAGAACGACTCTAACGCCACAGCCTCTACACCGAATGAATTCCCCAGCGAGTTGGGCTGCATGACTTAGCTGGGATTAGTGGTTGAATAGCAGTATGGCTAATGACAAAGAACTCGACCCAGCAAAAGCTGCCTTTCTAGCCGCGCTTGAACGCAAGAAATCCGCCGCAACTGGGGTTAAGAATTCGGGAACGTCATCCGAAAAATCTGGACCAAAGTCCAGTGGCCCGAGCACTCCAAAGCGCATGGAGCGTCGTCGAAGCGGAAGCGCTTAACTATCGCAGATTCTGGGCTACGAGTTAATCTCGGCTCTTAGCACCTTCGCAGACCGCAGCTTATGCAGCGTGCGATGAAATGGCGCCAAATCAACATCGACAGCACTGCCTTTTCCGTCACGGTCACCGTGGCCAAAAGGATTGTCGACATCTTTTGTCAGCAATACCAGGTAGGTGTAAATCAAAGTTAGCGCTGCACAGATTGAGTAACCAATCGTCGACGATGGAAACTGCACAACAGTCAAACTCATCACGACTCCTGCAACAAGCAATTCCATCAAGGCATAACCAGCAGAAATAAAGTCGGTATTTCGAATAACTTCAATCCTTGAAAGCGCCCCACCGCCATCGCTGTTGACTCGCATCAAGCGGTGTAAGTACAAGTCGGGTACACCTTCTTTATGTAAATCTAAAATCAATTCACCCATGTCGCTGTGCGCAACCCACATCTCATCACTAGAGACGCGCCCGTAGAACCAATCGTTTACCGTCTCTGTTAGCGCAAGAACTCGTTCGTGGGCCCACTTGGCATCTTGGCCGATCCGACTCAAGCCACGACGTGATAGGCCATCCAGATCGTTAAGGCTCCGGGCTACTACAGCAGGTAACTTTTCTGCCTCTCGATAGTCGGCCAATACACCGGTAAGCATCAGGCCAAGAATGAGCGCAATACCTGTCAATACGGGTGCTAGCTCTGCGAACTTAAGCGTGAGATTTACATGAAGTACGTTTGAGATCACGAAACGTATTAGGAGCGCCGCAATCACGAATGGCAGTGTCTTGGCGACCAACATCCATTTGTTTTTTAGTGCCTGTGATAACACGTGTCCACCTTCATAAAAAATTTGGGATATAGTAAGTACAAATAAGAACTTTACTCACCCACTGCGTTCAAAAAGTATTCTGCAATGGCGTAATTCCAAAAGTTTCCGAAGATTTAACGGAATGTTAGTGATATGTTCCCGCACGTAGTTAAGGTCATGATTTGATGCAAAAACTACAGACCGGTTTTCCGAAATTTACGCATTCAACAAAAATGGTCTGTAGCTCTACCGAAGTAAAGCCACAGACCATTTCTGTGTTTATTTTGTCGTGCGACTACTTTCCAGCGAGAGTAATCTGTGCTGCAGCTTGTGCATCATCGGTGATAAGAGCAGCGCCAGCCTTGATGTTGATGCTCTTCTTCTTTGGAATTGTGAAGTTCCATCGAGCGTACATAGTGGTATTGTTCTTCATCCATGTCGTTGATGGAACAGTAGTGAACACCACTTGAGCAATTGGATTGTCAAACGATGTTGGTGCTGTGTTGTCGTGCTTGTAGCCATAACCAACAGCGTTGGTTACTGGCGCTGAAGCCATGTCTCCAAATACACCGGTTTTGTTATATCGGTAACCTTGTGAGGCATTGTTATAAGTTACAAAGTACTGGTCATATCTAACGACATGAGCCTTCTTATCAACACTGGCAAATGTATCGACCACATTCACTACGGTGCCATCTGCACTTACTTTGGTTACTCGCTTCCAACTCACTCCAATTTTGGTTGTCAAGTCATCTGGGCAGTAACTGATCGAATTATATACGACTCCAGTTTCAGGTTTAGAACACTTGAATAGAGCAGAACTTTCGGTGATCGTGGCAGCGCCAGTTTTCGTATTTTTGACAACCGAATATTTGGCAGCGTTCGCCTTGTTGCCCATGTTCATGTCGGCGCCCCTCATCCAATAGGGAGAAAATACCTGGACGCCATCAACGGTCAGGTCTGCCTCATCCACGCTCGTTGGTCCAGTTTCTTTACCCCCCTGACGATAAAAGAAATCATTAACCAAGCTCGGTCCTTGGTTATCGTGTGAGTCGTAAGTGGTCCAACGATAGATGCCACCATCCTCGGCACCCCAACTCTGACCATGTGCCTTACTTGTTGTGAAGTAATGACCAACATCTCGTTGCCAACGAGCATCGGCCGAACCCATCGACTTGAAATAGTCCTCATAAGTGTTCACGTGAATAGCCGGACCTGTGAAGCCTTTAAGTGCATCAAGTCTTTGCGAATCAGTTCCAGCCCAAGTGAAACCAGAAGGAACTGCAGTAACTCGGCACGCTGAGTAGTCGGCGATGCTGCTGAGATCTATCGTGGAAGTCCACTTACCATCAACAACTGGAACTTGCGTTTGAAATCTCATGTAACTGTTGCCAGTGACAATGTTGATGCAGTAAATGTCAACGAGTGGATCAGTTAAGTTTGCAGCGGTGCCGCTCACGGTTCGATAGTTGACGGAATCGATATCGGTCTGCGAGTAACTCGTCTCGTATGCCGGTAATGCAGTTGTTACTGCCGTGGTTGGGTCTGCCGTACCGAAGGCTGGGGACATTCCCGAAGCCAAGAGGCTAACGCCTAAGCCAATACTGGCCCAGCGTCGTTTGTTGGTTATTTTCATTAACATCCCTTTCAAAGGGCATTTATATCTCACAAGGGCGAATCACCTGAACAAAGTTCAGCGCTCAAGATTTTGAGGTGGGGCTTTTCCCCACGACGAGTGTACGAGGTAAGTGGTGAACTTATCGCGGTATCTGAATAGTCACCGGCATTAGGTGCTTAATGCACCCAGTGCCCGCGGCTGAAACCCTGGAGTACCACCGTAAACTGGAGTTCCTTGTGCTTGATCGGTTGAACAAGTGCAACGGGGCGGTAGCTCAGTCGGTCAGAGCATCGGACTCATAATCCGTGGGTCGTGGGTTCGAGCCCCACCCGCCCCACCGTTAAAGGGTTTTAGAACACGTTGAGTAAGTTGGACAGCAACG
>JBAXRV010000019.1:0-28291 GCA_037131045.1 Actinomycetes bacterium
GATTAAAAGTCCGTTGCTCTAACCAACTGAGCTAGGGGCCCACGCCTTACGGCGCTTACGTAGTTTATCGGCGCAACGATGCTGGTGGGAAACCAGTGCGGGTCTAGGCGCACCCGACAATCCCCCGCGCTGCTGCTCATGAAATCCGATTTCAGCACCGCCGCAAACGACAGTTATTCGTTCACTAATCCCGTGTGAACGGCCGATAGTCGCTGGGCTAAATAGATCGGCACGATTGAGAGCACAATCAGTGCGGCTGCAGTCGCATTCACAATCGGTGCTTGGGTCGGACGGAACAGATTTTGGTAAATCCAAATTGGCAAAGTGGTTTGACCAGGTCCTGCAGTAAATGTCGTCACGATAATCTCATCAAACGACAAAGCGAAAGACAAAACGCCACCTGCCACTAACGCTGATCTGATCAAAGGGAAGGTCACTTCGCGGAAGGTTGTGAAGCGCGATGCGCCAAGATCCATCGAGGCTTCTTCCAGGCTCTTGCCAATACGGCGATATCGGGCCGCCACGTTATTGAACACCACCACAATACAAAAAGTTGCATGTCCAATGACGACAGTGAAAAACGTTAAGCCACCAAACCACCCAGTGAAAACATGGTTCAAAGCGATACCGGTGATGATGCCCGGTAACGCAATCGGCAGCACAAAGAGTAACGAAACAGTATTGCGGCCAAAGAATTCATAACGCGTAATCGCTGCCGCGGCCAAAGTGCCAAGGACCAAAGCAATCGATGTAGCCACCAGCGCAATTACAACTGAAGTAGATACGGCGCTTCTCACGCCCTCGTTGCTAAACATACGAACCCACCACTGGGTAGTGAAATGCTTTGGTGGCCAATTCAAAGTGCTACTTGCGTTAAAGGAATTAACAACCAACACAGTCAGCGGAACGTATATAAAGGCCAGCCCTAAAGCCATAAATACGGCAAAGACGATTCGGGTTACTCGGGAAATTCGCATTACAAGTTCTCCAATGCGCCAGTACGTCGAATCATCGCCAAGTACACAACCATAATCACTACTGGGATCGATGCCACGGCAGCAGCGAACGGCAAATTCAAACTAAAGTTTTGATACACAACATTGCCCAGCATTTGATTCTTACCACCGACAATTTGAATCGTGATGTAATCACCAAGCGATAATGAAAAGGTGAAGACGGAACCTGCAATCACCGCTGGCTTCACATTCGGCAGCACAACATCTCGCATCGTCTGCCAGGTGCTGGCACCCAGATCGGCTGAGGCATCTAGCAGGCTCGAAGGCAGTCGCTCGAGCCCGGAGTAAATTGGCAACACCATGTAAGGAAGCCAGAGGTAGCTCAATGTGATGACAACGCCGACTAAGCCGTACCCGGGACTATGAATTCCTAGTGGATGCAGCAGCCACGCAATCACACCCGAGTCTGGAGTAAGCATTGTGCGCCACGAATAGACCTTCACAAGATAAGACGCCCACAGCGGAGTAAGAACCAAAGCCACCAAGAACGGACGTCGGCTAGGCGAGGCAATGCGCGCCATGTAGAACGCCATGGGAATCGCAAGGAAGGCGCACACGGCCGTTACTGAAATTGCGATTCCTAACGTACGCAGCGTGGCGTTGAGGTACGCGTGGTCAGTAAATACGTCAATGAAGTTTTGAAATGTAAAGACATGGATCACTTGATTAGTAAACGAATCAATCGAATAAAACGATGTAACGAAAAGAACGGCAAGGGCGCCTAAATAGATGACCAGTAGCCACACAAGTGGCGCGGCTAGTAACGACATCGCACGGCGCACATCTCGACGGGCAGCAAGGCGATCGAGATTACTCACGACTAGTTACTCCCTTACCTGTTGAGACGCTGCTGACACATGACCGGCAACTGCCGGATGTGAGATTCTGACTTGAGTCATGTGTGTGGGTGAACACATAGGTCCACCCACACACATTGCGACTCGACGCGTTACGAGTTACGTAACGATGACCAGGCCTTGGCCCATTCTGAATACGGAATGCACTTCACATCCGTACGTCCATCGACGCAGTTCTCCGATGGAGTGTTCCAGAAGTAGACGTTGTCCCAGAACGGACCATCTGCTGCATCGAAAGTGGTGCAGAAGTTTGGATCCGACGTGTTAGCACATGCCTTTTGATTAGACGGAGCTTCGCCAAACCATTCAGCGACCTGTGCATTGGCAACAGGACCACCAATCCAATCAAGCCACTTGTAAGAGCAGTTGATGTTCTTGGTGTCCTTAGCAACCATCCATGTATCTGACCAGCCAGTTGCACCCTCTTTAGGAAGCACGCCCTTGACGACTTCACTGTCAGCATTCGCGTAGTTGATGTTGACCTGCCAGGTCGTACCCAGAACAATCGTGCCCTTTTGCATGGCATCAATGTTCTTGAGGTAGTCGCCCCAGTATTCGCCAATCAGTGGCTTCTGTGCAGTCAGCAATGCAATTGCTGCATCGAACTGTGCCTGATCCAAAGCGTAAGGATCCTTGATGCCCAGTTCAGGCTTAGTCTTCATCAAGTACAGCGCAGCATCGGCGATGTAGATCGGTGAATCGTAGGCAGTGATTTTGCCAGCGTAAGGAGAAGCTGGATCAAAAGTAGCGCCCCACGAATCAGGAACTGTTGTTACCTCTTTGACGTTGTACGCCAAAAGATTTGCGCCACGACCATGAGGAATGCCGTACATCTGTCCATTAACTGAGTTAAACGACTTGTTCTTCAAGCCTGGGAAAATATCCGCATAGCTTGGAACTAAGTCAGTGTTAATAGGTTGTGCCAAGTCTCCGTAAATTAAGCGAAGCGTTGCATCGCCTGATGCAGACACTACGTCCCAACCGCCACCTTGCATCAACGCAACAGCTTCATCTGAAGTACCGAAGTTCTTGATGTTGGCCTTGCAACCTGTTGCTTCTTCAAACGGTGTGACCCAGTCAACCTCAGGATCAGTTGATCCATTTTCCGCATAGCCTGGCCATGCCAAAATGTTGACCGCGCCTTCGCCGTCGCCAACTGGACCTGCATAAGCAGCGCCACCGGGTGCGGACGTCGACCCACTTGAACTATCATTCTTTGAGCTTCCACAACCCGCCAGAACAAGTGCAGCTGCACTCGCTACAGCGATAGTGGTAAACAGACGCTTGTCTGCCATCTGCCTTCCTCCTCTAACATGTACGCCGCTTTGGCGGTGGATCTTGAGTTAGATCCAATCTCTGACCGTTAAGCCTGAGAAACTTTTACATTTGCTGCATGGAGTCCTTGCTCCACGACAGGCTCACACTTCGCCCGATGGTTCCAGCCAGTTTGTGTTTTTGCTGTTCGTCGTTATGCGCGAGCACAATCACGTGCTGACCACTGCACTCAACGATGTAACGAATCATTGGACCCAAATATTCAATGTCAGAAAGAGTGCCCGACACCGATGCGTGAGTTGACGATGTACTCACCGCATCAATGTCAATTTTTTCTGGTCGCACACTGAACCGCTCAGGTGCACCAGGAATCGACTGTGCAATCGCACCGCTGAACACATTCGAAGTACCAACAAATTGTGAAACAAACTCAGTTTGTGGCTGCTCGTAAATATCCGTCGGAGTTCCAATCTGTTCAATGCGCCCCGCGTTAAAAACCACGATGCGATCTGACATCACTAAGGCTTCTTCTTGATCGTGTGTCACAAACACAAAGGTGATACCTGTCGTGCGTTGAAGGCTTTTTAATTCGAACTGCATCTGTTGGCGAAGTTTCAGATCAAGTGCGCCAAGTGGCTCGTCGAGCAGTAACACTTTTGGACGATTTACCAGCGCCCGAGCAAGTGCCACACGTTGACGTTGTCCGCCAGAAAGCTGCGATGGTTTCCGGTTTCCGTATTCAGCCAGTGCAACTGATTCGAGTGCTTCTTGGGCTCGACTACGGCGTTCGTTTTTGCTGACCTTTTTGACCTTGAGCCCGTACTCCACATTCTCGAGCACACTCATGTGTGGGAAAAGCGCGTAATCCTGGAACACTGTGTTCACATCTCGTTGATGTGCTGGGGTAGCCGTCACGTCCACACCATCCAAACTGATGGCACCTGAGGTCGGAGTTTCAAATCCGGCAATCATGCGCAGCACAGTGGTCTTACCTGACCCCGAGGGGCCAAGCAGGGTGATGAACTCGCCCGAGACCACCTCCAGGTCGATGTGATCGACCGCAGTGACCTCGGCAAAGGCCTTAGTCAGCCCGACCAACGAAATTGCGGCCATCTGTCCTCCCATCGCCTGCACAGCCTCTATTCTTGCCGAAAGTGCCCAAAATCGCCCGCAACCGCTCGGAATGCCAGACCGACAATTTATGTTGCAATATGTATTAGAGACATTCCATCTGAAAGGAGCCCGTTATGTATCCAGCACGAGACCTGTACACCATGGTCGTACCTCCGGCCCACGAACTTGAAGACGGAGTCCAATCAGGCATTGTTTTGGTGCACGGACTCACAGGATTCATGGATGCTGGCGCTGCAAGCCGCCTAGCCGTGAAGCACATTTTGGCAACTATGAAAAATCGTCCCGTTGCCTACTTCCACATCGATGCGTTTTACGATTACCGAGGTCGTCGACCTCGCACAATTTTTGATTCCGACCATTACGAATCAATGGATCTTCCGCACTTGACTCTGAGCGAAGTCACCGATGAAGCGGGTCAGACCTTCCTGTTGCTCCACGGCGTTGAACCTGATTTAGGTTGGCAAAGTATCGTGCGCAGCATTGTGGAAGTTGTTCGGCAATACGGTGTGCGACTTACTGTTGGGATTCATGCAATTCCTTGGCCAGCGCCACACACGCGCCCGATTGAAATTACGACACATTCCAGCGATCCAGAACTTATTGGGCTACACCAACCTTGGGTTGGCCAAGTGGAAATTCCCGGCAGCATGGCAGGTCTGATTGAACTCAACCTCAGCCAAGCAAAGATGCCTGCCATGGGATACGCCGCACACGTTCCGCATTACCTGGCTGGCGGCGAATACCCCAAGGCGGCACTCGCGCTTTTGGATCACGTTGCCTCGAGCACAGGTCTGGCATTGCCACGCGACGAAGTGCGACAAGCTGCGATTGCTATGGATGCCGACATCGACAAACAAGTTGCCAGCGTCGAAGAAAACCGTGAAGTAGTTTCTGCGCTTGAACAGCAACACGATTCCATCATGATGTCGCGTCGCGAGTTAACCTCAACTGCCGACGGAAGTTTGGTCAGTGGCGACGACATTGCTGCGTCGCTTGAAAAGTATCTGGCTGATTTAGATCGTCAAGGACGCGAAGAAAAAGAAGGCGACGGCTTTTAACGATCAGATGAAAATCTGATCGAGGCTTCATCAATCGTTGTGCTTGGGAATACTCGAACACCTGAAAGTAATTCATTGCGTGGTCCCACTACAACATCTTCAGCCACCACAGCTTGATTTAAGTGTGATGCCGTTCCTATGCGAGCATCGCGACCCACAATGGAATCTGTGACCCGAGCATGCGAGTCAATGTGAGCGCCGTCGTACACAATGCTGCCGTTGATAAGTGCGTGCGCACCAACGACTACGCCAGCACCAATGTATGAACCACCAATAACAGATGCCGAAGCATCGACCTGAGCCGATGGGTCAATTACAGCTTCACCTGTGCGTCCTACTAAAAGTGGAGATGGCGCAATGCCACGAACCAGGTCACTGGAACCTTGCGCGAATGCCAGTGGGTTACCTAAGTCCAACCAATAGCCATCATCAACCACACCGATGACTTTGGCTTGCGACGCGAGCAACTGTGGAAAGGTTTCACGTTCAACGGAAACCACTTGACCTGCGGGAATCTGGTCAATCACGTCACGGCGAAAAACATAACAGCCTGCATTAATTTGGTCGGTAATAATCTCTTCAGGAGTTGTTGGCTTTTCTGTAAATGCAGTAACTTTGCCGTGCTCATCGGTAGGGACTAATCCAAATGCCCGAGGATCCTCCACCCGAGTCAGGTAAATCGCTACCTGTGCATCAGCATCGCGCCACTTGGAAATCAGTCCCGAAATATCCAAGCCAGTGAGTACATCGCCATTAAATATGACAACTGGCTCTTCGGGCTCACACGTTAAATACTGTGCTGCATTACGAATTGCTCCACCAGTTCCCAGTGGCTCTGATTCAACGGCGTAAACGATTTCAACACCCAGGTCACGCGTAGAAAAATAGTCTTCAAACACTTCAGCCCGATACGACGTACCCAGAACAATTCGGTCAATACCTGCTTCGCGTGCGCGGGCTATTTGATGTTCGGTGCATGGGAATCCAGCTACCGGCAACATTGGCTTAGGCGTGCTCATCGTCAATGGGCGAAGGCGAGTACCTTGACCACCCACGAGCAAAATAGCTTGAGTCACAACTCTTACTCTCTCATACGAGGCGTTCTAGAGTGCTATCGCTACTGCGATCTTCTCCGCGGCAATCATGGGCGAATCGCTTGGTACCCCATCAAGAAGCACCACTGAGCACTGCCCAAACACGGGAGCCAAAACCTGCCAGATCACCCGATCAGTCACAGAGCCATGACCTGCTAACGAGATTCGTTGACCGCTCATTACATTCTTGGCTGCAAAAATCTCAGTGATTACCTCAAGCGCGTGATCGCTACGAATTTCGCAATGTGCATCAGACACAAGTACTTCGTCGCGCTGCGATGGCCCGGCGTAGTAGTCGCCAAAATTGCGCACTTCAAGGGAACCGTTCACTACATCAACGGGAACGTCAACATCAGGAACACCAAAGGGATGACGACTGACCGCAATAAAAGTTTTGCCATCGCGCACAGCAGGTAGCTCATCACAAAATGTCACCACAAAATCAGCATTCTCAACATCAGATACATGACAACCCGCAGCGAAAACTGCCGAGAGCCATACAGGCGACTGCCAATGATTTCCTAGCTCAACGGCGACTGCAGTGTGCGCATCGATCATCAGTCCGTCGACTAGAAAGTTTGCTGCTTTGCTTACTCCATTGAAATATGTTGTTCCCGAAAGTTCAATCGAGCCCATCGGGGCTAGCCATGTAACCATCGGTGAAGGTCCAACGGCTCGTAATGCCGAAGTGATGGACTGCCACACATCGGTCACTGAGTCACGCTGAACTCATACTCAAGAGGTTCTGAGTCACCATGTGCATTGGTTGCCAACACTTGAATCTTGTAGCGATTGTTTAATTTCAGGCCACGCAATCCCACTTGCGTTTCAGTACGCGTCCATTGCCATGCTGACCACTTGTTAGTGCTTGCACTCCACAGCCAGTATTTATAGGTAACGGGTGTGCTGTTGGTTACTGCATCCCATGAAACCCAGGTCGCCTTGCTCACGCGCGATGTTGGATGCGTGTCATCAAACAACGGCGAATTAATAATGTTCGTCACGGCATCCGGAACAGTACCCACATAAACAAGTGACGTCACAGCAGGTTGCTCCTGACCATTGACGGTTTCACTGATCACAATGCGGTAAGCGCCGGCGTCAAGCAACTTGTCGGTGACCTGCGGATCGCTTGTATCGAGATGATTCCAATCTTCGCTAATCGTTCCAGCTGTTTCCTGAGTTACTCCCGAGTAACGTTCCAGCACCACCTCGGTACTCACCGATATCACCGATACTGACCACGTTGAATGTGCCGGCACATCAGCTGCAATATGCACCGGCGAAGTGTCGGTAGGCAAAAGCGCGAGCGGATTCACACTGGCATGTTTAATTGTTGGTACTAACAGCGCAGCAATCTTTGAACGAATTGACGACATGTAGGGATACAAGTATTTCCCAGGGCACACCGTGCGCCCAACATCGCGATGGCCGGAGATTGTGTACTTATATGCAAACTGCCCATTCTTAAATTGCGAATAGCGCTTTGGGTCTGAGTACATCGGAATAACCGTTTTTACTTGTGGGTCTAAACCGTAAGGCGCAATTCTCCAGGCCATGAGTTTGGCAATGCTGTTGACCATTGCCGAATGTGGGCGCACCAAGTGATATCCGCCGATTGCAGAGATGGCAAACGTATTGCGATTCATGCCGGCAGTATGAGCGCCAATCGCAGGCATCGTGGGACCATCACACGCGGCGATGATGTCCGCATTTGTACCATTCGGCACTGGGCAACCAGAACGTCCTTCGTAAATAGTTCCGTATTTATCGACAAGGAAGCTATAACCCATGTCCTTGTAGTGACGACCACGTACGAAAAAGAGGAATAGCGAACGCATTTGATACGCCGCATCACGTCCGCCAGATTTGGCATACGAATTAGTGGTTACTGTGTGGTGCACAAACCCAGCGATGATTCCCGTGCCCATCTCGGGATCTTCATCGCGATAGGCCGATGTTTCATATGTGCTCGCATAGCTACCCATCCACTGTGCTCGCGTCACAATGTTGGGTCGCAACACTCGTGCGCCTTGTGGCGAATCCGCATATGAAGGAAACGTTGCGGCTTGATTAACCGCGTTCATCATCATCTGATCTTCAGAAGTCGGTTGCGAACCAGTGATGACTAAGTGCATGTCTTTGGGTAAGGCGCTTGAATTGGTGATTGCTCGCACTGAAATTGCATCGGATGCCAATGCCAATAGTGGATCGGTTCCATTAAGCACTTTGGCTGCTTCACGCGTATCGCCATCTGGACCATGCTCGGAAGTAAAGGTCAACGTATTCCAGGAAGTCCACTTACCTGCTTCGCGAATCTTCACCTGCAATTGTGTGGAGTCCGCCATTTCGCCGGTCCAGGTCAACCCAACAACGTTGAACTCATCAACGTGAGTTGGTGGCAAAAGCGTGCTTACGTGACGACCTGAAATTGGAACATTGGAAAAAGAACGAAGAGCCAGATTCTGAAAAGTTAAAGGCGGTAAATTACGCGCTGTCGCTGTACTGACCACAGGAGCTGCCTGCGACGAGCTCACACCAACTAGAGAACTCAAGCCCAGAGTGGCAGCAAGCGCAACAATACTCAGTGAAATGTGACGAGGCATAGAAAACATACTGCCCGAAACCCACTCATTTCAAACGAACTGACACTCATACGAGTCGTATTGCTCATCACAATATGACGCAAGAAACACTGCTCACTTTGGGTAATACCTCGTTCCTGGAATAGGCTCGAACAATGTCCGATACTCAATTTGGCGGAAAGCACAAAGCCCTCTCTGAGGTGCCTGCTCCTACCGCGAAGCCCTGGGTTCGACGTACTGTCGCATTTATTTCCACACTCATCATGATCACCACAGCTGCCGGTGGTGGTGTGGTGTACAAACTCAACGCACTTGATAAAAACATCCAGGTGATCGATACTCAGGACCTCAACACACCTGGTACATCACCAACACCAGTTGCTCCTAGCGACACAAGTGCTATCAACTTTTTGATCATGGGATCGGACTCGCGCTCGGGACAAGGCGCTGGATTTGGCAACGCATCAGGTGCCCGATCCGACACGACACTTATTGTCCATATATATGAAGGCCGCAAAAAGGCGGTAGCAATTTCGATTCCACGTGACTCTCTTGTCACAATTCCAAAGTGCACGGGCCTCAATGGCAATCCTGTTGGGCCGTGGACCACAAAATTTAACGCTGCATTCGCTATTGGCGGACCCGTCTGCACCATCAAGACCATTCAATCGACAACAGGGCTACACATCGACAAATTTGTTGTTGTGGACTTCAACGCGTTTAAAGCAATTGTTGATGCAATCGGCGGCGTCACTGTGTGCTTCACTACACCGGTCTACGATCCAGTGGTTCCTGGCCGAGGTGGTAGTGGTTTGAACTTGCCTGCAGGCTTTAGCACACTCACCGGCAAGCAGGCTTTGGCAGTTGTCCGCGCCCGCGAAACTCTCGGTGACGGCAGCGACCTAGGCCGAATCCAACGACAACATGAATTTCTCAGTTCGATGATCCGCGGAATTGAACAACAAGGTGTTCTTACAAATCCAGCGCTGCTGTATCAAATTTTGACTACAGTGACATCATCTATTTCTACTAGCCAAGACCTCGCTAGTGTTCAGGCACTTGAAGATTTCGCTTTGTCGCTTGTGAGCCTGAAGCCTGCCAACATTGCCTTCACTACGACACCGTATGAACTTCTTGGCGACGGGAATGTTCATTGGATCGCAAAGACGCAACGAATGTGGGATGCGGTCAAAGCTGAAGAGCCATGGCCGCCTGTGAGCGATGCAACGCCAACACCGATGCCATCGGGTTCCGCTTCACCCACACCGACAGAAACTCCAACTCCGGGCCTGATCACACCGCCAAGTAGCGTGAAAGTGATTGTGCTTAACGGAACAGCCACGAGTGGTCTTGCACAAAAAGTTGCAAGTCAATTGCGCAAGCGCGGCTTTATAGTGACATCTACCGGAAACGCTAAAACGCAAGTGGCACTCACTGAAGTTCGCTACAACGCGCGTTTCAAAGCAGGCGCCGACACACTTGCCTACTCAGCACAATCAACGTCAAAGTTTGTCGACTCGACGTTGACGACATCACTTGTTCTTGTAGTAGGAGCGGACTGGACTACCGCACGTAAGGTCGTTATCGGAGAACAAAACCCAACTGACGGCATTACAAATGCAGGAAGCACACAGTGCTCAGAAGGCAATAACCGAATTAAAATTAAATAATTCTGCTGGCAATTAGTCGCCCAGACTGACGATTAAATTATTGGTGGTCGACCATAACGAGTAAGCCGAAGAACTGTCGACCACTTCATAGCCCGGCGACCAGACGGCGTGGTTTTACATCCATCGATGAAACCTTTCCACCACGCTAGATAATTCTCGCGGTTGCGCGCACGAAGAGTAGTTATCGCAATCCACGTAAACAAATAGATGGGGACTAACACCCATGGCAAATTGCGCTTAGCCAGCCACACTCGATTACGCGCAGTTTGATGCCAAAACACTGCATGCCGCGTTGGGCTCTGGGCACTGTGATGCGTGATGATATGTGCTGCGAACCACGGCATCTGACCGCCATCCCAGATGCGCCAGCATAAATCCATACCTTCATGTGCATAAAAAAATTCATCGGCCCAACCACCCGTGCGCACTAATGTGTCACGCGGTAACAACATTCCAGCGCCTTCCCATAACGTGGTACCCACGCTCGCCCGTGATGGATCACCAGCTATCAGGCGTGGAACACAACGTGAAGGCGTTTCGCCTGTCACCGGATCTGTGGCTCGCGGCTGAACGATTCCAATTTCAGGCCGTGCAATAAGAATGTCGAGCATGTTGCTGATGGTCAGTGGATCGTCAAAAAAAGCATCATCATCGAGATAAAACAAATAGTCACCAACGACTAAGTCCGTACCCGCAGTACGGCCACCTGGAATTCCCAAATTTGTGGGCGAATAAAAACCCTTTACACCGCCGGGCAATCCCACGGGATCCCACGAGTTACCCACAACCACGATATCCAGATCAACGTTTCGTTGTGCAAGCAGCGAATCGAGGGCACGCTTGAATTCAACTGGCCGAGTTCCCATCGTGATGATGACGGCAGCAACAGATCGACTCACTTGAGCCTGCTTGATGACATGATTGATAGGAAATGTCCGATCACTGTTAACCCAGCGGCGAGTACCATTCCCGTCAATAAATGCTGAGTCCAGATCAGAGAACTTGTTCGAGAATCCGCAATTGCTGCCACAAGGATCAGCATTGTCATTTCAATGCTGTGAAAAATCTTTTGGAATGGAAAGAACTTTGTCAGCGACTTTAATCGGGCAAGAACCGCATGCGACGGAGCACTCACAGACTTTTCATCGTGCAATTTTTCCCGGCCAGTTTGAGCCCGTGCAATGTGTACTGCGTCGTTCAAAGCTTTATTGAGCACAACCAAAACTGCTAAGCATGCTCCAAGCCATGGCCACCACGACATCGTGCTGGATGAGAAAACTGAAATTCCACCTGCGGCCCTAATACCCAGCGCAACCGGAACTAACGCTTCCACCGTGTAATGCGCAACTTTGTCTAAGAAGATACCTGCAGGCGAATATTTTTCTTGCCACCGCGCAACTTCTCCGTCACTGCAGTCAATGACCATTTGAAATTGGGCAAGGCAGGCAGCAAGCACTGCGCCCGGTAGCCCAGTGAGAAGCAACGAAATCGCCGCAATTTTGCCGATACCAATCATGATCACCGTGACTAAATTAGGCGAAAGCCCTACTCGAATAAAAATGCGAGTGAAATACGGTGAGAGTTTGCGCAAATAAACATCGTTGAGCCAATGTTCTGAATTGGCGCGAGACAAAATTTCCTGCGGTTGAGTGACTTCGCGAATCTGTTGAATCGTTGGATGCATTGGGCGCTGGCTGGAATTCACAGTCTCATTATCCTGCATCACGACACTCAAGATGAGGTTTGTAACTCACGAATCCATTGCGCTGAGGCATAACCCACGAACAACACCGTGAAATACCCACCTGCAAGCACAAGAGAAATCTTGAGCGGAATAAGGAATCCAATCGAACTCAGAAGCAGCACTAGTGTGCGTCCTTCAACTCCAAGCCCGAGGCGCGTCAACTTGCGTGGGAATTCATGGCCGCTCAAAGATCGATACAGCGTGTCGTAGTGATGGAAGGCGACCGCGAATAACCACCAGAAAGCAATGGGATGTGCGTGGCACACGACAGCTACAAGACCGAGTTCAAAAAGCCTGGCTAGTGATGGGGCACTCCAGCCAAACCGACCCGATAGCGGATGCGCTCCATCATCGAAAATCCACTGCATCAATGGCCCGGCATCAATCTGACGCTCGACAATATCGCAACCAGACTGTGCTTGCGGATGATTCCAAGACCGGCTGCGCATAAAACGCCCTACCGACACATAAATCAATGCGCCACTGCCAAAAATCAACAGCGAAGTAAAGATGAGTTTTGGAGAGCCAAGCAATGCACCAACCGTGATCACTAGCCAGCGCTCACCAATAGGAAAATAAATAACTCGTTTAATCCAGTAAACGGCCCGACGACTATTAAGCGATTCTGATGTGTCCATCAAAGAACCTGCGCTTGCTTTACCGTCATCAACCATGTGGTTTAATGCAACGGTGGGAATTCGGGCATCGCGGGCACCACGCACAGCAACAAAGTTGTAGTCACTCAAGTGGCGAACCGTTTGCAACACAATCAATACAAAAACCAAGGTCCACAGATTTTCATGATGCCGGCTTGCACCTAACGCAAGTGCTGCATACATCACGTATTCCTTGATGCGATCAGTTGCTGCATCTAGCCACGCACCCAGTGCTGACGAGACGCCGGTGTAACGCGCAACTTCTCCATCTGAACAATCAACGATGATTGCGAGCTGAACTAAAATCGCGCCGATTGCAAGCAGCGTGCGATTGCCGGTTGCAAAAAATATTGAGGCGACAAATGAGATTGCTAATGATGCCACAGTGATTTGATTCGGGGTCCAACCACGCCAAATCGCTACTCGGGTCACGAATCGAGATAACTTGCGCAATACAAACGTCGAATAAAATCCATCATTTGTCCGAAGCGCACGTCCAAATTTCACGCGTGCTTCATCTTGCGCAAGTAATTCGCTAAGTACAGATTCCACATCGCTTGGGTTGCGTTCGCAAATTCCTGACGGTTCCAAAACAAAAACTTCATGTCCCGATCGCACCAAAATCAGCGTCACTAAGTCAACAAGGTTGAGTTGCTGGTCCAATGACTCCAGATACTTTGAGGAATCCTTGAGGGCTTGAATGACCGAAGGCGAGTTCTCTAAGCGGATTACGCCCAAAAGTTCGTGTGTCGGTGATGTGACCCGATGTAACTCGGTTGAGGAACTCACAATGCGCTTACTGGTCACGCGAGCTGCATGATTAATTTGAGGACTTGGAGTTTTCCTCACTAGCGCGGCCAAGCCTGTGGATCGCTCGGCAAGAATCGCATCAACCATGGTTTGACCAGTGAGCAATGCCCCGTCAATTACACACACCGATTGAGTTTCAAGTTCGTCGATGATGCGAGAAATGGCCGTGAGGTTGTCCAAAGATTCCAAAACAACGGCGGATGCGCCTGCTTTTTCAAGTGCTGCGACAAGCTCAGAATGTGGCACCTGCGGACCTATGCCGCTGTGGTCAATGAGCACCTTTGGCGCAGCCACGAGAATCCCCTAAAACCTTGAAATATAAGGGCACACCTCGAACCCCGCTAGAATTGTCCCACTACTGACAAGCAATTAACCACTTGGAGTACCTGACTTGGCTCTTAATTCTTTACGGTCTGCCGTGCCTGGCCCGATCGCCGAACTCGGCGCCTGGGTATTAGATGCACTGGGTATTCGCGACCGTTACGTTAAAGGCCCTCATGGCTTCGATGTGGACAAGGGACTCCAAGTCGATGTGGCGGTGTACTTCTCGGATGTTCCCGAAAAGTTATACCAACTCACCCAGTGGCTACCTGTTTTTGAAAATCATCCACAAGATTTGAAGTTCGGGCTTGTCATTCGCCGCTACCAAGCATTCCTAGCACTCCAAGAACTCACAACATTGCCCATGGCACACGTGCCAGGCTTTGCAAACTTGATGTCACTATTCCGAGTCAGTTCCTTCAAGTCAGTTGTCTACGTCAATAACGGCGCTGGTAACTTTCAGGCACTCACCGTTCCGGAACTTTCCCACATTCACGTCAACCACGGTGAAAGCGACAAGCTCTGCATGGTGAGTAACCAAGCAAAGTCGTACGACCGGGTTTTTGTTGCTGGTGAGGCCGCAGTTCAACGTCACCGCGCAGCCCTTTCAGAATTCAACGAAAATCTGCTTGTCCGTGTTGGTCGCCCACAACTTGATGAACACCCTGAGCCAACAATTCCTGAGTCATCACGGCATACAGTTCTCTACGCCCCAACATGGGAAGGCGAAGACGAAGCCAACAATTACACGTCCATGGAAAAATTGGGAACCAAGATAATTCAGGCCGCACTCGCGCAGGCAAATGTTCGGGTGCTCTACAAACCACACCCAAGAATTCTTGACACGCAGAATCAAGCCATCAAAAGTACCCACAGCGCAATTCTCAAAATGATGAAGTCGGCAATTTCTGCTCAACCAAGTGCCGGGCATCAAGTGCAACTCAATGGCGATATTTTGGCGCTTTTTCCACGTGTCGATTTACTTATTACTGACGTTTCGAGTGTGGGACTAGATTTCCTTTACTTGCGCCCTGAGAAGCCCATGATCTTGACAGATCGTCGTAACAATATCGAAAAGCTTCGAGTCGATTCACCGATCAGTGTGGCAACACCCGTACTGACCAAAAAGAACATCGATGAAGCTGGTGCCATCATTGCGCGCGAACTCGAGACCGATGAAAACGAACCAAACCGTCACTTATTAAGAAAGTTCTACTTCGATAACGTACAAGCTGGACAAAGTACGGAGCGCTTTTTCAATGCACTTCGTGAAGCAATTTCTGCCCATAGCGCTGATATGGAACGGGCTCGAGCACTAGCTGCTACGGGCACTGGACCGCATCTAGCCACGAGAAATACAGGTAACTGATGATGAAGCCACAAGTAACAATTCTTGCTGCGGGAATGGGCACCCGCCTAGGTAAACCGCACCCTAAACCGCTTACGCCACTCAAAGATGGTCGTACGATTTTGCAGCAGCAACTCGACAATGTTCACGAAGTGTTTGGTGTCGATACACACATTCAGATAGTTGTCGGGTTCAAACTGGACCTCATTATGGAAGCCGCACCATCAGCTGTTTTTGTGTACAACGAAAACTACGATCGAACCAATACCAACAAGAGTCTGCTGAAGGCATTACGTGCATCGCATGACGGTCCAGTCCTCTGGATGAATGGCGACGTCGTTTTTGATTCAGCAATTCTTGCGCGCCTGCAACAGTTCATCGATGCGCAGCAAACTGTGATTGCAGTAAATACCTCCGTTGTATCTGACGAAGAAGTGAAGTACACCGTCGATGGCAACGGCCTGGTTAAGGAATTGAGCAAAGTCGTTGTCGGTGGACTTGGTGAGTCCGTTGGAATCAACGTTGTCGCAGCAAAGGACAAAGCTGCCTTGATCGCTCGACTTGATGAGTGCGGAGATCAGGATTACTTCGAACGCGGAATTGAACTGGCAATCGAAAAAGATGGCCTCAAGGTTGTGCCAGTCGACATCAGCGATCTGTTCGCTGTGGAGGTTGACTTTGAAGCTGACCTTGAGCGTGCAAACGAGCGTCCATGACAACACACGACGACAACCTGGCACTAGTTGAAAAATACGGACTTAAAAGTGCATCGGTTACACAAACCCTGCGTGCATATTTACGAGATACCTGGAATCGTCGCGCGTTCATCAGTGAACTGGCCAATGCGAGCAGCACGCAACAGTACGCTGACAGTTTGATTGGCCGGCTGTGGCAATTATTTACGCCCATTCTTAACGCGGGAATTTACTACTTGATGTTCGGTGTATTGCTCGGAACTCGACGTGGCGTTGAGAACTACCCTGCCTTCCTTATCGCAGGTGTTTTCGCATTCAACTTCATGCAGACCACGGTCACCTCTGCACAAAACTGCATCAACAAGAATGCTCGACTTGTCAGCGCCATTCATTTCCCCAAGCTAGTTTTGCCACTGGCCACGATTTACCAACAAATGCAGCAATACATTGTGACTCTCGGAGTATTAGTAGTGCTGGTATTAGCCACTGGTGAACCTCTGACCTGGTCTTGGCTATTGCTTCCTGTCGTCATTTTCTTACAGCTGCTGTTCACCACTGGCTTCGGATTGATGGCCGCACGCATAGGTGCTCGTTCTCGGGACATCGGCCAACTGTTGCCGTTCTTCATGCGTACCTGGCGTTATGTGTCCGGTGTTTTCTTCAGCATCACGGTCTTTACCTCGCACTTAGGTCACGGTATTGGCCAGTATCTGACGCTTAACCCGGGTGCGGTCTACCTCGACTTGCTTCGCGATGTGTTGATGCAAACACAAACCGTGTCACCGAGTGTGTGGGTTGCTGGAGTGCTGTGGTCATTTTCATTCTTTGGTTTAGGTCTTGTTTACTTCTTCCGAGGTGAGAACACATATGTCTGAGGAATTACGCCCGACCGTTGTCATGGACGAGGTTCACATCAAATACCGAGTGGTTTTAGGATCTGGAGCGAGTTCGGCCGCCGGTGCATTGCGCAGTTTGATACGTGGCAAGGCTCCTGCTCAGGTTGTTAAGAGTGTTCACGCCGTCAAGGGTGTTTCGTTTGTCGCCTATGAAGGCGATGTGATCGGCCTTGTGGGACGAAATGGCTCCGGCAAATCGAGTTTGTTACGTGGAATCGCTGGATTGCAAAAACTTGCAGACGGCGATATCTACACCTCAAGTCAGGCGACGCTACTTGGAGTTGGCGCAGCACTCAATAAGTCAGTTTCTGGAAATCGCAACATCACCCTGGGTGGACTTGCCATGGGTTTGAGTCGCGACGAGATTGACGAGCTGCGTCCCAGCATTATTGATTTTGCAGGTATACCCGATGCCATTGATTTGCCAATGGGTACGTACAGCAGCGGGATGCAAGCACGATTGCGTTTTGCAATTGCAGCATCTCGGCAACACGAAATTTTGCTCGTTGATGAAGCATTGAGCACAGGTGATACAGAGTTTCGCCGACGCAGCCAAGCGCGTATTCGTGAACTCAGTGGCCACGCAGGAACGGTTTTTCTCGTTGCGCATGGCCACGGGATGATTCGCGAAGTGTGTAACCGATCAATTTGGTTAGACAAAGGCGTCATCAAGATGACTGGGCCAACCGATGAAGTACTTGCCGCTTACGAAGCCGACATGGAAGGTAAAAAACCTACCGCTTAGGTCGACTCGTTAAGAATCCGATTCCCCAACTGATGTGCATTGTGAACAAAACAATCGGAATCCATACCGCACCACGTTTTGCTTTAGTCACTAAAGCCAGCGACGACACTACTTCAATCGCTAAGTAGCCCACCGGTAAGACGTAACCGAGCTTCCATCCGAGTAACCCAGCAACAAGTCCGACCAGCGAACCTGCAACTGCGCACGGTGGCGCGAAATACCGAAGTGCAGATTTTTTCGACACCGTATCGGGATGAGTACGCATGACTTCGCGACGCCATTGTCCATATTGAAAATATTGTTTAGCTAAAGTCGCCACACTTGATCGTGGCCGATAAGTGACCCGCATCAGTGGGTTAAACCACACCAAGCCACCTGTGCTGCGAATTCGGTAATTCATTTCCCAGTCCTGAGCTCGAGTGAAGTGTGGGTCATAGCCGCCGACTCGATTCAGCGCTGCTCGTTTAAAGACTCCCAGGTAGACCGTTTCAGCTTGACCTTCATCACCACCGGTATGGAATGCCGCGCCACCAACACCTAGCGGACTCGACATCGCAGTAGCAACTGCACACTCGAATGCTGTGACACCTTGGGCGTCCATGATGCCGCCTACGTTGTCAGCGCCAGTGCGCTCTAACGTTGCGATTGCATTTGCGATATAACCTGCCGACAGTTCACAGTGAGCATCAACGCGGACAATCACATCCATCGACGTTGCCGCTATCGCAGCATTCAAGCCCTCGGGTGTACGTCCTGTGGGATTAGGCACAGTGCTGATCCGGCTATCACGAGCCACTAAGGATGCCGCAACGCTATTTGTGTTATCTACAGAAGGACCAAGAGCTAAAACAATCTCCATCGGGCCGTCATAGTTCTGGGTCAGGATTGCGGCAACTGATGCTTCGAGATAGTTCTGTTCATTGAGAACAGGCATAATCACTGCTACACCAGGCTTGTCAGTCACATTGATAAGCGTATTGGCAAGGTAATCGGACTAGCCAATCTGGCAAGGTATCGTTGCTATGTGGCTCGACTCTCCGTAATTGGCACTGGATACCTAGGCGTAACGCATGCTGTGTGCATGGCGCACTTGGGCCATGACGTTATTGCGCTTGATACAAATCAAGAAAAAATCTCGCTGCTGGCATCGGGACAGGTACCGTTTCATGAGCCTGGGCTAACCGAGCTGTTGCAGGACACTTTGGCTTCTGGGCGACTCACGTTTACGACGTCGTTTGCCGATGTTGCCAAGAATGCCGATGTTCATTTCATGTGTGTCGGAACTCCGCAGCAAACAAACTCGCAAGCAGCTGATATGAGTCAAGTGAACTCGGCTTTCACCGCGCTTGCAGAACACCTATCTGCACCGGCTTTGGTCGTCGGCAAGTCCACCGTGCCCGTGGGAACTGCACAGCGACTCAGCGCGGAACTTGCGCAACGGGCACCTGCTGGGGCAGACATTCACTTGGTGTGGAATCCGGAATTCTTGCGCGAAGGTTTTGCAATCCAAGACACGTTGCATCCTGACCGCATTGTCTTGGGAGTTACCTCCACAAGCGATGCAGACGTGGTGAAAGATATTTACGCGGTACCGATCAATGAAGGCACACCCGTTGTTGTCACGGACTACGCCACGGCTGAACTTGTTAAGGTCGCAGCGAATGCGTTTCTTGCAACAAAGATTTCGTTCATTAATGCGTTTGCCGATCTGGCTGATGCAACTGGCGCTGATATCACGCAGCTTGCTGATGCAATTGGTCACGACACTCGTATCGGTCGACGATTCCTGAATGCTGGTGTTGGTTTCGGTGGTGGATGTTTGCCGAAAGATATTCGCGCACTACAGGCACGAGCAACGGAATTAGGTTTAGCCGAACAGTTCGAATTCTTAACCCACATCGATGCAATCAACCAGAGTCGCCGTGACATCGTTGTTGAACGCGCAGTAATTTCTTTGGATGGCTCGCTGCACGGCAAGACCATCACAGTATTGGGCGCTGCCTTCAAACCCGACAGTGACGATGTGCGCGATTCACCTGCGCTACATATCGCACAAGAATTAGCAGATGCTGGTGCAATTGTAAAGATTCATGATCCGGCCGCACTTCCAATTCTGCACGGGCAATCCCACAATCTCAATCTCTGCGACTCAGTCGAATCTGCTTTTGATAATTCGGACTTAGTTTTGCATCTCACTGAATGGCAACAGTACCGAGCGCTGGACGCAAAAAGTTTGGGCGAGCGCGTAAAGTCAAAAATTATTATTGATGGACGAAATGTTTTAGACCGCGATACCTGGACCCAAGCGGGCTGGTCCATTAGTTACTTGGGCCGACCAGGTTCTTAATTCGGACGATTCCGTGGGTCGTGGGTTCGAGTCTCATTCGCTACACCGCTAACGGCTTTCCTAGCCCTTAAATGTCCTGCACCAGCAACGCAGACTTTAACCCTCTTGTTATCTGGCCAAAAGTTCACCTTCTAGCGGTTGCACCTTCGTGATTAATTTGTAAGGCTGTTGTTAATCGGGGTTGGTCGCGGAGGATTCCCTATGCACATTTTTAAAGCTTCAAACATTCGGAAACTCTCGACGACTGCTTTTGTTTTGCTTCTCTTGGGAGTCATGGTGCCCGGTCCAGTCGCTGCAGCATCTACTTTATGTGATGGAAGTCCCGCGACCATTTCGTCTTCTGCTCGCATAATTAATGGCACAAGTGGAGACGATGTCATCACAGTCCTCGGAGCAGGCGCGCACACAGTTAATGCTGGCGGTGGCGATGACTTAATCTGCAGTGGTAGCAGCCCCGATGAAATTATCGGTGGCCCCGGCAACGATGTGATCAATTCAGGTTCGGGCAGCGACGTCATAAATGCTGGTTCGGGCAGCGACGTCATAAATGCTGGCAGCGGTAACGATGTAGTGAACGCTGGCAGTGGAAATGACAACGTGGGCGCAGGTACCGGTAACGATACGGTCAATGGTGGCTCAGGTGATGATTCACTCAACGGTGGAGCCGGAAACGATGCGTTAAGTGGAAGCAACGGCGCAGATCTCATGTGGGGTAAATCTGGGAATGATTCACTCAGCGGTGGAGCCGGGAACGATTCATTACAGGGCGGCACGGGTCGAGACACACTATCCCCCGGTACAGGTAGCAATTCCTGCGCTCTTGATAACCCTGATCAAGTTCTTGGCACCTGCGCAGTCGACGATGTGTTACCGCAAGTAAGTAACGTGTCAGTGATGAGTTCAGTTGTTGAACCGCCGGTAGGCAATGTGTCAGTGATGAGTCCAGTTACGGCCGGATCAAAAGCAACTTTCTTGTGGAGCATCTCCGATACAACTGGTGTTGGCTACACCGACCTACGAATCGGTGGGCCGAGCGGTTGGGTTAATTGGTGCGGATTTCCTATTGAAGGAACTCGAATTTCTGGCGATGCCCAGCAAGGTACTTACTCCGTAGAATGCGACATTCCCGAAACTGCTGTTAACACCACGTACACGGCTTTCATTAATGCAGCGGATTTCTTTGGAAACAGCTCAAATGGAACGAGCGCAGATTTCACAGTGACTGGCGGAACAGCTGACGACGCTGAACCAACGGTGAATTCCGTCGAGGTAACCTCCAATATTTTTGGATTAGGCGAGGAATTGACGGTCACTTACCGGGCTACTGATGAATCTGGCGTGCAATATATCTACGGCTACTTCTACCACGATGGATTAGGCGTTGCTGGTAACCGTGGCATATGGATATCTCCTGGTGCACTGAGTGACCCCATCAGCGGTGATGAAAAAGATGGTGTTTGGCAGCAATCATTTACGATAAATGATTTTGCTCCAATAGGTACCTACACACTTTATGTTGGTAGATCTGACAAATATGGAAACAGAAATTTCACGCAGTCTGACATTCGGATAACGGTCTCAGCTCGATGAGTCGTTCCTAAGTTATCTGGAAATACGTGGGTTGTGGTTCGAGCCCGTCTAACCATGATCAGGCGAAATCGAGATACTCCTCCAGCGCTTTGCGAATGTACACAGGCAGGTGGAGCAAGACACTTTAAGCTTCCATGAGTTTTGCCAATTACTTACTTGGATCGACCAGGCTCCTGATGCGTTCCGTAAGAGCGTCACTTTTATCAAGTGCAACTTGTCGCAGTTCAACAGCAAAATCTGCAAGGCGTTCACGCAATTCGGTTTCACGTGGATCACTTGCAATAATGCGCGCGGCTAACAGCCCAGCATTACGCGCATTGCCAATTCCGACTGTGGCAACAGGAACACCTGCTGGCATTTGAACAATCGATAGCAACGAATCCAGGCCCTCCAGATGCGCTAATGGAACTGGAACTCCGATGACCGGAAGTACCGTGAGCGAAGCAACCATGCCGGGAAGATGTGCAGCGCCCCCAGCGCCAGCGATAATCACGCGCAGACCGTTATCCAAAGCTGACTTGGCGTACTCGACCATATCTTCGGGCATGCGATGTGCTGAAACAACTTGCGCATCGTAATCAATTCCAAGTTGCTCGAGCACTTCTGCTGCAGGAGTCATAACTGGCCAATCGGAATCACTTCCCATGATGATTCCAACAGTGGGTGAGTTACTCATCGATTACTCCCGTGAGATAGTCAGCTGCATGCCAAGCGCGTTCCTTTAAGTCTTCAAGATTGTCACCTAATAGATTCACGTGTCCAATTTTGCGCCCTGGTTTCACGTCTTTCCCATACAGGTGGATTTTCACTTGTGGATCGCGGGCCATGACATGCCGGAATGCTGAATGCAGATCCCCTAGATCACCACCGAGTAGGTTCACCATAATCGTGACAGGTGCCTTCGGAGCGGGAGAACCCAGCGGATAGTCAGCAATTGCGCGCAAGTGATTTTCAAACTGACTTGTCACTGCACCATCCATCGACCAGTGACCCGAGTTGTGTGGTCGCATTGCAAGTTCGTTAACAACAATGCGGTCACCGGTGTCGAACAATTCAACGGCTAGCATGCCAGTGACATCAAGCAACTGAGCAATCGACAATGCGATTTCTTGTGCTTGTGCCGCACGCACATCATCTAAGTCCGGACATGGCGCAATTACTTCGTGACAAATGCCATGAGTCTGCGTTGATTGCACGACAGGATAGGCCACACATTGTCCGTGTGGGCTGCGTGCCACTTGCGCTGCAAGCTCACGAATGAACGGCACACATTCTTCTGCCAGAATTTCGGTGCCCGAATCCACAATGCGATGCATAACTTCAATAGCATGGTCGCGATTATCAATCACCCACACACCTTTGCCGTCGTATCCGCCGCGCGCCGTTTTCAGAACCAGCGGCCAACCAACTTTGTTTGCAAACGCATCAAGATCTTCTGGAGTTTGAATCTGTGCCCACTGCGGACATGGAACTCCGGCTTGCGTTAACACATGGCGCATTTTGAGTTTATCTTGCGCATATTGCAAGGCGTGTGGCCCAGGTCGAACCGCAACGCCCATTGCTTGGAGTTCTGCTAAGTATTCGGTCGGCACATGTTCATGATCAAAGGTGATGATGTCGCAATCTGAAGCAAATCGCTTCAATGCCTCAAGATCATCATGCGCACCAATTACGGTGTCAGGAATAACTTGGGCTGCTGAGTCTGTTGGCGACTGTGCAAGAACGCGAAGATGCAGTCCTAAGTTGACCGCAGCAGGTTGCATCATGCGGGCCAGTTGGCCACCGCCGATGACTCCAATTCGAGGTGCGCTCACTTGCTCAAGCCTAGTGGTTCGGCGTGGACAGCCTAGGGTGCAGAAACTGCCACTGCTTGGCTTGGAGGCCACTACAAACCGGGGCTCTATCCATTCACGAATGGCAGAATCGGTTGCACTACTGAATACAGCATTCCCAATGCCGCAGGCAGGTTGTTAATCATATGCGTTGCGATGCTGGCCGAAGTGGTTCCAGTTCGACGTCTCACTTCACCCAGCACACAACCAATTGCGAACAAAATCAGGAAACGTTGTGGCTCAAAATGAAACATTGCGAAGATTCCGGCCGAAATAACAACACACGCAATCTCATGCAGTCCAGATTTTGCTAGCGCGGTGTAGAGCAGACCGCGAAACGCAATCTCTTCTGCAACGGGTGCAATGAATAGCGTGCACAAGGCGAACACGAACAGCACCAAACCATGCTGACGATTGCTTACTAATCCAGCGGTCGAATCAATTGGTCCCGTGAAGTGTTGCGTAACAGTGGCCGCAAGGAATGCGAATCCTAAACCACCGAGCCCCGCAAGCAAGCCAAATCGAATATGTGATTGCTTTGCGCTCAGTCCCAAATCAAGTTGCGCGCCATTTCCCTTTCTAGCTGCAGTCAATAACGGCCAGCCCGCTAACACAATCCATGGAAAACTTGCCGTTGCAATCAGACCCCAGCCATTCACCGGATCAATATGCGATGCCATGAAGCCCAAGGTCGCAAGCAAACTCACAACAGCGGCGCCCACGAGAGTTGTGACAACATCGCCCAGCCCCCACGTGGGAATGAACACATTCTCACCACGAGAAACCGCCCGTCGATAAGCCCAGCTCGCACCATTAAAGATGCGGACTGGTTCATCCACGGGCGGCTGCTCGAAAAGAATCGGTGACCTTCTTAGTAGCGGTAATGATCAGACTTGTAAGGACCTTCAGGCTTAACACCTAAGTAATCCGCCTGAGTCTTGCTCAGTTCGGTGAGCTTCACACCAAGTGCAGCAAGATGCAATCGAGCAACTTTCTCATCCAGATACTTAGGTAACACGTGAACGCCAAGTTCATATTCATCAAGCTTGGTGAACAATTCAATCTGCGCCAACACTTGGTTTGTGAACGAGTTACTCATCACAAACGATGGGTGGCCCGTTGCGTTACCTAGGTTAAGTAGTCGACCTTCACTGAGCACGATGATGGAGTGACCATCAGGGAACTGCCATTCGTCAACCTGTGGCTTGATGTTGTTACGTACAACGCCTGGGAAACCGGCAAGTCCAACCATGTCGATTTCGTTATCGAAGTGTCCGATGTTGCCGACAATAGCCTGGTGCTTCATGCGTGACATGTCTTCAACAGTGATGACGTCGCGATTACCCGTTGCAGTAATGAAAATGTCAGCGCTGGATACAACATCGTCTAGCGTCAAAACTTGGTAGCCATCCATCGCAGCTTGAAGCGCACAAATTGGATCGACTTCAGTGATGATCACGCGAGCACCTTGACCGCGCAGTGAATCAGCTGATCCCTTGCCGACATCGCCGTAGCCGAAGACAACTGCGACCTTGCCACCAATCAAGGTGTCAGTCGCGCGGTTGATTCCGTCAATAAGACTGTGACGAGTTCCGTACTTGTTGTCGAACTTGCTCTTGGTCACTGAATCATTCACGTTGATGGCCGGGAATTTCAACACGCCATCGCGATGCATTTCATACAAACGGTGAACACCAGTTGTGGTTTCTTCTGTGACGCCTTTAATGAGCGCGCTGATTTCAGTCCAACGTGTTGGATTTTCTTTCAGAGACTTTTGAAGCAACGCCAACACAACACCGAATTCTTCTGAGTCTGCGCCAGCAGGATCTGGCACATACCCAGCCGCTTCATACTCGGCACCCTTGTGAACCAGCATCGTTGCGTCGCCGCCATCGTCAAGAATCATGTTCGGACCAACGTGACCTGGCCACATCAGCGCCTGCTCGGTGCACCACCAATACTCTTCGAGAGTCTCGCCCTTCCAGGCGTAAACCGGCACTCCGCTTGGCGCGTCAACTGTTCCATTGGGACCGACGACGACAGCTGAAGCAGCATGATCTTGAGTCGAGAAAATGTTGCACGATACCCAGCGCACATCGGCGCCAAGTGCAACCAACGTTTCAATCAGCACAGCAGTCTGGATTGTCATGTGGAGCGAACCCATGACACGCGCGCCCTTGAGCGGCTTAGTGGCACCGAACTCTTCGCGCATTGCCATCAGACCAGGCATCTCGTGCTCTGCCAGACGAATTTCTTTTCGACCAAATTCAGCTAGTGAAAGGTCAGCAACTTTGTAATCAGATGGGCTAAGAGTCATAACGTTAAGCTCCCCGTGAGTGAGTGAGATAAATGAAAGCGCGCGATTCACGAGGCTTCGTTGTGTGCGACATCCATATTGTGCCACACCATGGCCGATTTATTGTGAGCGGGTTAGCGCACGACTTGAGGCTCAAACTCCAGCGAAATACCGTACGTGGCGAGCACTCCAGCCTGAATGACTTCGGCTAGCTCCAGAATGTCAGTGGCCGTTGCTGAACCACGATTCGTAATCGCCAGAGTGTGCTTAGTACTTAAGGTCGCGCGAGTGTTTACCCCGAAGCCTTTGGCGAATCCAGCGTTCTCGATCAGCCAAGCTGCGCTGACTTTGAATCTGCCATCGGGTTGTTCCCAAGCCGGAGCTCCCTGTGGCGCCTGGGTAACACGTGGGTTCAAGAAACACGAGCCTGTACTCCACGTGTCGTGATCAGTTGGATCCACGACCATGCCTTTGCGGCGGCGCAGTGCTAACACAGCATGCCGCACATCAACCATCGGAACTCGAGCACCGAGTTCAACGCCTAACTCACGTGCGAGTTCATCAAACTGAACAGGCGACGACAACGTGCCAAGTTTGAGTTGGAAAGTCACACTCAGAATCACCCAGCGTTCTGGGTGCAGTTTGAAAATCGATGAGCGATACGAAAACTCACACGAATCAGCAAATAACGTATCGACTTCTTGGGTTTCACGATTCCACGCACGCACCTGCGCAATCGAGTCACTGACTTGCTGACCATACGCACCAACATTTTGAATCGGCGTGGCACCCACTGTGCCGGGAATTCCAGAGAGCGCCTCAACACCAGTCCACTCGTTGGCCACCGCTTGCGCAACGAATTCTTCCCAATTATGGCCAGCCTGTACTGTGACCCAGGCTCCTGCACATGCAGAGGGATCATTTTCAAAACCTGTTGTGCAAATTTGAATAACATCTAACTCAAGTTCATCAGCAGCAATGATGTTGCTACCGCCGCCTAAAATTAAGATCCGGCGACCTTGCGCATCTGCGTCGCGTACTGCGTCAATGATTTCAGATTCGCTTTGTGCGCAGGTCATGGAACGCGGAACGCCACCAACGTGCAATGTCGTGAAGTCGGCTAAAGCTGCCATGACCTAAAACTATCTACCCAAGGCGAACAATTGCGCGAGCTTGGCCCAGAACGGTTTGCTCGTCAAATGTTGCGGTTAAGTCGATTCGGATTGTTCCGTCATCATTAATGGCTGCGACCTTGCCGCCAAACACAACTTCGACCCCGGCAGCGGTGTCTGGCACAACAACAGGTCGAGTCATACGAACTGAATAGTCAATAACACACGCTGGATCAGCGACCCAATCGGTGACAACTTTGATAGCCCGACCCATGGTGAGCATTCCATGTGCAATCACATCAGGCAGCCCGACAGACTTCGCGACTTCTTCATCTTGATGAATTGGATTCATATCTCCGGAAGCCTGCGCATAGGCAACTAACCCAGCGCGAGTAAAGGTCATTGTTAAAGGTGGGAGTTCCTGACCTACTTCAACGTTCGCTAATGAAATTGCACTTGTCATGCGTCGTCACCACGCACCACAAGCTTGGACCATCCCGTCACAACGTGTTCACCATCGGCTGCAACTTCAGTGCGAAACGTGGCAATGTCATTTGACCCTAGCGAGCGAATGTCTTCGATGATCGTTGTGACTACAAGTTGATCGCCCACGCGAATAGGGCGAGCATATTCGAAGCGCTGATCGCTATGGACAACTCGGGAATAGTCCATGTTCAATGCGGGGTCATGAAATGACTTCTCCATCGCCGCCATGGTAATCACCATGGGGAAAGTCGGTGGCGCGCACACAGTCGGGTGACCAGCACTCTTGGCAGCGTCGTCATCGAAATAAATCGGATTGTCATCGCCAATGGCGCGCGCAAACTGCGCAATGCGTTCTTTAGTGACCAGCAACGTATCTGAAGGCGGATACGCAAATCCGATCATCTCGCGGTTCATACCCACAGCGAATGACCTAACGGTAGACGAAAAAAACTAACGAGTTTCTTTATGTACCGTGTGCTTGTTACAGCGAGGGCAATGCTTCTTGATCTCAAGACGATCAGGATCGTTGCGGCGATTTTTGCGCGTAATGTAATTGCGCTCTTTGCAATCTTCGCATGCCATGGTGATCTTGGGACGGATGTCGTTACGGGCCACGTGAGTGCCTTTCCTTCAAACAGTCACGCGTTCGCGCAACTGACGTTGTCTTACTGGTACCGAGGGCCGGACTTGAACCGGCGACACAGCGATTATGAGCCGCTTGCTC